>NZ_CP040509.1:349676-699352 GCF_005845365.1 Rhodoluna limnophila | reverse complement strand
AAGCGCGAGCATTTAGCTTCGGCCCAATCTCGGCACGACGCTCCTCTTTAGTAATTTTCCTCGGTTCGGCAACCAGCGACAACTGGATTCTTGCCCTACCGACAGAAATTTCGTCGTCGGTTACGACAACCATTGGTGCACCGAAGTACATCAGGGCTACTACGCCTAGGTTCAGCACAAGTCCGAGCACTGCCCCCAGTGTGCTGTTTAGTGGGGCCAAGGCTAGCCAAATCGTCGGCCAAACCATCAGTGATGCACCGAAGGCACCAACGCTCGGGTAAACCCTCTCCTCGAAGCGAATAGCCGAGCTTGTCTTTAGCGAAGTCATCACCCTTTTAGATTACGCTCTAACCGTGAACAATCAATTGCCTGTACTTATAGTTTGTGACGATCAAATGCTCCCGGCCTATGCCCAGCCCGGTGACGCCGGTGCCGATTTGAGGTCCCGGATTAACACAGTTGTACCAGCACGAGGTCGAGTAATGGTTCCAACCGGTGTTTCTATCGCCCTGCCAGATGGCTATGTGTGTTTGGTACACCCACGGTCAGGATTGGCTGCTAAGCACGGAATTACGGTTCTGAACACGCCAGGTACCGTTGATGCCGGTTACCGCGGGGAGATCGCAGTAAATCTCTACAACACGGGGGAGCAGGACTTTTCAATCACCGCCGGAGACCGCATCGCCCAACTGGTGTTCCAGAAGGTGGAGCGTGCCAACTTTATCCGAGTGGAGACGCTACCCGAGAGCCACCGTGGCGATGCTGGATTTGGATCGACGGGTGTCAACTAGTCATGACGGCTTCATATTCAAACGGTAAGTCCGCTCCTGTGGACCGTCATTCCGCAGGCCCATTCGACGTTTCTGAGGTCACAGACGTAAGTCCGTATCTCGACTTTGGCTCTATGCGAGTTCCTCCTCGCGAAGGTCTACAAATGCGCTTGGACGTCGAGGAAGGTTCAAAACGCGTTGTCGCAGTTACCCTCGAGTGGAACGGCTCCTCAGTCCAGCTGCAAGCCTTCGCTGCGCCAAAATCAGAGGGCATTTGGCACGAAATTAGATCTGGAATGCAGCAATCAATCACCACCCAGGGTGGTCAGGCCGAAGAGCGGATCGGTTCTCTTGGTCCTGAATTACTGGCCCGCATCCCGCTGATGGATGAGGCTGGAAACGCAGCAGGTTTTCGGATAGCGCGCTTTATCGGCGTGGACGGCCCAAAGTGGTTCTTGCGCGGTGTTGTTGGTGGAGCTGCAATTAATGATCCGATGGCAGCAGCCGACATTGACGACCTATTCCGGTCGGTAATCGTGGCTCGTGGCGATATTCCACTGCCACCAAAGGACCTTTTGCCGCTAAAAATGCCCGGCGGAACCGTTGCGCCACCAAGGAGCCTCTAGGTGCCGAAAGAACAACCCAGCCAGCTAGGGGTATCAAAAACAGACGAGGGTTACTCTCTGACTTCAAAAGGCGTTCTAGGTGCACTCGGTGGTTGGTTCGGAGTTTTCGAGGCCATTGTCCCGGCTACCGTTTTCGTAATTCTGCTGTCAATAACGAACAATGCAGTGGTAGCTGTGATTACGGCAGCTTCACTCTCTGCGGTCTCACTTCTAATCCAAATCATTCGAAAAAAGCCCCTGACTCAGGCAATTGCGGGTTCCGTCGGAATCGCCATCTCTGCATACCTACCGCTTCGCGAGGGTGGTCAACCCGCGGATTACTTCATCCAAGGATTCATCTCCAACAGCATCTATTTTGCGGTGCTTCTAGTTTCGGTTCTAATTCGCTGGCCTGTCGTCGGACTCTTAATCTCAGTATTGACCGCGAAAACCGACATGTCGTGGCGGCACGAACCGGCTATTTTACGCCGGTTTCAGCTAGTGACTCTGCTTTGGGTAGGACTTTTCGCCTCGAGGCTACTCGTTCAAGTTCCCCTGTATCTAACCGATCAACTTGCGGCCCTTGGCTTCTTTAGGGTAGCAATGGGCGTACCGTTGTACGCGTTTTTGCTATGGACCACTTGGTTACTCACCCGCGAAACAATTCGTTCACGTCAATAGTGGTAAATTTCTAGTAGCGATGGCGCAAATAGTAAGGAAGACACATGTCTAAAGTCAACAGTTTTGGTTCCGCTGACCTTCTTAAGGTTGGTTCTCAGGAATACCGCATATTCAAGCTCAATTCAGTCGACGCGAAGACCCTTCCTTACAGCCTTAAAGTTCTGCTTGAGAACCTATTGCGTACCGAAGATGGTGCCAACATCACTGCAGACCACATCAACGCTTTGGTCAACTGGGATCCAACAGCCGAGCCCGATGTAGAAATCCAGTTCACCCCAGCCCGCGTAATCATGCAGGACTTCACCGGCGTTCCTTGTGTTGTCGACTTGGCTACCATGCGTGAAGCCGTTGCTGAACTCGGAGGCGACCCGAAGCGCATCAATCCACTTGCACCAGCTGAATTGGTAATCGACCACTCAGTTCAGATCGACGTTGCTGGTTCGCCAGACGCGTTTGAGCGCAACGTTGAGTTTGAATACAACCGCAACGGAGAGCGTTACCAGTTCCTTCGCTGGGGTCAAACTGCATTCGACGACTTCAAGGTAGTTCCACCGGGCACCGGCATTGTGCACCAGGTGAACATCGAATACCTTGCTCGTACCGTAATGGCGCGTGAAGTAAATGGTGAACTTCAGGCGTACCCAGATAGCTGCGTGGGTACCGACTCACACACCACGATGGTCAACGGCCTTGGAGTTCTAGGCTGGGGTGTTGGTGGAATCGAGGCCGAGGCAGCAATGCTAGGTCAGCCGGTGTCTATGCTTATCCCGAAGGTAGTCGGCTTCAAATTGACTGGCCAGATTTCAACCGGCGTAACCGCCACCGACGTTGTTCTAACCATCACCGAGATGCTGCGTAAGCACGGTGTGGTTGGCAAGTTCGTAGAGTTCTACGGTGCTGGCGTAACATCAGTTCCTCTTGCAAACCGTGCAACCATCGGCAACATGAGCCCAGAGTTCGGCTCAACTGCCGCTATGTTCCCGATCGATGAAGTCACCCTTGATTACCTTCGTGTCACTGGGCGTCCACAAGAGCAGATCGATCTCGTCGAGGCGTATGCAAAGGCTCAGGGGCTTTGGCACGACCCAAGCATCGAACCTCGCTTCAGCGAGTACCTAGAGCTGGACCTGAGCACCGTCGTTCCTTCAATCGCGGGTCCAAAGCGCCCACAGGACCGAATTGTGCTGAGCAAGGCCAAGGAGTCGTTTGAGTCTGTCTTGCCTACATATTCAGCCCAGGCCTCAAAGCCAACAGCGGTTAAGGGTCAATCATTTGCAATGGACAACGGTCACGTTGCAATTGCGTCGATTACTTCTTGTACCAACACTTCTAACCCATCAGTGATGCTTGCGGCCGGTCTAGTTGCTCGCAAGGCAGTTGAGAAGGGCCTAACGGCTAAGCCATGGGTCAAGACCTCGCTAGCACCTGGTTCAAAGGTTGTTACTGAGTACTACAACAAAGCTGGCCTTACCAAGGATCTAGACGCTCTTGGCTTCAACCTGGTCGGTTACGGATGTGCAACCTGCATTGGTAACTCAGGCCCACTGTCTGACGAGATTTCAGAGGCGATCAACCACAATGATCTTGCCGTCACCGCTGTACTCTCTGGAAACCGCAACTTCGAGGGTCGAATTAGCCCAGACGTCAAGATGAACTACCTCGCTTCGCCGCCCCTGGTAATTGCCTACGCACTGGCCGGAACCATGGACTTTGACTTCGAGACCGACGCACTTGGCGAGGGACTAGACGGTCAGCCTGTCTATCTGCGCGACATCTGGCCAACTGCCGAAGAAGTGCAGAAGACCATCGACGAGTCAATTAACTCGGACATGTTCAAGACTCAGTATGCAGGCGTATTCGAGGGCGACGACCGATGGAAGTCTCTTCCGACTCCAAAGGGCGATGTTTTTGAGTGGGACGCCAAGTCGACCTACGTTCGCAAGCCGCCATATTTTGACGGCATGAAGATTACTCCAGATGCTGTGAAGGACATCAAGGGCGCCCGCGTTCTTGCCAAGCTTGGCGATTCGGTCACCACCGACCACATCAGCCCTGCTGGTTCGATCAAGGTTGACTCTCCGGCGGGTCAGTACCTGACTGAACACGGAATCTCTCGCGTGGACTTCAACAGCTATGGCTCACGTCGCGGAAACCACGAGGTAATGATTCGCGGAACTTTTGCCAACATTCGCCTACGCAACCAGCTTCTGAATGACGTCGAAGGCGGCTACACCCGTGACTTCACCCAGGCAGAGGGGCCCCAGGCGTTTATCTATGACGCTTCGAGTAACTACCAGGCACAGGGAACCCCACTGGTAATTCTCGGTGGCAAAGAATACGGATCCGGTTCATCGCGTGACTGGGCTGCCAAGGGAACAAGCCTGTTGGGTGTCCGCGCGGTCATTACCGAAAGCTTTGAGCGTATTCACCGAAGCAACCTCATCGGAATGGGTGTATTGCCACTTCAGTTCCCTGCAGGTCAAACAGCTGATTCACTCGGGCTTGATGGTACTGAAGAGTTTGAGATCACCGGCATTGAAGAATTGAATGCCGGAACTACTCCAAAGACAGTTCGCGTAGTCGCTAAGCCGTCATCTCACTCGGCAGCGGGCAAGCCTACCGTTGAGTTTGATGCTGTGGTACGCATTGACACTCCTGGTGAAGCGGATTACTACCGCAACGGAGGAATTCTCCAGTACGTACTTCGTAGCCTGGTTGCTTAAGGAATAACTCAAGCGCAGCTTGAGTTTTAAGAGTTATGACTTTGTTAGAGCGGATTTCCGGACCTCGCGACCTTGATTCGCTAAGCGCACCCGAGCTAAAGCGGCTTTGTGACGAAATTCGCACCTACCTAGTAGGGGCGGTTTCGGCAACGGGTGGTCACCTTGGACCAAATCTTGGCGTAGTCGAAACAACTGTGGCAATCCACCGTGTTTTTGATTCACCACGTGATGCGGTTATTTTTGACACGGGTCATCAGTCCTATGTTCACAAATTACTTACCGGCCGCAAGGATCTGAGCTCACTACGTCAAAAAGACGGAATCGCAGGATACCCGCAGAGAAGCGAGTCAGAGCACGACATCGTTGAAAGCTCCCACGCCTCGTCTTCACTCTCTTGGGCTGACGGTATTGCCAAGGCATTCAAACTAACCAAGCAAGACGATCGGTATGTCGTTGCTGTAATTGGTGATGGAGCCTTGACCGGCGGCATGGCCTGGGAAGCACTAAACAATATCTCCGATGACAACGACCGAAAACTGGTCATTATTGTCAACGACAACGGCCGTTCATACGCGCCGACCATCGGTGGACTTGCCAGATACCTAAACGGTGTCAGGACTGATGCAAACTACAGAAGGCTCTACAAACTAAGTAAGAAGCTGTTCTACAAATTTGGCCTGATCGGTCGTCTGGTTTACTCAGCAGCAAGAGGCGCAGGAAAAGGCTTGCTAAGCACCTTTGCACCTAAGGGTATGTTTCCAAACCTAGACATAAAGTACATCGGCCCGGTAGATGGTCACGACATTGTTGCCATGGAACAGGCTTTGAGTCAGGCGAAGAAGTACGCGGCTCCAGTGATCGTGCACGCGATAACCGAAAAGGGTCGCGGGTACGACCCTGCGGCTCTAAACATCGACGACCAGTTCCACGCGGTGGGAAAGATTGACCCAGAAACAGGGGAGTCGCTGGAGAAGTCCTCAGGCGCATCGTGGACATCGGTGTTTGCAGATGAGATTGTAACCATCGCCGACCAGAACCCAAGCGTTGTCGGAATTACTGGTGCCATGCTGATTCCTGTTGGGCTCGATAAGTTTGCAAAGAAGTATCCAAGCCGAGTCTTTGATGTCGGTATTGCTGAGCAGCACGCCGTCACGTCTGCCGCGGGTATGGCTTTCGGTGGTCTCCACCCGGTGGTTGCCGTTTACGCGACATTCATCAACCGAGCATTCGACCAGGTCCTTATGGACGTTGCCCTTCACAAAGCTGGCGTAACAATTGTCTTGGACCGCTCTGGTGTGACAGGTCCCGATGGAGCGAGCCACCACGGTATGTGGGATCTCTCAGTTCTTCAGATTGTGCCGGGCATAAGAATTGCTTCACCAAGAGACGGCCTACGCCTTCGAGAGGAACTCAACGAGGCGGTAGCTGTAGACAATGCACCGACAGTAGTTCGTTTCTCTAAGGGGTCAGTCGGAGCTGAGATACCTGCAATCCGGCGAACCGAAGACGGCGTTGACGTCCTATCAGAAGCCCCAAGCAAGGACGTTTTGATCGTGAGCGTCGGAGCTATGGCAACAACCGCGTTGAAGGTGGCTGAGCTGCTCGCCGCCCAGGGTATCGGTGCAACGGTTCTCGACCCGCGGTGGGTGGTTCCGGTGGCACCGTCAGTGGTTTCAATGGCTGCTGAACACCGATTGGTAGTGTCAATCGAAGACGGCATCAAGGTTGGTGGCGTTGGCACGCGAATCAGACAAACATTGCGTGCGGCGCAGGTAGACACAGCTCTAAACGAGGTTGGTCTGCCGGACGAATTCCTTGAACACGCTTCGCGCGACGAAATCCTAGAACGAGTTGGGTTGACGGCACAGAGCATTGCAATTGACATTGTTGCCCAGGTTGTGGGGTCTAAGGTTCCGCATGCAAGACCACTCCAGGATGGTTCAAGCAGTTCAGCTGAGCTGAACTCCCACTAGTTTCTGGCTTGTTCCGCGATTTATTGCCGGCGTTTAGTCCTCGTCGCCTTGGCTCACGGCCGAAATGGCCAAGTGAATCGGTTCAGCGACCAAATCTATCTGCCACTGCCTAGCTCCAAGAGTTGCTAGGAAATGCCCGATTGCATAGGCACTTGCCTCCACAGGTGGCTCCCAACAGACTTGACGAACGAAGTCCGGTGTTATGAGATTCTCGGCAGGAATTTTGAGCGACTCCGAAAGCTCTTGCAGCACAGGCTTGACAGCTTTGAGTCTGTTGTCTGCGTCGGTAAAACGCCCCGGCCAAGTGCGGTGATTAGGTATTCCCTCGGTCTTCACCTTGATAGGTGGTAAGTCACGAGACTTGAGACCATTCTCCACGGCGGTCCACCAAGTGTCGATGTATGACCTACTGGCACGGCCAACAAAGGCACGATCGCCCGCCAACTCAGGACGCGACTTGGGCAGTGTGTTTGCAACGTGCACGATCGCAGAATCAGGAATTAGGCGGCCAGGTGAGACGTCTAGCTTTATTGCTAGCAATTCTCTTGCCTCCCACATCGCCTTTGCTACTGCGTACTTTCGGGCATCTTTAAGAGCACTCAGACCAGTAAGGGAGCGCCATTTGTCGGCCTTTGGCGGCTTGGGTTTCATCCTTGCAGTATTTGCAAACTCTTGGCGAGCCCAGTCGAGCTTGCCCAATGTCTCGAGTTCAACTTCCAATTTCTCGCGAAGTTCAAGCAGAACGTCGACGTCCAATGCAGCGTAGTTCAGCCAGTCCGCGTGAAGCGGGCGAGTGCTCCAGTCCACCGCAGAATGTTCCTTTGCTAACCGGAGACCCAGAAAGTGCTCACAGACGGCTCCGAGGCTCACGCGAGGTAGACCTGCGATTCTGGAACCTAGTTCAGTGTCGAACAGTGAGACCGGACTAAACCCAAGCTCGGAAAGGCAGGGAATGTCTTGGCTTGCGGCGTGAAGAACCCACTCGTCCTGAGAAAGCAACTCGGCTAATTCTCTGAAGGGTTCCGTTGAAAACTCAGGGCTAATCGCGATCGGGTCAACTAGGTAAATCGGTGTTCCTGATCGGTGCACTTGGATAAGGTACGCACGCTGAGAATACTTAAATCCAGAAGCTCGCTCGGCATCGAGAGCGAATGGGCCCGAGGCATTTGCCAGAACCGCAACCGCTTCATTGAGCAGCTCCTGATTGTCGACAAAAACGACACTTGCCCGGGCACTTTTGAGCAGAGGAAGTTCAACTTGCTCTTGGTCGTTCATCGACGACCCGAGAAGTCAATAGTAGATATCCCTGCAGGTAGGTTTGGGAATCCTGACATGATGCAGATAAGGTCCAACCACGCTTCGAAGCTGCCGGCAATATCTGTGGTCAACGGTGACCAAGACGCACGAAGTTCCAGCTCAGCGTGATCATGCTGCGCGCTTAGTGAACCGTATCCAGTAGACATAATTCTGGTAGCAGTTCCAGCAATCGCACCAAACTCAGCGTGCCGGTTCTGGAGGGCCTCATTGAGCCATGCCCAAACAACATCACTGATTTCTTCGTCAGCACCGATGTTGGTTTCAAGCGGCGACTTGGCGAAAATGACGACTCTAAATCGTGACGCCCATGCCTCCTGGGGTTCTGGCTCCCAAAGCATGACAAAACGTCCTGTACCCGCGTCACCCTCAACACCGGTTAGGTTCTCTTTGATGTTTGCTTTAAATGTGATCGCATGAGATGCGATTGCAGGTGGTGCTGGGATGGTTTCAACGTCGATTTCACTCCGAATTGCGGCATGCTTAAGCGACTCGAGGGCTACTCGGAATTCAGCAGGGGCATCGGATGGGACGTCAAACTCGATCATTGATTAAAGACTAGACATTTGACCTAGCCGGTACCCGTTGCCACGCCGCAGCGTAGGCAGTAATGCCGCTTAGGGCAAAACTAAGTAGCTGTTTACGGTAGTTTGCATCGATATGCTTGGACGATCGCTGAGTGCGGTTCCGAACCGATTCTGTACAAATGTTTCAGCCACTTCTATCGCACCCGGGGACACGCCCGAAACTGTCAAGATGAACCTTGTCTCAGGTTTGAATCTCAGCAGCTCTTGGGTAACCAATGGGCCACCTTCAAACAGAATTTTTGCGATTGGATTGACTGAGATAAGGTTTTCGATGGCCAAAAAGGCTGCCTGCAAATCCCTTACAACGAGCACATGCTCTTCGGGCACGTTGGTGAACTTTGCAAGTCGTGCATTCGGCTTGGTCGTAATTAGATAGTGGGAAAAAATACTCGAATCCTGCATCGCAGGAATGCTTGAAAGGTCAACACTGCCCGTGGTGATGATAGCTAGGGGAGCGTACTTTGAACTTCGATAATTTTCAGCTCGAGCGGTAGCCCCAGTGGTGACAATCAAGTCGGATTGACTCCTGAGGTAACCGAGCATCGCACGATCTTCACGATTGCTAATGCCGTCGGATGAGCCACTAGGGTCTGCAGTTAAGCCATTTGGTGAGATGACCATAGCGACATTCCAGCCAGGTTGGAGTTCAAATAATTCTGGGTGGTCTGAAAAAATCACAGCTCTAGGCTGACTTTTCGGTGACTTGCCTCTTAATGCGGGCCAACATTCCTCGCATACCCCTCATGCGCAGCGGGGAGACCGCGGCGGAAAGACCGATACGCGACGGAAAATCGTCATCGACCGCTAGCACCTCTTCTACCGAATGCCCATCAAGAGCGGAATGCAGAATCGATGCAAATCCGCGAGTTGTAGGAGACTCGGCTGGTGCGGTGAAGAACAGGTGCACCAACTTGGCGTCATCGACCTCTACGAAAAGGAAAATTGGGCTCTGGCACTCTTCTACGCGTTCCAGTAAATCTGGGTGGTCCTTGTATCTTGCCGGAAGCTCTGGTAGCGCCTCGGAATACTCAAGCAGTAGGGTCAAGCGGTCGTTTACGCCCACTGCGTTGAAATCTTCAACTATTTCATCAACACTTTGCACGGAAGGACTCTACTTAGCCGCAGGCGCTAGACCAGGCTCGATGCCCTTAACGATTGGCACGCCAACCAAGCTGCCCCACTCAGTCCACGAACCGTCGTAGTTGCGAACATTCTCGAAGCCCAGGAGGTAGTTCAAAACAAACCAGGTGTGACTCGAACGCTCACCGATGCGGCAATATGCGATCACATTGTCGCCAGCTTTCAAGCCGGCTTCATCCAGATAAATTTCCTCAAGCTCAGCACGAGACTTGAACACACCGTTCTCGCCAGCAGCACGAGCCCAAGGGACAGATTTAGCTGATGGAATGTGGCCACCACGAAGCGCACCCTCATCAGGGTATGCAGGCATGTGGGTGCGCTCACCGGTGTACTCCTCTGTTGAGCGAACATCAATTAGGGGATTACCGAAATGCGCTAGAACATCATCGCGGAAAGCACGGAGGGTGCTGTCGTCGCGCTTTACAACCGGATACTCGGCAGGGGTAACTTGGGTAGCCTCGCGGGTCAATTCGCGACCTTCAGCAATCCACGCCTCTCGTCCGCCATCAAGTAGGCGAACATCCGGGTGGCCAAACAGTTTGAACACCCACATTGCGTAGGCAGCCCACCAGTTACTTTTATCTCCGTAGACGACAACCGTGGTGTCACGCGAGATGCCCTTGCGTGACATGAGCGCGGCAAACTCCTCGTCAGAAACATAGTCGCGAAGAACTGTGTCGTTTAGTTCGGTGTGCCAGTCCACTTTGACTGCGCCGGGGATGTGTCCAATTTCATACAGAAGAACATCTTCATCTGATTCAACAACAACGAGTCCCTCGCGGTTTAGGTTGTTCGCCAGCCATGCAGTAGAAACCAACACCGATGGATCGGCGTACTCTGCGAACTTGGCTGTCTGGTCGAATTCAATCGTCATGGGATGAAACTCTTTCTGGAGGTTGATTAGACTTTTTGTGTCTCTAACAAGGTTAACTCGCTCGGAGCCTTGGACCAACCGATAGGTAATAATTGGCAATCGACCACGCTGCGTTTGTGAACATTACTTTGCGCCAGCCAGAACCAAGTATCAGCCAGTTGCTAGCCCAGTTGGCGCCCCCTCGTGAATTCACGGAGGCACGCCTCGCTAACTACGTCCCGCACGCCGAGTATCCAAGCCAGCAACACGCACTAGATCGAGCACGAGTCTTTCTGGGAGCTTCTGGGGCAAAGAAACTCTTCCGTCGCGAGACCCCGCCTCCCGGTGTTTATTTAGACGGTGGCTTTGGTGTGGGAAAGACGCACCTACTGGCAGGAATCTGGCACGAGTTTCGAGGGGCAAAAGCGTTCGGAAGCTTCATTGCCTACACCAGTCTGATTGGAGCAATCGGTTTTGCTGGAGCAGTAGAGGCCCTAGGCAAGTTCCAACTTCTGTGCATCGATGAGTTTGAGCTCGATGATCCGGGTGACACCATGATGATGTCTCGACTGCTAAACGAGTTGGCACCCAAAGGTGTTCGTTTCGCGGCAACGTCAAACACTCCACCGAATGCCTTAGGTGAGGGTAGATTCGCCGCAGCGGACTTCCAGCGCGAAATATTGGGTATTTCGAACCAGTTTGAAATGGTTCGAATTGACGGCGAGGACCACCGCCATCGCCCAGTAACTCTCGAGCCAGTGTCAACTTCGCAATTTGAACTTGAGGCTTGGTTGCAATCACGAGTCAACACTCAGACTGGAATTGTTGATTTCGGAGCGCTGCTGAAACATCTATCAACAATCCACCCATCGCGTTATGGCTTTTTGCTTGAGGGGCTTGGTGCACTAGCCATCGAAAGCGTGCATCAGCTTGATGACCAGGTTGACGCCCTTCGACTTGTTGCCTTTATTGACCGTGCCTATGAGGCGCAGGTAGCAATTCGCGCGACCGGACACCCGCTAACGGACGTCTTTGCACCCAAGTATTTATCAGGCGGATACCGCAAAAAGTACCTTCGAGCCGTTTCACGCATCGGTGCCCTGACCAGCGCCTGACTTTTTACAAACACGAAACATTTCTCGTTATCGCGTGAAATCTGAGTGAGCCAAACTCTCTACGTAGCCAAGATTCTCTTGGTGACAATTTGTTTTCTTAGAGAGAGGTAAACAAGTGGATCAAGGAAACACGGCATTCGTGCTAATTTCAGCGGCACTAGTTCTACTAATGACGCCAGGTTTGGCGTTCTTTTACGGCGGTATGGTCAAGGCCAAGAGCGTTGTAAGCATGATGATGTTGAGCTTTGGCTCACTCGGACTGATTGCAGTACTTTGGGTCCTTTACGGTTACGCCATCGCATTTGCTAACGGGGGAGTCGACACCTTCATCGGTATCGATGGATGGTTCGGTATCGATACCTCATTCCTCGGGCTTGAAGCTCAGGTTGCAGATGCTGCAGCTCCTGCTGGCGCATTCCCTTCGATGGCTTTCGTAGCCTTCCAGGCAACTTTCGCAATCATCACCGTGGCCCTGATTTCGGGTGCCATTGCTGACCGTGCCAAGTTCGGCGCATGGATGGTCTTCGCAGGTATCTGGGCAACTGTTGTGTACTTCCCAGTTGCAAACTGGGTATTCAACTTCACACTTGAAGACGGCAAGGTTGTTGACGGTGGCTGGATTGTTTACGGCCTAGGAGTAATTGACTTCGCAGGTGGTACCGCAGTTCACATCAACGCTGGTGCAGCCGGTTTGGCTCTGGCCATTGTCTTGGGTAAGCGCTTTGGCTTCAGCAAGGGAATCACCCAGCCTCACAACGTTCCACTGACCCTGCTTGGTGTTGCGTTGCTATGGTTTGGTTGGTTCGGATTCAACTCGGGTTCAGAGCTTGCTGCTGACGGAATTGCCTCAATCGCCTTCATCAACACCCTTGCGGCGCCTGCTGCTGCGATGCTCGGCTGGATCATCATCGAGAAGATCAAGCACGGCAAGGCAACCTCAATCGGTGCTGGTTCAGGTGCGATCGCCGGTCTGGTAGCAGTTACTCCAGCCTGTGCGTCTCTTGACCCTGTTTATGCAATTCTCCTGGGCCTAGTAGCCGGTGCGCTTTGTGCTCTAGCTGTTGACCTGAAGTTTTCATTGGGCTTCGACGACTCACTAGACGTCGTAGGTATCCACCTAGTCGGTGGAATCGTTGGAACCCTTTGGATCGGTATCTTCGGAAACGGTGTAGGCGCAGCCTTTGGCTTCGGCTGGCACCAGTTCGCGATGCAGGCACTTGGTGCGGTAGCGGTACTTGTTTACAGCTTCGTTATCTCACTAATCATCGGCTTCGCAATTGAAAAGACCATGGGATTCCGCGTAAAGGCAGAAGACGAAATCGCAGGTATCGACACCGTAGTTCACGGTGAAGAGGCTTACGCTTTCGGTGCTGACCGAGGTTAGTAACACCTATTAGCAACACCTCGGAGGGGCTCTCGAAAGAGAGTCCCTCCTTTGGTGCGTTATTCGAGAGGTAGTAAATGCTCCACCAAAACACCACTATGTTTTTGATCATCTGCTCGGCCATGGTGCTCTTCATGACACCTGGGCTTGCCTTTTTCTACGGCGGGCTGGTGCGCGCCTCGAGCGTGGTTTCTATGATGATGATGAGCTTCGGCTCCATCGCGCTAATCGGTGTGTTGTGGGTGATTTTTGGTTACGCAATTAGCTTCAGCAACGCCGGGGCTGGCAGTTATTTTGGAATCGACGGCGTGTTCGGTATTGACTTTGAACGCCTTTTCCTTGGCACAGAAATTGCTCTGGCCAAGGGGGGAGACGGCTTTGGCCTAGCCTTCGCAGGATTCCAGGGCACATTCGCAATCATCACCGTTGCACTAATCTCCGGGGCAATCGCCGACCGAGCAAAGTTCGGGTCCTGGATGATCTTTGCTGGAATTTGGGCGGTGCTGGTCTATTTCCCTGTCGCGAGCTGGATTTTCAACTTCACGGTCGAGGAGGGAAAAGTTGTCGATGGTGGGTGGCTGGTCTACAACATTGGCGTAATGGACTTCGCGGGAGGTACAGTCGTCGAAATCGCCTCAGGAGCGTCAGCTCTAGCCCTGGCCTTGGTTCTGGGGAAGCGCTTTGGTTTCACAAAGGGTATGCACGCACCTCACAATGTGCCACTGACCATCATCGGTGCTGCGATTCTTTGGTTCGGATGGCTGGGATTCAATGCTGGCTCGCAACTTGCCGCCGATGGCGTTGCGGCCCTCGCGTTCGTAAACACACTGGCAGCACCTGTAGGCGCAATGCTGAGCTGGATTACCTACGAGAAGCTTGCTCACGGCAAACCAACCTCTATTGGAGCCGCATCGGGCGCCGTAGCCGGACTCGTGGCAATCACGCCGTCCTGCGCGTACCTTGAGCCAATTTGGGCACTACTACTTGGCGTCATTGTCGGTGTCGTTTGTGCCCTAGCAATTGAACTGAAGTTTGTACTCGGCTTTGACGACTCTCTAGATGTAGTCGGTATCCACCTTGTCGGTGGCCTGGTTGGAACCCTCTTCATTGGTCTTTTCGGCACCAACGTTGGTCTTTTCCTAGGCTTCGGCGCTGAGCAACTTGGACGCCAAGCAATCGGTGCCGCGGTTGTTCTGGTTTTCTCATTCACTGTGTCCTATGCCATCGGTTGGGCTATTCAGAAGACCATTGGCTTCCGCGTTACATCAACCGATGAGATCGCGGGAGTTGACTCTGTTTTGCACGGAGAAAACGCATATTCCGAGTCTGACCCTCGTTGGACCTGGAAAGGTTAGACACACTCTGGCTTGAGTTTGCGAAGTCGAAAAACTTGGGTTAGAGTATCTAAGTCTTCGAAAGAAGGCACGCGGATGTGGCTCAGTTGGTAGAGCACAACCTTGCCAAGGTTGGGGTCGCGAGTTCGAATCTCGTCATCCGCTCGCAGTAGGGCGTAAGCCTCGTGAAAGCATGGTGGAGTGGCTGAGCGGCCCAAAGCAACAGCCTGCAAAGCTGTAAACCCACGGGTTCAAATCCCGTCTCCACCTCCACAAAAACAAAACAAAATGGTCGATTGGCGCAGCGGTAGCGCACTTCCTTGACATGGAAGGGGTCACTGGTTCGATCCCAGTATCGACCACGATAAAGAGCTTCAAACAAAAAACCCGTCCATTGGACGGGTTTTTCGCTTAAGGGCTATCCGCGAAGTTTCAGAGTCCTTGCCGTTGCGGCTAAGGAGGCCTTGGCCAACGCTGGATCGTCGCTTAGCCTGCTTCCAAAACTTGGGATGATCTCCTGCAACTTTGGGCGCCATGAATCAAACTCTGCTGAGAATGAACGCTGCAAGACCTGAAGCATGACGTGAACGGCAGTGGAGGCACCAGGTGAGGCTCCCAGAAGCCCGCTAACCGAACCGTCGTTGGCAGTGACGACCTCAGTTCCAAACTGAAGCACTCCGCCTTTCTTTCGGTCCTTCTTGATCACCTGGGCCCGCTGACCCGCGTTGAGTAGCTCCCAATCCGATTCGTTGGCCTTCGGGTAGAAATCAAGAAGCGATTCAAACTTCTTGCGCTTGGATTTAGCCAGCTCACCAACCAAGTACTTGATTAGTGGAACGTTGCCCAAGCCAACTGCCAAATACGGAATTAGATTGGCTGGACGAATGGAACTCGGCAAGTCCCAAACGGAACCGTTCTTCAAGAATTTTGGATTGGCCGTCGCGTAAGGGCCAAACAGCAGACTGGCTTTGCCATTGACCACACGGGTGTCTAGGTGAGGTACCGACATCGGTGGCGCACCAACGCTGGCCTGGCTGTAAACCTTGGCCTGGTGCTTGGCCACAACCGCAGGATTGTCGGTTTTTAGCCACTGACCGCCCACTGGGAATGTGCCGTATCCCTTGGCCTCGGATATCCCTGACTTCTGCAGCAACTTCAGCGCCCAACCACCAGCTCCAACAAAAACAAAGTCTGCTCGTGAATACGACTTCTGTCCGGTAGTTGTATCTGTAACGACGAGTTGCCAATCACCATCTTGGGTTCGAACCAAGGAGGAGACTTCGGCTGAAGTGCGAACTTCAACGCCTTTAGATTTGAGAAAACCAAACAGCTGGCGTGTGATTGAGCCAAAATCAACGTCTGTTCCAGATTCGATGTAGGTTGCCGCAATTGGTTCATCTGAATTTCGACCGTCAATTAGAAGGGGAGCCCACTTAGCAATTTCCTTTGCGTCTTCCGAGTACTTCATTCCTGCAAAGAGCGGAAGGTCCTTCAAAGCCTGGAAACGTCGACTTAGGTAGTCAACATCCTTGGCGCCACGGACAAATGTCATGTGAGGCGTGGAGTGAATAAAGGTGTCAGGATCGCCGAGAATCCCTTGGTTTACTAGATACGACCAAAACTGACGAGAAAGCTGAAACTGCTCATTGATGGACTCAGCCTTGGCCGCAGATGGCAGAGACCCATCCTTCGAGTCAGGCATGTAGTTAAGTTCACAAAGCGCCGCATGACCGGTGCCAGCGTTATTCCAAGGGTTTGAGCTTTCCAAAGCAACATCCGGTAGTCGCTCAAAGACCTGAATCTGAGTTGACGGACTAAGCAATTTGATGAAAGTGCCCAAAGTTGCACTCATCACACCTGCGCCAATTAGAACGACTCTGGAATCTCTAGAAATACTCACTGTTCAAGCATAACTTTCAGGGCGTCGCTAAAGGCGCGTTTGTGGGCCTAGGCGGGCTCCGAGCTGCTCCAAAGTAGAATGAGACAGTTATTTCAGTCAGATGGGGTTCTCGTGTCCAAATTCAGCGTCGTAGTCGATGGTTTATCAGTCGAGCTCGAGCCAAATTCCGATGGCTTCAAGGTTTTCACCTCTCGCACAGTCGTGGCCCAGCGTGTCAACGGTGAGCTCCGTGACCTTGCCCATCGACTCAAGGACGGCGACACCGTCGAGGCTGTTGAAATCAGCTCGCCTGATGGTTTGAACATACTTCGCCACTCGGCTGCACACGTCCTCGCTCAGGCTGTCCAAAACATCAATCCTGAAGCCAAGCTCGGAATCGGCCCTCCAATTAAAGATGGCTTTTACTACGACTTTGACGTTCTCGAAGCATTCACACCAGAAGACCTAAAGGGCCTAGAGAAGGCAATGGAGCGAATCATTCGCTCAGGCCAGCGTTTTGTTCGCCGAGTTACTAATGACGGAGACGCTCGCGTTGAACTTGCCAACGAGCCATACAAGCTCGAGTTGATTGGACTAAAGGGGTCAGATCTCGGTGAGGGTAGTGCCGAGGTGGGCGCAGGAGACCTGACGATTTATGACAACGTTGACCCACAATCGGGCGAGACAGTGTGGCGTGACCTTTGTCGTGGACCGCACCTCCCAAACACCCGCATGATTGGTAATGGATTTGCACTTACCCGAGTTGCATCTGCCTATTGGCGCGGCAACGAAAACAACAAACAGCTTCAGAGAATCTATGGAACCGCCTGGCCGAGCAAGGATGAACTCCGAGCGCACCAAGAGCGATTGGAAGAAGCAGCGCGTCGTGACCACCGGCGCCTGGGTGTCGACCTAGACCTGTTCTCCTTTCCTGAGGAAATAGGGTCTGGCTTAGCCGTGTTCCACCCAAAGGGCGGAATCATGCGCCGTGTCATGGAAGATTACAGCCGCAAGAGACACGAAGAATCTGGTTACGACTTCGTTTACAGCCCGCATATTTCTAAGAGCAACCTGTTTGAGATTTCTGGACACCTGCAGACCTATGCAGACGGCATGTTCCCGCCTATTCGCATGGACGAAGAGCGCGACGAAGATGGCACCATTCGTAAGGCTGGGCAGGACTACTACCTAAAGCCGATGAACTGTCCGTTCCACATTTTGATTTACCGCAGCCAGCCAAGGTCATACCGTGATCTTCCGCTACGAATGTTTGAATTTGGAACTGTTTACCGCAATGAAAAGAGCGGTGTTCTGCACGGATTGACCCGCGTACGTGGACTAACCCAAGACGACGCTCACCTTTTCGTCACTCAAGAAAACATGGAACAGGAACTAACGGATGTTCTGGGCTTTGTCCTCGGTTTGCTGAAGGACTATGGTCTGAATGACTTCTACCTTGAGTTGTCAACCCGAGAACTAGGAAATCCTAAGTTCGTTGGTAGCGATGAAATTTGGGAAACTGCCACCGCGACACTTGAGAAGGTTGCCGCTGATTCCGGCCTTGAACTTGTACCAGACCCAGGCGGCGCAGCTTTCTATGGCCCAAAGATTTCAGTGCAGGCCCGCGATGCAATCGGCAGAACCTGGCAGATGTCAACAATTCAGTTGGACTTCAATCTTCCAGAGCGTTTTGACCTTGAGTACACCACTGCAGAGGGCACAAAGCAGCGGCCGGTCATGATTCACCGAGCGCTGTTTGGTTCGGTTGAACGATTCTTTGGCGTTCTAACCGAGCACTATGCTGGCCACTTCCCGCCTTGGTTGGCGCCGGTTCAGGTAGTTGGTGTTCCAATCGCCGAGGCATTCTCAGACTATCTACACGAGATCGCCACTGAACTAAGAAAGCATGGCGTTCGCGTGATGGTTGATGATTCTGACGACCGTATGCAGAAGAAGATTCGAAACCACACCATGAACAAGGTGCCGTTCATGCTTATTGCCGGTGGCGAGGATCAAGCTGCTGGGGCTGTTAGTTTCAGATTCCGTGATGGCTCGCAGGAGAATGGCATTCCAGTAGCTGAGGCAATTCAGAGAATTCTGAAAGCCATCGAAGACAAGGTTCAGGTTTAGCGATGAACGAGGGGAGAGGGTTGGAGAACTCGGCAGATTTGCCCGGTGTACCAAATTCTTTTCAGCACCTCTGGACCCCACATCGGTTGGTTTACATTCAAAATGGCCAACAGCCTGCCGATGAAGATTGTCCTTTCTGCCTTGGACCAGAGCGCCCAGATGAGGAATCGCTGATTGTCTTCCGCGGGAAGCACGCCTACGCGCTTTTGAACCTATTTCCGTATAACTCTGGCCACATACTGGTTTGCCCGTACCGTCACATTTCGACCTACGATCTGGCCACACCAGACGAAATTGCCGAGATTGGCAGCATTACCCAGCAGGCGATGCGGGTGCTGAAAGCAGTATCGAATTGCCATGGATTCAATCTCGGTATGAACCAAGGAGAGGTTGCTGGAGCTGGAATAGCATCACACCTTCATCAGCACATCGTCCCGCGCTGGCGCAACGACTCAAATTTCTTTCCGATCATTGCCGAGACTAAAGCGTTGCCTCGCCTACTCGGTGAAGTTAGAGAACAAATCGCTGAGGCTTGGTCTTCGGTTTCGTAATTCGAAGTCAATAACGCAATAACCGGAATAGGTCAGCGCGGTGGGCAGTTTAGAATTGCACTATGACTGAATCTAAATCATCACGCCCAAACACCGGAACCCCACTAGTCAAGCGCGGCCTAGCCGAAATGATGAAGGGCGGTGTGATCATGGACGTGGTCACACCAGAGCAGGCAAAAATTGCCGAAGATGCCGGTGCAGTCGCGGTTATGGCTTTGGAGCGAGTTCCTGCCGACATCCGCGCCCAGGGCGGCGTATCACGCATGTCTGACCCAGACATGATTGACGGAATTATCAGCGCAGTTTCGATTCCAGTTATGGCAAAAGCCCGCATTGGCCACTTCGTTGAGGCCCAAATTCTTCAGCAGTTGGGTGTTGACTACATCGATGAGTCTGAGGTTCTGAGCCCAGCTGACTACGTGAACCACATTGATAAGTGGAAGTTTGACGTGCCATTTGTTTGTGGTGCAACCAACCTCGGTGAGGCGCTTCGCCGCGTCACCGAAGGTGCCGCCATGATTCGTTCAAAGGGTGAAGCCGGAACCGGTGACGTCTCTGAGGCCATGAAACACATCCGAACCATCAGCTCTGAGATTCGCGCACTTGCTGCCAAGAACCCAGACGAGCTCTATGTGGCTGCCAAAGAACTTCAGGCACCATACGATTTGGTTTGTGAAGTTGCTGCTACCGGCAAGCTTCCAGTTGTCATGTTTGTTGCGGGTGGTGTTGCAACTCCTGCAGACGCCGCACTCATGATGCAAATGGGTGCCGACGGAGTCTTCGTTGGTTCAGGCATTTTCAAGTCTGGAAACCCATCCGAGCGCGCTAAGGCCATCGTGAAGGCGACCACCTTCTACAACGACCCAGCAGTTTTGGCCGAAGTTAGCCGCGGCTTGGGCGAGGCGATGGTTGGCATCAACGTAAGCGACTTACCAGCTCCTCACCGCTTGGCGGAGCGCGGCTGGTAAGTTGTCGCTACCGATTGGTGTCCTCTCGCTTCAAGGAGATTTTAGAGAGCACTCGCAAACCCTAGATTCCCTTGGGCTAGAGAACCGCTACGTGCGGACTCCTCAAGAACTCGAGTCTGTTAGCGGTTTGATTATTCCGGGCGGCGAATCCACCGTGATTCACAAGCTGGCCGTTGCCTACGACCTTTACCAGCCAATCAAAGAGAAAATCGCCAGAGGATTTCCAGTATTTGGTACCTGTGCTGGGCTCATCATGCTCGCGAGCGAGATCATTGACGGAACATCCGATCAGGCCAGCTTCGGTGGCTTGGATGTCTCGGTGCGCAGAAATGCCTTTGGCAACCAACTAGATTCCTTCGAAGCGGACCTCGATTTTGTCGGTGTCGAAGGTGTTGTGCATGCGGCCTTTATCCGTGCACCGATTGTCGAGCGCATCGGGAGCGAGGTTGAGGTTTTGTCTCAGCTGCCGGATGGCCGGGTGGTTGGAGTGCGACAGAATAATGCGCTCGGGATCTCGTTTCACCCCGAAGTAACTGGCGAGAATCGAATCCACGCCTTGTTCGCAAAGACCGTGAGAACCGCGCACTAGCGCCTAAACTTGTAGCAAATCAATCCGTACTCTAGGAGCACTATGTCCGGCCACTCCAAATGGGCAACCACCAAGCACAAAAAAGCTGTAATCGACGGTCGTCGCGCCAAGCTTTTTGCGAAGCTGATCAAGAACATTGAAGTGGCTGCGCGCCTGGGTGGTCCAGATCTAGACGGAAACCCGACTCTTTACGATGCCGTTCAAAAAGGCCGTAAGAGCTCACTGCCAAACGACAACATCGAGCGAGCAATCAAGCGCGGTTCAGGTGTTGGCGCTGATGCAGTTGAGTATCAGAACATCATGTACGAGGGTTACGGTCCAAACGGAGTCGCAATCCTGATCGAATGTCTGACGGACAACAAAAACCGTGCTGCTGCTGAGGTAAGACTCGCAGTGTCACGCAACAACGGCACTATGGCCGACCCTGGTTCTGTTTCGTACCAGTTCAGCCGCAAGGGTGTCATTGTTGTTGCTAAGGCCGACGGCACCAACGAGGACAGCATTCTCGATGCTGTCCTAGAGGTTGGTATCGATGACGTTGAAGATCGCGGCGAGCAGTTTGTCATCACCACCGACCCAAGCTCAATGGTTGCTGTGCGAACCGCTCTGCAGGCCGCCGGAATCGACTACGAGTCAGCGGATGTGGAGTTCATCTCATCGATGCCAATTCAGGTCGATGCGGACACCGCCCGCAAGGTAATCGCCCTGATCGATGCTCTGGAAGACTGTGACGAAGTACAGAATGTCTACTCGAACTTTGACATGTCTCCAGAAGTCTTGGCCGAACTAGAGCAGGACTAACCTTGACCACCCGCATCATGGGAGTAGACCCCGGTCTTACTCGATGTGGTGTTGGAGTAATTGAGCTTGGTGCCTCAAAAAAAGTAAGTTTCATAGCCGTCGACACTCTCCGGAGCAGCACGACAGATGAACTTCCGGTTCGCCTTCACCAATTAGCAACTGAACTTGAGGGGCTAATTGCGCTGCACAAGCCAAACGCCCTAGCAATTGAGCGAGTTTTCTCCCAGGCCAATCTGCGAAGCGTCATGGGAACAGCACAAATCAGCGGAATCGTTATGTACCTTGCTGAAAAGAACGGAATTCCGGTTGTTATGCACACACCCACCGAGGTGAAAGCAGCGGTAACTGGTTCTGGTCGAGCTGACAAAGCACAGGTCGGGAACATGGTGGCCAAAATTCTTGGCCTTGCCGAAGTTCCTAAACCAGCGGATGCAGCGGACTCACTGGCCATTGCAATCTGTCATGCGTGGCGCGGGGGAGTTATCGAATCTTCGGGTGCGCTTACCCCAGCCCAGAAAGCTTGGCACACGGCTATCAAGTCAGCGAAGAATCAAGTTAGTTAGTTAGTCTGGGAGCGTGATTGCTTCTCTGCGCGGAATTTGCCGCTTTCTAAACCTCAACCAGTGCGTCGTAGATGTAAATGGCGTTGGTTATTTGGTAGCCATCACCCCAAACACCTCTGTTTCGCTCAGTGAAGGCGCAGAAGTTGAATTTCTTACCTCGATGATTGTCCGCGAAGATGCCATGCAACTTTTCGGATTTCTGACCGAGGAAGAGCGCTCGACATTCGAACTCCTCCGAAGCGTGAGTGGCGTAGGTCCAAAATCAGCCCTCGCTGTCCTAAGTGGGCTAAGTGTCAACCAGATCGCAGAGTCAGTTGCAAGTCAGAATGACTCAACTTTTCGGGCGATTAGCGGAATCGGCCCAAAAACCGCCAAACTTATCTGCATTTCACTCGCAGGCAAAATCGGAGTCACATCGACTAACGAAGGCGAAAAGACCACAATTCGTTCGACAGACGTAGTGCTCGAGGCACTCATCGGTCTTGGATGGACCAACAAATTGGCTGAGGTTTCTGTTAAGCGCGTTTTGAACGACGCCCCAGACTTGAGTGATGCCGGGCTACTAAAGGCCGCTTTGGCTGACTTGGGTAAAGGTAAGTCGGTGGGTGCGTAATGAGCGAGTTGAATTCGAAGGTTAGCGGCGAGAGTGAACTAGCTTTTGAGTCGGCGTTGCGGCCAAAGTCCTTAGAGGAATTTGTTGGCCAAGAAAAAGTCCGGGCCCAACTTTCACTAATTCTTGATGCTGCTCGGATTCAAAACCGAACCTCCGATCACATACTTCTTGCGGGACCTCCCGGCCTGGGTAAAACCACCCTGGCAATGATCATCGCTCATGAGAGTGGGCAGTCATTGCGACTGACTTCTGGGCCGACAATTCAAAATGCAGGTGACCTGGCTTCAATCCTGTCGTCCCTAGCACCTGGGGAAGTTCTTTTTATCGATGAAATCCACCGCATGTCACGCTCGGCAGAGGAAATGCTCTACCTTGCCATGGAAGACTTCCGCGTTGATGTAATGGTTGGAAAGGGCCCGGGTGCCACTTCAATTCCACTTGATATCTCTCCATTTACCCTCGTTGGGGCTACGACCCGTTCCGGAATGCTTCCTAATCCGCTGCGTGACCGCTTTGGTTTCACCGCAAACATGGAGTTTTATACGGACGAAGAGCTGACACGGGTCCTTCACAGAGCAGCTGAGAAACTTGGAATCGTTGCAGAACCGAAGGCCCTGAGTGAAATCTCTTCACGAAGCCGAGGCACGCCGCGAATTGCAAATCGACTTCTCCGTCGAGTCAGAGACTATGCGCTGGTTGCAAAGTCAGAGTCCATCGATGTTGGCCTAACTCAAAGCGCCTTGGCTCTTTACGAGGTTGACCAGCTAGGACTTGACCGACTAGATCGTTCGATTCTGGACACGTTAGCTCACAAATTTGAAATGAAGCCGGTCGGTCTTTCTACACTCTCGGCAGCCATCGGCGAAGAGCCAGACACAATTGAATCGGTCGTGGAACCATTCCTGGTAAGACTGGGCCTCATTTCACGCACTGCAAAGGGCCGGGTCATCACGAATGCTGGGCTCCGCCATCTGGGGCTACCAGCCCTAGATAATCAATAATCTGGCGTTCGTAAAGTATGATTGTCGAGACGCCAAGGGCGTCGTTTATTTTGTCTTCCTGATATAGATCGGTTCGTAATGCCAGTCCAAGAGATTTTCCTATACGTAGCACTTGCAGTTTTGATTGCCATGATGTTCAACAACTCTCGCAAGCGCAAGAAGCAGGCAGCCGAACTTCAGGCCAAGATCACCGTTGGCGCTTCAGTCACGCTTTACAGCGGCATCATTGGTGAAATTGTTTCACTTGAAGACGACCGCATGATCCTTGAGACCACTCCGGGCACCAAACTTACTGTTGCCAAGGCTGCCATCCGTTCAGTAGACGCAGCGGCACCAGTTGCTAAGCCAGCGGCCAAGAAGCCTGCCGCAAAGGCTGCAGCCACTTCAACTGCAACTGCAGCGAAGAAGGCTCCGGCAAAGCCAGCAGCAAAGGCAGCAGCCAAGCCGGCCGCTAAGCCTGCTGCAAAAAAGCCAGCCGCTAAGTAATAGATTTTTCAGGAACAAGGGGATCCAAAATGTCTGACTCTGGAGTAACAAAGAGCGCTGTTAAACGCTTGAGCTGGCTGGGTGCGGTAATCGCTATCCTGGCCGGTCTAATTGGGCTGGGTTCAGCCACGGGCGCAGGTGCTTCGTTCACACCTAAGTTAGCTTTGGATCTCCAAGGCGGAACCTCGATCATCTTGGCACCGTTGCTTGCCGATGGCGAAAAGGTCACCGATGAGCAATTGGCCCAGGCTGTATCGATCATTCGTCAGCGTGTAGACGCCAGCGGCGTATCCGAAGCCTCTGTCAAGACGTCTGGCGATTCAAACATCACTGTTGAGATCCCAGGCACACCTGATGAAAACACACTCAAGTTAATCCGCAGCAGCGCCCGACTTGAGTTCCGTCCGGTTCTAGTTACCTCTCAGGGTGTCTCTACTTCGGTTGGCGCAACTGATGGTTCATCGGCTAGCCCAAGCCCATCAGCTTCTGCAGAGGCAGCACCAAGTGCCAGCCCAACAGACGCTAGCGATGTTGCATGGATTACTCCAGAGCTACAGGCAACCTACGACGCCTTGGACTGCTCATCGGCATTCCGTGAGGCTGGTCAGGTGGACGACCCTGCACAACCGCTTATTACCTGTGACACCACTGGTTACCAGAAGTTCATCCTCGGACCAGTTGAGATCGACGGCAGCACAGTCAGCGACTCAACTGCTGGAACAGTAACCACTTCTACCGGTGCAACCACCAACACCTGGGCCGTAAACCTAGAGTTCGACGCTGAGGGCACCAAGCAGTTTGCTGCGGTAACGGAGCGACTTTTCCCGCTGACTGAACCTAGAAACCAATTTGCTATCACCCTTGATGGATACGTAATTACTGCGCCATCAACCAATGCGGTAATTAGCAACGGCTCTGCTCAAATCACCGGTTCGTTCAACAGCGAGACTGCGAAGTCTTTGTCAGACCAGCTAAAGTACGGTGCTTTGCCGATCTCATTCGAGGTTCAGAGCCAGGAGAACATCTCAGCAACCCTAGGTTCTGAGCAGTTGGCAAGCGGTCTATTGGCCGGAGCCATCGGTCTGCTTCTTGTTATCATCTACTCAATCTTCCAGTACCGCGGTCTGGCTGTCGTGACTGTTGGCTCCTTGGCAGTAGCGGCATTGGTTGTCTACCTTCTAATCGCACTTCTATCGTGGCGTCAGGGTTACCGACTATCGCTGGCAGGTGTGGCTGGTCTGATCGTTGCGATTGGTATCACCGCCGACTCATTCATCGTCTACTTTGAACGCGTTCGAGACGAAATTCGAGACGGACGCAGCATCGCGGCAGCAGTTGATGCCGGATGGAAGCGAGCTCAGCGCACAATTTTGGTTTCAGGAAGCGTAAGCCTCCTCGCCGCAGTTGTGCTTTACCTTTTGACCGTTGGAAACGTTCGCGGATTCGCCTACACTCTTGGCCTAACCACATTGGTTGACCTGGGTATCGCGATACTGTTTACCCACCCGATTCTTCAGCTCTTGGTGAAGACAAAGTTCTTCAGCTCAGGCAGCCCTTGGTCGGGCTTCGACGCCAAAGCGCTTGGCGCATCTGGTTACGTGGGTCGTGGCCAATTTAGAACCGCAGCAGTGGTTCCGGCAACCAAGGTCGCTAAGGCGTCAAAAGAAGCAAACAAGCGTCAGACGATTGCAGAGCGCAAGGCCGCCGAGCTTGGCGCAATCAAGTCGGGGGAGACCAAGTAATGTCAAGATTCAGTGAGTTCGGAAACGCTCTTTACGCCGGAAAGCGCTCAATCGACTTTGTCGGTCGCCGCAAACTCTGGTACTCAATCGCTGCAGTCATGATTGTGCTTGCAGTTCTCGTTCCTACCCTTCGCGGTGGTTTCAATTTTGGTATTGAATTCCGTGGTGGTTCTGAATTCCGTGTTGCAGGTGCAGCATCGACCTCACAACAACTGGCTACTGATGCTGTCAGAACCGTTGTTCCAGGCGTAGAAACTCTTGTTTCAAACGTCGGCACCGATAGCATTCGCGTTCAGACCGAGCAGCTGTCTGACACTGAGTCAGAAGAAGTGCGTGTTGCTCTGGCAAATGCCTACAAGGTTGACAGCTCAGCTGTAGCAAGTTCATTTGTTGGTGCCAACTGGGGTTCAGACATTACCGGAAAGGCCATCAACGGTCTGTTGGTGTTTGTTGGCCTAGCGGCAGTCTTCATGGCGCTTTACTTCAGAACCCTCAAAATGTCTATTGCAGCCGTTGCCGCTCTGGCACATGACTTGATCATCACAGCTGGGGTTTACGGAGCATTCGGTATCGAAGTAACGCCTGCGGCAGTAATTGGATTCCTGACCATTCTTGGTTATTCGCTGTATGACACCGTGGTTGTCTTTGACAAGATTCGGGAGAACACCATCGATGTTGAGCACAGCGATACCAAGACCTTTGCGGGTCAGGTCAACTTTGCAATCAACCAGACACTAGTGCGTTCAATTAACACCTCGGTCGTTGCCGTGCTGCCGGTCGCTGCAATTTTGGTTATCGGTGCGGTGCTTCTCGGTGCCGGAACACTCCGCGACATCGCATTGGCCTTGTTCATCGGTATCGCCGTGGGTACTTACTCAACAATCTTCATCGCAGCTCCGCTTTACAGCCAGCTACGTGAAGGTGAGCCAAAGTATGCCAAGGCTTCGGCTAAGGCAGTCGTCCAAGCATAAATTGTTAGGCTGTCCTAAAGAGAGAGATAGGGCACGATGACAGATTCGACACCTACCGGGAGTATCAGCACTCTTCGTAGTCGTTTGCCGCGACTTTTTGCTCGATCAGGTCCCTATGCTTCCGACCTAAACGAGATTATTCGTCTAGCCAAGGCAAATCACCCTAAGGCTGATCTTTCGATCATCGATAGGGCGTATGCGGTTGCCGAATTGGCACATCGCCCGCAGGTGAGGCGCTCGGGGGAGCCGTACATCACGCACCCGCTCGCGGTAACCCACATTTTGGCTGAATTGGGTATCGGTCCAGTCACGCTGGCGGCAGCCCTGTTGCACGATACCGTCGAAGACACCGATTATTCGCTGGAGCAGCTCACTAAGGATTTTGGACCCGAAGTAGCCATGCTGGTAGACGGTGTTACCAAGCTAGACAAAGTTAAGTTTGGCGACCACGCCCAGGCTGAGACAGTTCGAAAGATGGTCGTCGCGATGTCCAAAGACATCCGAGTCCTAGTGATCAAGCTTGCCGACCGACTGCACAACGCCAGAACCTGGAAATTTGTACCGGAAGAGTCGGCTCGACGCAAGGCTCAGGAAACCTTAGAGATTTACGCTCCGCTGGCTCACCGCCTTGGAATCAACACCATCAAGTGGGAACTTGAGGACATAAGTTTTGGTGTCCTGTACCCAAAGGTCTACGAAGAAATTGTGAACCTGGTAACCCAGAGAACTCCAAAGCGGGCAGAGTTCATCGAGAGTGTCATCGGCTCGATCGAAGAGGATCTGCGCGAGGCCAGAATCAAGGGCAAAGTTGCTGGGCGACCAAAGCAGTACTACTCGATTTACCAAAAAATGGTTGTTCGTGGTCGAGAGTTTGACGACATCTACGACCTCGTTGGAATCAGGGTGTTGGTAAACGAGGTAAAGGATTGCTACGCGGTTCTGGGCGCCATCCATGCGCGTTGGAACCCAATGCCTGGGCGCTTCAAAGACTACATCGCCATGCCCAAGTTCAACCTCTACCAGTCACTCCACACCACGGTTATGGGTCCCCAGGGTCGACCTGTTGAAATTCAGATTAGAACCCACGAAATGCACCAACGTGCAGAATACGGTGTGGCCGCTCACTGGAAGTACAAAGAGCAAGTCGGCAACACTGAGAAGACTCCTGATGAGGATTTGGCTTGGCTAAAGCACCTCACCGATTGGCAAGCTGAAACTCAGGATCCTTCTGAGTTCTTGGACTCGCTCAGGTTTGAGATTGGTGCCAAAGAGGTTTACGTGTTCACGCCAAAGGGCAAGGTAATCGGCCTGCCGGGTGGAGCTACTCCAGTGGACTTTGCCTACGCCGTACACACCGAAGTTGGCCATCGGACGATGGGCGCCAAAGTAAACGGGCGTTTGGTCCCACTCGAAACAGCGCTTGTTTCTGGCGACGTAATCGAGATCTTTACGTCGAAGTCACCGGATGCCGGACCTAGCCAAGACTGGCTAAATTTCGTGAAGTCACCGAGAGCACGAGCAAAAATCAAGCAGTGGTTCGCGATTGGTCGACGCGATGAGGCTATCGAGCACGGCAAAGAAATTCTTGCCAAGGCGATGCGAAAGCAGAACCTACCTCTTCAGCGCTTGATGGCAGCTGACGAGATTGTTAAATTGGCCGGTGAACTTCGATACCCAGATGTCGAGGGGCTTTATGCCGCCATTGGCGACAACCACATTTCAGCTCAGTCCGTAGTCGAGAAGCTGACTGCAGCCGTCTCTGAGACTGAGCACGATGAGTCAGTTTTCACTCTGCCAACCGCGCCAAGAAGCGTGAATCGCAGACGATCAAACGACGCCGGCGTTCTGGTCAGGGGCGACTCAGATGTGCTGGTTAAGCTGGCTCGATGCTGCACCCCAGTTCCGGGTGACGACATCGTCGGATTCGTGACCAGAGGCAGCGGGGTATCGGTGCATCGTCGTGATTGCAAGAACGTTGAGCAGCTGATTCTTGAGCCAGAGCGCATCATGGATGTCACGTGGGCAGAAAACTCAAAGAGCCTCTTCCTGGTTCAAATTCAAATCGAAGCATTGGACCGAAGCGGTCTGCTGTCCGATGTAACCAGGGTGCTATCTGAGCACCACGTCAACATTCTGTCGGCATCAGTTTCAACCAGAAGTGACCGGGTTGCCCTCAGCAGATTCGTCTTCGAGATGGGCGATGCATCAGTTCTCGATCACCTGCTCAATGCCGTGCGAAGGATTGAAGCCGTGTACGACGTTTATCGAGTGTCCAACTAAAAAAGGACCCAGGCAACATGCCTGGGTCCTTTTCTAGTTAATACTTTCTTACTGCATGGAAGCCTTTACGACCTCAAGCCAAGCCTGGCGCGCTTTCAGTGCTTCGGTAGCGGCATCAGTTTTCTTCTTGTCCTTAGTTGCCTTCGCAGCAGCTAGCTCAGTCTCAAGCTTCACAATCGAATCTTCCAACTGAGCAATAACGCCATTTGAGCGTTCGATTGCTGCTGGGTCTGTCTTGCGCCACTGGTCTTCTTCGACTTTGCGCACCTTGGCTTCAATTGCACGAAGTTTGTCTTCGGTGTCGCGAAGTTTGTCCTTAGGTACACGACCTGCCTTTTCCCAACGAGTCTGGATTGAAAGCAGGTGCTTCTTAGCCTCTGCTAGGTCCTTATCAGGATCAATGGTTGCGGCCTCTTTTAGGAGTTCAAGCTTGACTTCAAGATTGGCTGTTTGTTCAGCGTTTTCGACAACAACTTCTTCTGCACGAGCAGAGTAAATTGCGTCACCAGCTGCCTTGAATCGGGCCCAAAGCGCGTCGTCACCCTTACCCGGTGTGCGTCCGCTTGCTTTCCAGGCATCGAGGAGCTTGCGGTATGCGGCAGTCGCATCGGCACCCTTTGAAACCAAGGCCTCAGCCTGGGCAACAATCTCTTGCTTGGCGGCCTTCGCTGCCTTATTTGCTGAATCTAGCCCGGCAAAATAGGCACGCTTGCCAGCATCAAACTTGGTACGAGCCGCAGAGAAACGCTTCCAAAGTGCATCTGCCTCAGACTTTGGCACGCGGGCGCCAGATTTCTGGAGTGACTGCCACTGGTCGAATAGCGCTGTCATCTCTGCGCTTGAATTCTTCCATTGAGTCTTGGCTGATTCCTGTGAGGCTACCGCCTCTGCACGAGCAACGATGTCGTTGCGCTTGGCAAGCGCCTCGGCGATGGCTTCTTTGTTAGCTTCCGACTTTTCGGCCCCAAGCGCCGTGATCTTTTCGTCTAGGTTGCCGACACGACGACGTAGATCAGCGATGTCTCCGACAGCTGCAGGCTCCTTCAGATCCTCCATAAGCTTTGCAGCAATTTTCTTGAGAGAACTGGCCTCAACCTTATTTGCGACTCTTTGCTCCAGAATTCGAACCTGCGCCTCAAGATCTGAAAATTTGCGAACGAAGTAAGCCAGTGCTTCTTCAGCTGCAACGCCCGGATACTGACCGACCTTACGCTCAACTCCCGCCTCGGTTACAAAAACATTGTTTTCGGCATCAACGCGGCCGAGGTTAGCTGGGGTGGTAGGCATTTGTGCTCCTGATTCGAAAGTCCGGTTTAAGACTTAGGTCTTATTTTAGGCTGATTGCGCTGATTTTGGCTTCGACAGCTGGCTTACCGTCGGTACCGCCACCCTCTACGCCACCGGCGACTACGTCATCGATTGCTGACAGATCACCAGTGATTTTTCCAAAGACGGTGTAACCGCCCGCTGCATCCGATGGAATGACGCTGTCTTCATAGACGATGAAGAACTGCGAGCCCATGGTTGAGCCGTCTCCTGATTGACGTGCCATAGCCAATACGCCGGTTTTGTAGCTGTCATCGGCAGGCGCGTTTTCAATCGGTCCCCACTTATAACCAGGGTCACCGGTGCCGTCCCCATTCGGGTCACCACACTGAAGAACATAAATACCCTCGGTTACCAATCGGTGACAGGTGTTGCCAGAGTAGAACCCAGAGTTTGCGAGTGAAAGGAAGTTGGCGGCCGCCTGAGGTGCATTCGCGCCATCAATCTCAACAGTCAATGGTTTGCCGTTGATTTCGATTGAGCCGCTCCAAGTGCGACCTTCAGCGAGTGCTGGTGAAGGAACCAGTGCTGAGCTAGCTGCGCTGCTAGCCGTTGGGTTTGGAGTCACACTGCCCGGGCCAAAGCCAAAGTATCCAAGCTGAAGGACAAGCGCCAAAACAACTGCGCCAGCCGATGCAATGAGGGCAATACGGTTGTCACGGGAGTTTCGAACTTTTCGCATCTCCTGCTGTTTCTGCTGAGCGGCGTAATCGGCTGCTCGTGCCTTGGCAGCAGCATCGATGGTCTTAAGAGTCTTTTTGGTCGGCAAAGTTTCCTCCAGGTTGTCAGCTTCGATTTTACTTCGATAAACCCCAAGGGCCATCGACTAGCCTTAGAGCATGTCGGAGCAGTCATCGTTCTATTCAGGCGCAATGCCGCTGGCAGCTCGAATGAGACCAATAAGTCTCGAAGAAGTAGTCGGCCAGTCGAAAATTTTGGGTCCGGGGCAACCGCTCAATGCACTTGCTGCGCCTTCGCGATCGGGGGAGCGAGCCTCAAACGTTTCCGTAATCCTCTGGGGGCCTCCGGGAACCGGCAAAACCACTCTCGCACAGGTAGTTGCCCGGCTAAGTGGAAGGCGATTTGTCGAACTGAGTGCAATCTCTGCCGGGGTCAAAGACGTTCGAGAGGTTATGGAGCGTGCGCGCGCTGACCGCGACACGTATGGCGTCAGCACAATCCTCTTCCTTGATGAAATACATCGATTTTCGAAGGCGCAGCAGGATGCTCTGTTGCCGGGAGTCGAGAATGGCTGGATTGTTCTAATTGCGGCCACCACTGAAAACCCGAGTTTCAGCGTCATTAGCCCGCTCCTTTCTCGCTCCCTTTTAGTCACCCTCGAGGCGCTCGAGGAGACCGATCTTGTTGTACTGATATCGCGAGCCGTGAGCGATGAAAGAGGCCTGGGCGGAAAATTCGAGATTTCAGACGCAGTCATTCAAAAGATCGCTGAGCTTGCCACCGGCGATGCTCGAAGGGCACTCACGATACTTGAGGCCGCAGCCGCATCGGCAGCTGCCAGAGATGGCGCTGGGGTGGCTGAAATTGATTTTGATGCTGTCAGCCAAGCGCTTGACCGGGCGTTGGTCCGCTATGACAAAAACGGCGACCAACACTACGACGTTATAAGCGCCTTCATAAAATCGGTTCGAGGATCTGATGCCGACGCCGCTATTCACTATCTAGCCCGAATGATCGAGGCAGGCGAGGATCCAAGGTTTATTGCTCGTCGTTTGATGATCTTGGCCGCGGAGGACATCGGCCTAGCAGATCCGCAGGCGCTTCAACTGGCAGTTGCTACAGCCGAGATGGTTTCCCAAGTTGGTATGCCGGAGGGGCGCATTCCGCTGGCCGAGTGCACAATTTATCTCAGCCTCGCACCTAAATCGAACTCCGCTTACAACGCTATAAATGCCGCACTTGAGGACATTAGAAGTGGCCGAATTGGCCCAGTTCCAAAGGCACTGAGAAGCTCCAACTACGCGGGTGCAGCGCGCTCAGGAGCTGGGGTTGGCTACGTATATCCGCACGATGATCCAAAGTCAGTGGTCGAGCAAAACTACCTGGATCGCCGCGTAGCCAGCCGAAAGTACTTCATACCCAAAGAAATAGGTTTTGAGAGAGATCTTGTTGACCGCTGGGCACGTCTGCGCTCAATCATCCGTGGGAATAAAAAGTAGCGGGGTCCTTGGCTTGCGGGCACTGAACTGTTAGGCTTGAGAGGTTGCCGACTGGAGTGCTCAACGCGGCTGTTTGAGTACTCGTCACGGTGCGACCCCTGTATAGCCAAGGGGTCCGTGGCAGAGGAGTTCGTATGAACTCCAATTTGTGAACATTTACCGCTATAGAGAATCCTCGTGATTCATTGAAAGGAAGACGTGTCTAAAACCACACGTACTCGCAGCAAGACTCGTTTGTCTCGCGCGCTGGGCATTGCCCTAACACCAAAGGCCGCTAAGTACCTTGAGAAGCGTCCATACGCTCCAGGTGAGCACGGTCGCACCAAGAAGAAGGCTGACAGCGACTACGCCGTTCGTCTTCGCGAGAAGCAGCGTCTACGCGCCCAGTATGGTATTCGTGAGGCTCAGCTTCGCAAGACCTTCCAGGAAGCAAAGCGTGCCGAGGGCCTAACCGGTGAAAACCTAGTTGAGCTGCTTGAGATGCGTCTAGACGCGATTGTTCTGCGCGCAGGTTTCGCACGCACCATCGCTCAGGCACGTCAGATGGTTGTTCACCGTCACATTCTTGTGAATGGTGAGCGCGTTGACCGCCCATCATTCCGCGTAAAGCCTGGACAGCTAGTACACGTCCACGAGAAGTCAGAATCAACCGAGCCTTTCCAGGTTGCGGCTGCTGGCGGTCACGTTGATGTACTACCTCCAGTTCCTGGCTACCTAGACGTATCACTAGACAAGCTTCACGCGACTCTAGTTCGTCGTCCAAAGCGCGCTGAAGTTCCAGTTACCTGTGAAGTTCAGCTTGTTGTTGAGTACTACGCTGCTCGATAATTTTTAGTAAAGGGGATTCAGATGAGCGGTGGAGACATAGCAGCACTTATTGCAGCAGGCGGTTTCGTCTTGCTTGTGATTTTTATTGCTGTGCCTCTGCTCAAGCTCGGGCGTGTTCTTGATGAGACTCGGACTTCAATCCGAGATCTCAACGAGAGCGTGGCTCCACTGCTGTCTGAACTCACCGAAACTGTCACTGCCACAAACAAGCAGTTGAATAAGATCGATGTCATAACTGAAAACGTTGCAGAAGTTAGCTCTAACATCAGCTCGTTGGTTGCAGTTTTTTCAGCTACCGTCGGTTCACCACTAGCGAAGATCGCTGGACTCACCCAGACTCTTCGAAGCACCTTTCTAGGTAAAAAGAAGTAGGTCACCTCATGAAGAAATTTTTCTGGTTCGTAGTTGGCACTGCCGCTGGCCTTGCCGCGGCAAAGCAAATCAAAGAAAACCCAAAGGCTGCTGCTTTGGTTGAGGAATACACTCAGAAGGCTCGCGAATTTGGTGCCTACGTGACTGAAGGCTTCAACGAGCGTTCGGCCGAGTTGAACACTCAGCGCGCTAAAGATTCAGGCACTACCTCGGCTTCACAGCCAACCGAAATCTAACGTGCAGACGGCAGAGATTCGTCGCCGCTGGCTTGATTTTTTCGAAAATAAAGGTCACACGGTAGTTCCTTCGGCTTCGCTAATCAGCGAGGACCCGTCTCTCCTCTTCACCGTTGCAGGTATGGTTCCATTCATCCCGTATATGAGTGGACTTGTGCCAGCGCCATACCCAAGAGCAACCAGTGTTCAGAAGTGCGTTCGCACACTCGACATTGAAGAGGTCGGCAAGACCACCCGTCACGGAACCTTCTTCCAGATGAACGGAAACTTTTCATTCGGTGATTACTTCAAGCCTGAAGCTATTGCTTTTGCTTGGGAGTTTTTGACTGGTTCGGTTGAGAGCGGTTGCTTGGGGCTTGACCCGCAGCTCCTCTGGGTTACCGTTTTCCAAGATGACGACGAGTCAATTCAGATCTGGCGCGATGTAGCCGGCATTCCAATGGAGCGCATTCAGCGCCGCGGGATGAAGGACAACTACTGGTCTACTGGGCAGCCAGGTCCAGCGGGACCTTGTTCTGAAATTTACTACGACCGCGGCCCAGCTTACGGTCGTGAGGGTGGCCCAGAGGCCGATGAAGATCGATACATCGAGATCTGGAACCTAGTTTTCATGCAGTACGAACGCGGCCAGGGAACTGGCAAAGACAGCTTCGAGATCCTCGGTGAACTTCCGAAGAAGAACATCGACACAGGAATGGGTCTCGAACGCGTTGCATTCTTGATGCAGGGCGTTGAGAACCTTTATGAGATCGACCAGGTTCGTCCGGTTCTCGACCTAGCAGCAAAACTTTCAGGTAAAAACTACGGTGCAAACACTGAAGATGATGTTCGTCTTCGTGTTGTCGCCGACCACGTTCGTTCAGCACTGATGCTCATCGGTGACGGTGTAACGCCGGCTAACGATGGCCGTGGCTACGTTCTGCGCCGTTTGCTTCGCCGAACCGTGCGCGCCATGCGCCTACTTGGTGTCGAGAAACCAACTTTCGGACACCTCTTCCCAGTGTCTAAAGACGCAATGAAGGCTGCATACCCAGAGCTAGAGCTCGAATTCGAGCGCATTCTTAGAGTTGCAATTGCTGAGGAAGAAACCTTCCTTCGTACTCTTTCTGCAGGAACCGTATTCCTCGACCAGGCGCTTGATGAAGTAAAGAGCAGCGGATCAAAGCAGCTTGCCGGTGACGCAGCGTTCCTGTTGCACGACACCTATGGTTTTCCTATCGATCTAACACTTGAAATTGCCGAAGAGGCAGGCCTCACGGTTGATAGAGATGGATTCAAGGCTTTGATGGCTGAACAGCGCGACCGCGCCAAGGCCGACGCACGCGAAAAGAAGCTCGGTGGCACCGACCTTTCTGTTTACTCAGCTTTCCGAGCTATGGGTGTAACCAAGTTCACCGGATACGAGCAACTAGCAACTGAAGGCTCTGTTCTAGGACTCATCGTTGACGGCGCAGATGCTCGCATCGCAACGCAGGGTCAGATCGCCGAAGTAATCCTCGACGAGACATCTTTCTATGCGGAATCTGGCGGCCAGGATTCAGATGCTGGTTTCATCGTCGGATCTGGCGTAAGGCTCGAAGTACTGGATGTGCAAAAGCCGGTTAAGGGACTAATCAGCCACAAGGTTTTGGTTCGCGAAGGCCAGGTTGAGGTCGGTCAAAAACTTCAAACTGAAGTAGATGCAGAATGGCGCCTTGGCGCCTGTCAGGCACACTCTGGTACCCATGTGGTGCACGCAGCACTTCGCCAGGTGCTTGGCCCTACCGCGTTGCAAAGCGGTTCTTATAACAAGCCTGGCTACTTGCGTCTTGACTTCTCATGGGCTCAGGCACTCAGCCTTGAGACTAAGTCTGAAATTGAAGAGGTCACCAACCTAGCCATCCGCGGAGACCTAGCTGTTAGCGCCCAGCTAATGGAATTGTCTGAGGCTCGCGAGTGGGGTGCCGTGGCTCTATTCGGTGAAACCTACGATGAACAGGTTCGTGTGGTTCAAATCGGTGGCCCTTGGTCACGCGAGCTTTGCGGTGGAACCCACGTTTCTCGAAGCGCTCAAATTGGTTTGGTATCGCTAATTGGCGAGGCTTCAGTTGGATCTGGTTCCCGCAGATTGGAAGCTCTGGTTGGTATCGAGGCATTCCGTAGCCTGGCCAGCGAACGCGCACTCGTTGCAAGACTGACAGATGCGCTAAAAACTCCAAAAGAAAACCTAGAAGAGAAACTTGCTTCGGCTATCGATGAGTTGAAAGCCGCACAGCGCAAGATTGCTTCGCTGCAGGCCGGTCAACTGGCAGAACAAATTCCTGCTTTGATCGAGTCTGCCGAGCGGATTGCAGGAACGAGCTTTATCTCAGCCGATCTTGGACAGCTGGGTTCAGTGGACGACCTTAGAACTTTGGCCACGAAGATTCGTGACAAGGTAAACGGTTCATCATCTGTGATTGCCCTGTTCGGCGAGGTATCTGACAAACCGATGCTTGTTGTGGCGACCACCGAATCTGCAAGGACTGCTGGCCACAAGGCCGGAGCACTTGTTCGAGCAGCAAGTGCGGTGCTCGGCGGCGGCGGAGGCGGCAAGGATGACCTAGCCCAGGGCGGTGGCGCCGATTCGAGCCAAATCTCGGAGGCTATTGCTGCCATCCGCGGAGCGTTGAACGCATAGTGCTTAGCGGTCGCCGACTTGGCGTCGACGTTGGAACCGTCCGGGTGGGCGTTGCTATCAGTGACTTCCATGCGATCTTGGCTTCAGGGCTGGGTAATGCCGTTCGCAAAGAATCTCTGGAGGACAGCTGCAAAGAGGTTTTGAAACTTACCGATGGGGAAGACCTGGTGGTAATTTACGTTGGTCTTCCGCTTAACATGGCCGGTAACCACACCGCCTCGACCCAGGATGCAATCCAATTTGGAGCAACGCTTCAAAACATGGTTGACTGCCCGGTACGGTTTATCGATGAAAGACTAACTACCGTTTCGGCGACTGCCGCTTTGCGTGCATCTGGTAAAAATTCGAAGAATGGCCGAAAAATCATTGATCAGGTTGCGGCGACAGTAATCTTGGAGAACGCCCTGCAGATCGAGCGCAGTACCGGCGAATATGCTGGCAAATCTTTAGAGGACCTTGATGACTAATAAGACCTTTATCCGTCGCCGGATAATCGCCGCCATCGCTGTTCTGGCCTTGGTATTGGGCGGTATCACCGCATATGCAAACCGTGGCGCTATCCGAGCCGGTATTGAACAAATTTTAGGAAACGATTTCCCAGGTCCTGGTCAAGGCGAGGCGCTCATCACCATCGAAGAAGGTTTTGATGGCTCAGATGTGGCCCAAGCCTTGGTGGATGCTGGAGTTGTCAAAAGCTTTCAGACCACCTACAAGCTAATCCTCGAGACTAATCCAAGTTTTTACCCTGGCACCTATCGGCTCAAGCTTCAGATGAGTTCGAGCCAAGCGCTAGCCGCATTAGCCGACCCAAGTAGTGTTGTAGCCAATCGCACGATTATTCGCGAGGGGCTCCGAGCATCGGTGATCTTTAAGACGCTCAGCACAGACACCGGTATTCCACTTGCTGAATTCCAGGACCTATTCGAACAGCCAGAATTATTTGGGCTTTCGGCAAATTTGCCAAGTATCGAGGGTTACCTATTTCCGGCCACATATTCGTTCGGCCCGAATGAATCCGCGCAGAGCATTTTGCAGGCGATGGTTGACCGAATGAATCAGGAAATCGACCGCTTTGACATTCCAGCAGAGGAGGTTCACGAGATTCTGACCATGGCCTCAATCATTCAAAAAGAAGCGCGCCTCGAGCCTGATTTCTTCAAAGTGTCTAGAACTTTTTACAATCGCCTCAATGCCAACATGGCGTTTCAATCAGATGCCACAGTCAGCTATGGCGTTGGTGGCAACACCGTGAGCACCACCGATGAAGAGCGTGCCGACGACAACGGATACAACACCTACTTGTATCCAGGTCTTCCAATAGGACCAATTAGTGCGCCGGGAGCATTGGCAATTGATGCTGCGCTGAATCCTGCCGACGGTGACTGGTTCTACTTCTGCACCATTAATCTTGAGACCGGAGAAACAGTCTTCAGTGAGACCCTGGCCGAGCACGAGCGAGCCGTTGCACAATGGTTGGCTTGGATGAAGGAAAACCCTGAATATGAGTAAGAAATTTGCCGTCCTAGGGCAACCAATTGAGCATTCAAAGTCTCCAACAATCCACCTAGCTGCTTATCGGGTGCTTGGTGAGGATTGGGCTTACGGCAGGGCAGAGGTAAATAAAGGCTTTCTTCGCACCTTTATCGGTGGTTTAGAGGAGCCTTGGGATGGCTTCAGCGTAACCATGCCCCTGAAGGAAGAAGCCACGAGGTTTGCCGACGACCTAGACGAATTTGCTAAGCAGACCGGCGCTACCAACACGCTGGTCCGCGACGAAAATGGCACTTGGCATGGTTACAACACTGACGTGTTCGGTATCTACCAGGCTGTGCGAGAACGAACCTCCACGCCAATCAATACGAGTTTGGTTATCGGGTCAGGTGCAACGGCAACCTCGGCAATCGCCGCCATTGCCAAGCTTGCACCGGGTTCAAAAGTAAAAGTCCATGCACGTAATCCCCAAACTCGCAAAGAGCTCTTGAATTTTGCTAAATCCCTGGGGCTAAAGACTTCGAGAATTTGGGGACTGGTCAACACAATCGCGTCAGCCGATTTGGTTGTCAGCACCGTCCCAGCCCACGCGATGGACGCTCAGGCTGAAGAACTCGAAAACCTTAGCCTTTGGAAGCCGAATGGCTTACTCCTAGATGTTGCCTACAGCCCATGGCCGAGCAAAATTGCTTCACTTTGGATCAATCGTGGCGGCCAGGTTGCGAGCGGTTTTGAGATGCTCATTTGGCAGGCAGTGGCACAAATTCGCATCTTTAGGAGCGGCAACCCGTCACAAGAGTTGCCAAATGAAATTGCTGTAGTCGAGGCTATGCGCCGTTCGGTATCTGATTAGGGTTCACCTAACCGAACTGTGCAACACCTGTGAGAGAATTGACGAATGTTACGTTGGATCACCGCAGGGGAGTCGCACGGGCCTGAGCTCGTTGCCGTTCTAGAAGGCCTGCCAGCCGGAGTACCGATCACCACCTCAGATGTCGCGGACGCACTTGCGCGACGCCGCCTTGGTTATGGTCGTGGCGCCCGAATGAAGTTCGAGCAGGATGAGGTCTCACTCTCTGGTGGAGTAAGACACGGATTCACCATGGGCGGACCGGTAGCGATCACCGTTGCAAATACTGAGTGGCCAAAGTGGCAGGACGTAATGTCAGCCGACCCTGTAGCCGCCGACAAACTTACCGGCGCCCGCGCCGAGGCGTTGACTAGACCTCGACCTGGCCACGCTGACTTCACCGGTATGCAGAAGTACGGATTCCTCGACAGCCGCCCAGTACTAGAGCGTGCCAGCGCACGCGAAACTGCGGCACGCGTGGCTTTGGGAGCCGTCGCTTCAAGCTTCCTGAACGAGCTTGGTATTCGCCTGATCACTCACACGGTCGGCATTGGACCAGTTATGGCCAGCAGCGACCTACCGGTTCCAACCCCTGACGACATTTTCGCTATCGATCAAGACCCTATGCGCGCCTTCAATCCAGAGGTTTCGGCTGCCATGGTGGCCGAGGTTGACGAGTGCCACAAGGACGGAGACACTCTTGGTGGCGTAGTAGAGACTTTGGTCTACGGCCTTCCACCAGGCCTTGGAACTTTTGTTCACTGGGATCGCCGCCTCGACGCGCAACTGGCCGCTGCACTGATGGGAATCCAGGCGATCAAGGGCGTTGAAGTTGGCGACGGATTTGAAACCGCGCGCCGCCGCGGCTCGGTCGCACACGATGAGATTGAGCGCGATGGCCAGGGCGTAGTTCGCCGCTTGTCTCACCGCGCAGGTGGTATTGAGGGCGGAATGAGCAACGGCGAAGTTCTTCGCGTCCGTGCTGCAATGAAGCCAATTTCGACAATCCCTAAGGCTTTGGCCACCATCGACGTTGCAACCGGCGAAGCAGCAAAGGCGCACCACCAGCGATCAGACGTGTGCGCTGTGCCAGCAGCCGGTGTGGTTGCTGAGGCCATGGTTGCACTTGTTTTGGCCAATTCGGTATTGGAGAAGTTCGGCGGAGACTCACTGGAGGAGACCAAGCGCAACCTGCACAGTTACCTCGCCAGCATCCCAGAAGTACTTAAGTCTTTCGATTCTCGCGACTAACATGCCTGACAAAAGCCAGGTAATCGTGCTGATTGGCCCAATGGGTGTCGGTAAGACAACGGTTGGGAGGAAACTCGCGAAGATTCTTGAGCTTCCATTTACCGATACTGACAACCTGATTACTGATGAGCATGGCTCGATTAGCGAAATCTTCGAGAGTCGTGGCGAGTCAGCTTTCCGCGAAATTGAGGAAATCGCAGTCAAAAAGGCGCTTTCACAACCTGGAATCGTGGCTACTGGTGGCGGGGCAGTGCTGAGCGAAAGAAACCAAGCCGAGTTGGGCAAGGCTACCGTTATTTATCTGTCGACCGACGGGAAGCACATGGGCTCACGTCTTCGAAATGGCAATCGGCCGCTTCTGAAGAATGGTCTCTCTGACTGGCGACGCATTTATGATTCACGACGGTCAACTTACGAAAAACTAGCCGACATCGAAGTGAACACCTCGGGGCAACCACTAGCTGCTACCATCGCCGAAATTCGCGAGAAACTGGATATCAATGACTGACATCACTCGAATCACCGTGAACGGTGACAACCCGTACGACATCATCATCGGCCGTGCCCTACTGGGCGAGGTACCCTTGGCGCTCGGCAAAGATGTTGCAAAGGTTCTGATCGTTCACCCCGTTGCGCTGAGCGCGAGTGCTGAACTTCTTAGAGAAACTCTGGTTACGGCTGGCTATGAGGCAATCCTGGCTGGGGTTCCAGACAGTGAGGATGCCAAGCGGGTCGAGGTAGCAGCGTTCTGCTGGGGAATCATGGGCCAGGCTGACTTCACCAGAACAGACGCTGTAGTTGGATTTGGCGGCGGTTCAACCACTGACCTGGCCGGTTTCGTTGCTGCCACCTGGTTGCGCGGCGTAAAGCTAATTCAGGTTCCAACCACCCTGCTAGGAATGGTTGACGCGGCCATCGGTGGCAAAACCGGCATCAATACATCAGAGGGCAAAAACCTAGTCGGATGTTTCTACGCTCCGGCAGCCGTGATCATTGATTTGGACACGTTGGTGAGCCTTGCTAAGAACGAAATTCTCGCCGGATTTGGTGAGGTCGTAAAGTACGGTTTCATCGCCGACGAGCGCATTCTCGAGCTAATCGAGGCAGATGTAACCGTTGCCACCGATCCAAATTCAGATGTTTTCCGCGAGATCATCGAGCGCTCTGTGGCCATTAAGGCACGCGTAGTTGGCTCTGATTTCAAAGAGGCCGGAATGCGCGAAATCTTGAACTACGGCCACACTCTGGGACACGCAATTGAGCACGCCGAGCGATACAAGTGGCGTCACGGTGCTGCCATCTCAATCGGCATGGTTTTCGTAGCTGAATTGGCTCGACTTGCCGGCCGCTTGTCCGATGAAGTTGTCGACCGCCACCGTAGCGTTTTGACCTTACTCGGTCTGCCGATTTCTTACGACCCGCACAAATGGGGTCAGCTCCAAGAGACAATGCAGCGCGACAAGAAAACTCGAGCCGGAACGCTCCGATTTGTGGTCTTGGATGCAATCGGTAAACCGACAATTATGGCGGCACCGGCACCTGAACTGCTTCACGCAGCCTTCCAAGAGATTGTCTAGCCCTCAAGGTAACCTAGTCTCATGAGAAAAGTTCTGGTACTCAACGGCCCAAACCTAGGTCGCCTTGGCTCTCGCGAACCCGACATTTACGGCGCCATGGATTTTGCCGGACTAACCCGGGCAGTTGAATCAGAGGCTAATTTGCTGGGACTTACCGCCGAAACCAGACAGACTGACAGCGAGTCGCAGTTGATTGCCTGGATTCACGAAGCAGTGGACACTCAGAGTGACGTAGTGCTAAACCCTGCGGCTTTCACCCACTACTCGTACGCGCTTCGCGATGCAGCCGTGCAAATCACTAAGGCTGGCCTAAAGCTGATCGAGGTTCACTTGAGCAACCCACACACCCGCGAAGAGTTTCGTCACACGAGCGTAATTTCAGGTGTTGCAAGCGGTGTGATTGCTGGCTTCGGTGTGGATTCATACCTGCTTGCTTTGCGCCAGCTAACTCGCTAACTGAGCCCGCCTTCGGTAGACTAAAACCGCAGGGATTCGGTCCCGCTATTTTTTTGCCCCAAACTAACACCTGAAACGAGTGATTGATCGTCATGGCTACATCAAATGACCTAAAAAACGGAATGGTTCTTAACATCGAGGGGCAGCTATGGGCTGTCGTCGAATTCCAGCACGTTAAGCCTGGAAAAGGTGCAGCTTTCGTACGCTCAAAGCTCAAGAACGTCATGACCGGCAAAGTTGTCGACAAGACCTTCAACGCGGGTGTCAAGGTTGAGACAGCCAACGTTGACAAGCGCAACATGACCTACTTGTACAACGATGGTGAAGGCTTCATCTTTATGGATGCCGAAACCTACGACCAGATCACTCTTAATGAGGCCACCGTTGGCGACGCGGTCAACTACCTACTTGAAAACCAAGAGGCAGTTGTCGCGATGCACGAAGGCAACCCAATCTACGTTGAGCTTCCAGCATCGGTTGTTCTAATGGTCACCTACACCGAGCCTGGCCTACAGGGTGACCGTTCAAGCGGTGGCACCAAGCCAGCAACCGTTGAGACCGGTCTTCAGATTCAAGTACCTCTGTTCCTAGAGAACAACACCAAGGTCCGCGTAGACACCCGCACCGGTGACTACCTCGGCCGCGTGACTGACTAATCAGTTGAGCGCCAGAACTAAAGCGCGCAAACGCGCTGTAGATGCTGTTTTCGCGGCTGATATTCGTAAGATTTCTCCGCTGTTGCTGCTGGACGAAGTTGCGAACCTGGCTGCGGATCGTCAGAATCAGGACGCAATCTTTGGCTATGCTCGCGAAATCGTTGAGGGCGTCATCGAACATCATGACGAGATCGATGATCTCCTAGAGACCTACTCGCAGGGATGGGCTTTGGACCGCATGCCAAACCTAGATCGCGCAATCCTGCGCGTTGCCGTTTGGGAAATCCTGCACAACGACTCTGTTCCAGATGGCGTGGCAATCAACGAAGCCGTCGAGCTCGCGAAAGAGCTGTCTACCGACGAATCAGGCTCGTTTGTGAACGGTTTGCTTTCAAGAATCTCATCTACAAAGGCCGCCAACTAAGGCCTAACTGGTAGACTTTAACCAACATCCTTTAAGGCTGTCCAGAGAGGCAGAGAAGGAGGTGGGCGTGTCTTCACGCACCGTCTTGAGTAGTGACGATATCAATCGCGCAGTCACGCGTATCGCACACGAAATTCTTGAAGCCAACACTGCTATGCAGAAGAGTGGCTCAGCAAATCTAGTGATTTTGGGTATTCCAACCCGCGGCGTTTGGCTAGCCGAACGAATCGCTGAGGTTATTGCCAGAACTGAACCTGGAATTTTGGTTGAGGACCTTCTTGGCCGCCTAGACATCACAATGTACCGCGATGACCTTGCCTCAAACCCGACGCGTCCGGTAACAGAAACTCACATCCCGCAGCAGGGCATCGATGACAAGGTTGTGGTGTTGGTCGATGATGTTTTGTTTAGCGGGCGCACCATTCGCGCCGCACTTGACGCTCTCAATGATTTTGGAAGACCGCGAGCGGTGAAACTTGCCGTCTTGGTTGATCGGGGTCACCGCGAGCTGCCTATCCGTGCGGATTTTGTTGGAAAGAACCTACCTACTTCAAGAGAAGAACGAATCAGTGTGCGCCTAAGCGAGACTGACAACGAGAATGCCGTGGTGATTGAAGGATGATTCGAAACCTGTTATCGGGCGCCGACTTAAGTCGTGACCAGGCCGTCGAGATTTTGGACATCGCCGAGGGAATGGCCGATGTAAACGAACGCGAGATCAAGAAGCTTCCGACTCTCCGAGGTAAAACCGTCGTTAACCTGTTTTTTGAGGATTCGACACGAACCCGAATCTCATTCGAGTTGGCTGCAAAACGACTTTCGGCAGACGTAATCAACTTTTCTGCCAAGGGTTCCAGTGTCTCCAAGGGGGAGAGCCTCAAGGATACTGCTCAGACCCTTGAAGCAATGGGTGCCGACGCAGTGGTTATCAGGCACTCAGCATCGGGAGCCGCCAATGTTCTTGCGCACAGCGGCTGGATAAATGGGGCCATTGTCAACGCCGGAGATGGAACACACGAGCACCCAACCCAGGCTCTGCTGGACGCATTCACCATGCGAAAGCGTTTTCACGGAAGTTCCAGCACTGGCAAGGACCTGTCAGGTCTGAGAGTTGCAATCGTCGGCGATGTGCTTCACTCGCGCGTCGCCAGATCTAACCTCTTGCTACTAAACACTCTCGGCGCTGAAGTTCATTTTGTCGCACCGCCAACCTTGCTGCCGGCAAATCCGTCAAATTGGCAAGCCAAAATTCACTATTCCCTCGATGACGTACTAGACAACGAGAAGCCGGATGTTGTGATGATGCTTCGCGTTCAAGCCGAGCGCATGAATGCTTCCTACTTTCCATCTGAGCGCGAGTACTCAAGAATCTGGGGTTTCAATTCGGACCGCTTGAAGAGACTCAAGCCAAATTCAATAGTCATGCACCCCGGACCAATGAACCGCGGGCTCGAAATTGATGCCATCTCAGCTGATTCGCCTCAGTCAACCGTGCTGGAACAGGTCGCGAACGGTGTGTCTGTACGCATGGCAGTTCTGTATTCCCTCCTCTCTGGCGAAAGGGCCAACGATGTCAACTAAATACCTATTTCTAAACGCGAAACTTGCCGATGGCACGGTATCTGACATTGAAGTCAGCGATGACCGAATTTCTGCGATTGGTGTTGGCCTAGAAAGCTCGGATGCTGAGCGCATCGACTGTGCGGGCCTGGTTGCATTGCCTGGATTCGTTGATCTTCACACTCACCTTCGCGAGCCTGGATTTGAGCAGAGCGAAACCGTTCTGACCGGAACCCAAGCAGCGGCGATGGGTGGCTACACTGCGGTTCACGCAATGGCAAACACCAGTCCAGTTGCTGACACCGCTGGAGTTGTTGAACAGGTAGCCGCCTTGGGTCGCGAAGCCGGCTACGCCGATGTTTACCCAATTGGTGCGGTAACCGTAGGGCTCGAAGGCAAGCAAATGGCCGAGCTTGGAGCCATGGCTAATTCCAAGGCCCAGGTCAAAGTCTTTTCTGACGATGGCAAGTGCGTTCACGACCCGGTAATCATGCGCCGCGCCCTTGAATACGTCAAGGCCTTTGATGGCGTCATTGCACAGCATGCCCAAGAGCCTCGCTTGACTGAAGGCGCCCAGATGAATGAGGGTGCTGTTTCGGCTGAACTTGGACTTACCGGCTGGCCAAGTGTGGCAGAAGAGTCGATCATCGCGCGCGATGTGCTACTCGCTGAGCACGTCGACTCAAGAATTCACGTTTGCCACCTTTCAACGGCCGGCTCGGTAGAAATCGTCCGATGGGCTAAGGCACGCGGAATCAAGGTCACCGCTGAAGTAACGCCTCACCACCTTTTACTTACCGATGAATTGGTTCGCTCTTACGATGCCGTATACAAAGTGAACCCGCCGCTTCGAACTCAAAAAGACGTGGAAGCACTCCGTGAGGCATTGATTGACGGAACCATTGACATCGTTGCAACTGACCACGCGCCACACCCGATTGAAGCCAAGGATTGCGAGTGGAATGCAGCAGCATTCGGCATGTTGGGGTTAGAAACCGCCGCTTCCATCGCTCAGGAAGTACTGATTGAGAGTGGCCGATCTAACTGGAGCCGCTTGGCTGAAGTGATGTCAATTAACCCTGCGAAGATTGCTCGTGATGCGAACGCTGGCCAGGCTCTCGAAATTGGCAACGTAGCCAACATCGCATTCATCGACCCGAGCGCAAAGCGAACAGTTGTTGCTGAGTCAGCTTCGAAATCGGTGAACAATCCGTATGTTGGTCTGGAGCTACCAGGTCGCGTGATCCACACGGTCTATCGTGGCTACCTAACCGTGAGAAACGGCGAATTGGCGAAAGCGGGCCGCAACTGATGACCAAAGAAGTTATGGCCGTGTATGCGGCAATCTTGTTTACAGCTATCGTCGCCATGGCGGTAACCGGCTGGAGACGAAGGATTTCAAGCCAAGCAGGCAAATTTTCGCAGCCGCTAGAAGCACTGGAGTACTTCGGCGAACTGATCGCATCAGCCAATGGCTTTTATGTTGCCACTACCGAAGCGGCTAATCACCTAGAACGTATCGCAGCCTATGGCCTAGGAATTAGAGGCGAGGCTCAAATCCTAGTTTTCAACGAGGGTCTCTTGATTGTTCGCAAGGGGGAGCGGCCACTAGCGCTAGATAAAGCCCAGATTGATTCCGTATCGACAAATCAAGCTGTCATTGACCGAGTAGTTGAAGCAGAAGGCTTGATCACCGTGAACTGGACCCAGGACACCTTTAAACTTTCGACGCACCTGCGCGCAGTTGACTCAACCGGTCGCGCAGCACTGCTCGAGGCAATCTCAAAAATCACCACCAGAGAGGCATCCAAATGAACCAAGCATTACTTGTCCTAGAAGACGGTCGCGTATTCCGCGGCCAGCCATACGGGGCTACCGGAACCACTCTCGGTGAGGCCGTTTTCGCAACCGGCATGACCGGATATCAGGAGACCCTGACCGATCCTTCGTATGCTGGCCAGATCGTTGTGCAGACAGCACCGCACATCGGAAATACCGGAGTCAACGCCCGAGACGAGGAGTCGTCAAAGGTTTGGGTTGCCGGTTACGTGGTCCGCGACCCGAGCCGTATCGTTTCGAATTTCAGATCTGAAAACTCGCTGCCAACCGAGTTGGAGAAATATGGTGTGGTTGGCATCGCAGGTATCGATACCCGCGCCCTGACCCGCCATTTGCGTTCTCGCGGTTCGATGCGCGCCGGTATCTTCTCGGGAGAGGCCGCTAAGGCTCCAGTTGAGGATCTCGTTGCTCAGGTTAACGGTGCGGTCAAGATGCAGGGCCTCTCGCTCAGCGATGTCGTTACCACCGCCGACTCCTACACAGTTGCCGCTGAAGGAGAGAAGATCGGCCGGGTTGCGATTCTTGACCTCGGTATTAAGCGTTCAACGATTGAGCACATGTGTGCCCGTGGTCTCGAGGTAGTGGTTTTCCCAGCTCGCGTTGATGCTGCAACGTTGCTGGCAGCTAACCCGGATGCGGTCTTCTACTCTAACGGCCCTGGCGACCCAGAAGCTGCTGAGGGTCAAGTTTCAGTTCTGCGCGAGATCTTGAGCCAGAAAATCCCATTCTTTGGAATTTGCTTCGGCAACCAGCTCTTGGGTCGTGCCCTTGGTTTTGAAACTTATAAGCTTCCGTTCGGTCACCGCGGAATCAACCAGCCAGTGCTTGACCGCAAGACTGGCCGAGTTGAAGTAACCGCACACAACCACGGATTTGCCGTGAAGGTTGAAGGCGGGCCAGAGGTTGAAAGCCCTGCTGGTTTCGGTCGAGTTACTGTCAGCCACGTATCGCTAAACGACGACTGCGTCGAGGGCCTAGAGTGCCTCGACATCCCAGCATTCTCGGTTCAGTATCACCCAGAAGCTGCTGCCGGACCACACGATTCAAACTACCTATTCGACCGCTTGGTCGACCTAATCAAGACCAACAAGGTGGCCAAATAATGCCAAAGCGTTCAGACATCAATAGCGTTCTCGTAATCGGCTCGGGCCCGATTGTTATCGGTCAGGCCTGCGAGTTTGACTACTCGGGTACTCAGGCATGCCGTGTTCTCCGCGAAGAGGGCATTCGAGTGATCTTGGTTAACTCAAACCCGGCAACCATCATGACTGACCCAGATTTTGCCGATGCAACCTACATTGAGCCAATCACCCCTGAGGTAATTGAGGCAATTATTGCCAAAGAGAAACCAGATGCGATTCTGCCGACCCTTGGTGGCCAGACCGCGCTAAATGCTGCCATGGCACTACACGAGCGCGGCATTCTGGAGAAGTACAACGTTGAACTCATCGGTGCCAAGGTTGACGCCATCAAGAAGGGTGAAGACCGCCAGATTTTCAAGCAGCTGGTACTAGACGCTGGTGCCGACGTTGCAAAATCGGTTATTTGCTCAACCCTCGATGAATGCCTTGACGCTGTCGGAGAACTTGGGTACCCACTAATGGTTCAGCCTTCTTTCACAATGGGTGGATTGGGTTCAGGCTTTGCCCACGATGAAGAAGAGCTCCGCCGCATCTGTGGCTCGGGCCTTCAGGCAAGCCCGGTAGGTCAGGTTCTTCTGTCCGAGTCGATTCTTGGCTGGAAGGAATACGAGCTTGAACTAATGCGTGACACCAACGACAACTGCGTTGTGGTTTGTTCAATTGAAAACGTAGACCCTGTAGGTGTGCACACCGGCGATTCAATTACCGTGGCGCCGGCTCTAACCCTGACAGACCGCGAGTATCAGAATCTCCGCGACATCTCGATCGACATCATCCGTGCCGTTGGAGTCGATACCGGTGGTTGCAACATTCAGTTTGCTGTCGACCCATCGAACGGTCGCGTAGTTGTTATTGAAATGAACCCAAGAGTCTCTCGTTCATCGGCTTTGGCTTCTAAGGCAACCGGATTCCCAATTGCCAAAATTGCTGCCAAGTTGGCCGTGGGTTACACCCTTGACGAGATCCCTAACGACATCACCAAAGTAACTCCAGCAAGCTTCGAGCCGACTCTGGACTACATCGTCGTCAAGGTTCCACGTTTTGCGTTCGAGAAGTTCCCTGCAGCCAATGCAACTCTGACCACGACTATGAAGTCCGTTGGTGAGGCCATGGCAATCGGCCGCAACTACAGCCAGGCACTGCAGAAGGCCCTACGCAGCCTTGAACGTCGTGGTTCGTCATTCCACTGGGATGGTCCGCTGGGTAACGTAGACGAACTGCTCGAGGCAATCAAGACTCCAACCGATGGTCGCATTGTGTTGTTGCAGCAGGCTCTTCGCGCTGGTGCGACACCGGAACAGGTATTTGAGTCAACCAAGATGGATCCATGGTTCATCGACCAAATTGTCCTAATTAACGAGGTTGCTGACTCAATCGCTGGCGCACCGAGCCTAGATGAGGGCGTCATTCGCCACGCCAAGGAGCACGGGTTCAGTGACATTCAGATTGCGTCGTTGCGAGGCATCAGTGAATCTGAGGTTCGCAGCATGCGACACAGCCTCGGACTTCGTCCGGTCTTCAAAACTGTTGACACCTGCGCCGGTGAGTTCCCGGCACTGACTCCTTACCACTACAGCACCTATGAGGAAGAGACCGAGGTGGTTCCTTCGAACCGCAAGAAGGTCGTGATTCTAGGATCTGGTCCAAACCGAATTGGTCAAGGCGTTGAGTTTGACTACAGCTGCGTTCACGCATCGTTTGCACTCTCAGACGCTGGTTACGAAACCATCATGATCAACTGCAACCCTGAGACCGTTTCAACTGACTACGACACTTCGGATCGTCTTTACTTTGAGCCACTAACTCTTGAGGACGTCCTCGAGGTTATTCATGCTGAGCAGCAGAGCGGCGAATTGGTCGGCGTTGTAGTGCAGCTCGGTGGCCAGACAGCTCTTGGACTTGCAAAGGGACTTGAGGCTGCCGGAATCCCTATTCTTGGAACCTCACCTTCAGCCATCGACCTAGCTGAAGAGCGCGGTCTGTTCTCTAAGATTCTCGAAGACGGAGACCTGCTTGCTCCACCAAATGGAACTGCATTGAACTTGGCCGAGGCCGAAGTTATCGCAGCTCGAATTGGTTACCCGGTTCTGGTCCGCCCATCCTTCGTCCTTGGCGGTCGCGGTATGGAAATTATTTACGACCAGGCTGGCGTGAGAGATTACTTCGACAGAATTAAGGACCAGGCAATCGTTGGCCCTGACCACCCGCTTTTGGTTGATCGCTTCCTAGACTTTGCCATCGAAATTGACATCGATGCACTGTTCGACGGCGAAGACCTTTACGTCGGTGGTGTCATGGAGCACATCGAAGAGGCTGGTATCCACTCGGGCGACTCGAGTTGCACACTGCCTCCGGTAACTCTAAGTGATGCTCAGATTGCGCGAGTTCGCGAGGCTACCCTGAAAATCGCTCAGGGAATCGGCGTACGCGGCTTGCTCAATGTGCAGTTCGCTTTGGCAGCAGACGTCCTTTACGTTCTTGAGGCAAACCCACGTGCATCACGCACCGTTCCATTTGTCTCTAAGGCGCTTGGCATCACTTTGGCTAAGGCAGCATCTCTTGTAATGGTCGGCAAGACCATCAAGGAGCTTGTCGCTGAAGGTCACCTTCCTGAAGCAGACGGTACCTACATTCCAGCGGGATCACCAATCTCAGTCAAGGAAGCAGTTCTGCCATTCAAGCGATTTGCAACCAAGGATGGTCGATTTGTTGACTCATTGTTAGGCCCAGAAATGCGCTCAACCGGTGAGGTTATGGGAATTGACGTTGACTTCCCGAAAGCATTCGCAAAGAGCCAGGCTGGAGCAGGCAGTGCTCTGCCGACTTCTGGCAGCATCTTTATCTCGGTTGCTGACCGCGACAAGCCTCAGGTAGTCCTGCCGGTCCGCCGACTGGAGCAACTTGGCTACAAGATTCTGGCTACCAGCGGCACTGCGGCCATTTTGGCAAGACACGGTATTCAGGCACAGGTTGTCAGAAAACACACCGATGACGCAGCTGTCGCCGATGGCCCGAGCATTGTCGAGCTAATCACTGCAGGTCAGGTGGACGTAGTGGTCAACACTCCTTCAGGTTCAAGCGCCCGCAAGGACGGCTACGAGATTCGCGCGGCAACGACTGCAGCCGACAAAGCGATTTTCACGACAATCGCTCAGTTGAGCGCCGCAATCGGTTCGTTCGAAGCAGTGATTGCTGGCCCATTCAGCGTCAAGTCACTTCAGGATCACGCAATCGACCGGGCGGTGGCACTTGCCAACTAGTTTCGGCTCGAAACTCGAGACGGCTTTTAAGAGCCACGGTCAGTTGTGTGTTGGCATCGATCCCCATGCCGCATTGCTTAATGACTGGGGTTTGACCGATGACGTCAAGGGGCTTCGGGAGTTCGCCAAGCGAGCTCTAGATTCCGCAGTCGGCAACGTGGGCATTATCAAGCCGCAGGTTTCCTTCTTTGAGCGCCACGGATCAGCCGGTTTTGCAGTGCTCGAAGAGCTGGCGCAGGCAGCCCTGAACACCGATTTAGTGGTCATCATGGATGCTAAACGCGGTGACATTGGCACCACGATGGATGCCTACTATGACGCCTGGCTTGGTAAGTCTGCGCCATTTGTCTGCGACGCCCTTACAGTCTCTCCTTATCTTGGATTCGATTCTTTGAAGCCCGGGATGGCTGAGTGTCTTGAGCGAGGCAAGGGTTTGATTATTCTCTCTGCTACATCCAATCCTGAAGGCGCGGCACTTCAGCGTGCGACTGTGGGCGGAAAAACTATTGCTTCCCAAATTTGGGACGGTCTGAGCGAGATAAACCGGGTTACCGCTGAAGCTGGCCGAAAACTTGGCTCATTCGGTGCTGTCATCGGGGCTACTCTAAACCTTCAAAGCATGGGATTAGGTGCCGTTGTTGAAGGTCAGGCTACTGCTGCAACACCGATTCTGGCACCTGGGTTTGGTGCCCAAGGTGCTGAGTTGTCTGCAACCAGGCAGCTATTCGGCAAAGCCGCCGACCAGGTGATCCACTCTGTGTCGCGCAGCGTACTTTCGGCCGGTCCAATGGGTATGAGTAAGGCAATCCAGGTTGCCAACAGCGAACTTGCAGTGGGGCTCGAGACTAATGTCTAGCCGCCTTACAGTGATTGCCGGACCAACCGCCGTTGGTAAAGGCACGGTAGTCGCTCACATTCTTGCCCATCACCCTGAGATAAAACTTTCGGTGTCCGCAACGACCAGGCAGCCGAGGCCCGGCGAAGTCGAGGGAGAGAACTACTTTTTTCTAACTCACGAAAATTTTGATCAGCTCATCGAAGCCGGTGACATGTTGGAGTACGCAACAGTGCACGGAACCAACAAATACGGCACACCAAAGCGACCGATTCTTGATGCGCTAGCGCGTAACGAACAAATCATTCTCGAAATCGACATTCAGGGTGCCCGACAGGTCAAGGCCGCCATGCCCGACGCAAAACTAATTTTCATCGCCCCTCCGAGCTGGGAGGAATTGGTTCGACGCTTGACCGGACGAGGCACAGAATCGGCTGAAGAGCAGGCTCAGCGCCTGGTTACAGCTCGTGAAGAATTGGCCGCTCAGTCTGAGTTTGACTACGTAGTTATCAACGATGAGGTGGCCAGATGTGCCTCTGAAGTCGTAGACTTGATTCAGGCTTAGCGATTAATCAATCGCACACTCCACGCTAAAGACAAAAGAAAGTTGAATCATGTCTGAAAAGCTAGAAGGAATCGTTTCTCCTGCAATTGACAACCTACTAAACAAGGTTGACTCAAAATACGAACTTGTTATCTTTGCATCAAAGCGTGCTCGCCAGATCAACGACTACTACTCAGCTCTGCACGAGGGAAGCCTGTTCAACAACGTTGGCCCATTGGTTGACGCAACTGTTGACGAAAAGCCGCTGACCATCGCGATGCACGAGATCGACCAGAACAAGTTGGCCAAGCACACCGCTGAGTAATAGCGGCTGGAACCTGCAATGCTTGTAATCGTTGGTATCACCGGCGGCATTGCGGCCTATAAAGCTACTGGCATCATTAGGCTTCTCACCGAAGCTGGTCACTCCGTAAAGGTCATTCCAACGCAGAATGCTTTGCGTTTCATCGGCGCAACCACACTAGAGGCCTTGTCGCACAACTCTGTAGATCCAGACCTTTACACCGATGTTGCTGACGTTAAGCACATTGCTTTAGCCCAAGAGGCTGATTTAGTTATCGTGGCACCGGCAACCGCAGCCTTTTTGGCACGGTACGCCTCAGGCCAAGCCGATGACCTGCTCGGCAACACACTTTTGGCGACTAAGGCTCCGGTGGTGGTTGCACCAGCCATGCACACGGAGATGTGGCAACACCCAGCTACCGTGGCAAACATCGAGACCCTCAAGAAGCGTGATGTTTGGGTATTGGAACCCGCAGTTGGCCGACTCACCGGGCAGGACTCTGGTCCGGGCCGACTGCCCGAACCAAATGAGATTGTTGATTTTGCCCTTAGCGCTGTCTCAAAGCAAGACCTAGCCGGCAAAAAGTTTTTGATAACGGCTGGCGGTACGCAAGAACCGATTGACCCGGTCCGATTCATTGGCAATCATTCGAGCGGAAAACAGGGTCTAGCCATTGCTGCGGCTGCGTCACAGCGAGGCGCTCAGGTAACCCTAATTGCCGCAAACATAACCGAGATTCCACCTGGTTTCAACGAAGTAATGCGGGTTCAATCTGCCGCAGAACTGCAAAATGCCGTCCTTGAGCAATTGCCGGCCTGCGATGTTCTGGTAATGGCAGCCGCTGTTTCTGACTTTAGGCTCGCTGAACCATTTGACTCAAAAATTAAAAAAAGTCTGGTGGGAGATCGCCTCAATCTAGAGCTGGTCCAAAATCCAGATGTGCTCAAGCTAGCTGTTGACAGCTCACACACAGCTCTAATCGTTGGCTTTGCTGCCGAGACCGCCGGTTCAGAAACGGCACTTACCGAACTGGCCGTAAAAAAGCTCGTCGAGAAGGGTTGCGACTTTATCGTGGCCAATGATGTCAGCAACGGTAAGGTTTTCGGTAGCGACCAAAATTCGGCAATAATTCTGAGCAAAACAGGGGGAGCTACAAAAGCTACTGGAACTAAATCGTTGGTTGCCAATGAGCTTTTGGACCTACTGAGTTCTGCCCTCAGCAAATAACTGACCAGCATGTCTTGGGCTCGGGATATACTTGAGCCATTATGAGCAAACTTCGTCTTTTCACCTCTGAATCTGTGACCGAGGGTCACCCTGACAAAATCTGTGACCAGATCAGTGACACGATTCTCGATGCAATGCTCGAGCAGGACCCAAATTCTCGCGTAGCCGTAGAAACCATGGTGACTACCGGCCTAGTCCATGTTGCCGGTGAAGTTACGACCGAAGGCTATGTTGAGATTCCGAAACTAGTTCGTGAAAAGATTCGCGAAATTGGCTACACATCATCAGACATTGGCTTTGACGGCGACAGCTGTGGCGTTTCTATTTCGATTGGTCAGCAGTCACCAGACATCGCACAGGGTGTTGATGATGGCTTTGAATCGAGAGTTGGCTCATCCAAAGACCAATACGACTCTCAGGGTGCCGGCGACCAAGGAATCATGTTTGGCTACGCCACCAACGAGACCAAAACCCTGATCCCGACTGCGATCAACGTGGCCCACCGATTGAGTGAGCGCCTAGCTGCAGTCCGCAAGTCAAGCCAGGTCGACTTTCTAAGACCAGATGGTAAGACTCAGGTGACAATCGGCTATGAGGGCACAATTCCTCGCACCATTGAGGCTGTAGTTCTCTCAACGCAGCACAACCCAGGTGTGAGCCACGCCGAGATCGTTGAAGCCATGCGAGAAGCAGTTATCAACCCGATTCTCGAGGGCACTGAACTGGACTTCTCAGGCGTCGAACTGTTTATCAACCCGACTGGCAAGTTTGAGATCGGTGGCCCAATGGGTGACGCGGGCCTGACCGGACGCAAGATCATCGTAGACACCTACGGTGGTGCCAGCCGCCACGGAGGTGGCGCTTTCTCAGGTAAAGACCCATCTAAGGTTGACCGCTCCGCCGCCTACGCAATGCGCTGGGTAGCCAAGAACGTTGTTGCTGCAGAACTTGCCGACCGAGTCGAGGTTCAGGTTGCCTACGCAATCGGTGTAGCCCGCCCAGTGGGCCTGTACGTTGAGACCTTTGGCACCGGCCGCGTTTCAGATGACACAATCGTCGACGCCATCAACGAGGTCTTTGACCTAAGGCCAAAAGCTCTAATCGAATCTCTTGACCTGCTTAGACCGATTTACTCAAAGACAGCGACCTACGGTCACTTCGGGCGCGAACTTCCTGAATTCACCTGGGAGAACACCGATAAGTCTGCCGATCTTCGACGTGCCGCCGGTTTCTAATTAGTCAGGTATCTATGCCGGGTATTGCAAGGGTTTCGATTGATTCCCCGTTGCCGCAATTAGATCGGCTATTCGACTATGCGATTCCAGATACCATTCGAGATTCAATTCAGATGGGCGCTCGAGTCAAAGTTCCTTTCGGACGAGGAAAAAGCCTCTACGACGGATTTGTGATTGCCTTAGAGCAAACCAGCGAATTCGAGGGAAAGCTTGCAGAGATTGCCCAATTGGTCTCGCCTGCTCCAGTGCTGACGCCTGAGGTTTATCAATTAGTCAGAGCTGTTGCCGATCGACAGGCATCAACGGCATCGGATGTACTTAGGCTTGCCGTCCCTCCGAGGTCAGTCGCAGTCGAAAAGCGATGGGTCGCAGAAAACCAAAATCAAGTTTCAGGTGTTTCGAAAAAGCACGACGTTGAACGCGAGCGAACCTCAGTGCTGGTCGCACCGGTTACCGGACCGGAATGGCCTGCCTGGGTGACAATGGCTATCGAGAAAAGCTTGCGGGAAGTCTCGAACGGTCAGTCGGTGATTATTTGCGTGCCGGATTATCGAGACCAGAAAGTACTGCTATCTGCGCTGGAAAAATCGCCGGCGGCTGAATTTCTCGTCGACTACTCCTCTGATCAGAAGACTTCGGCTAAGTACAAGGCGTTCTTAGAATGCTTGGGGAGCTCACCCACATTGGTGGTCGGAAGTAGATCAGCAATCTACGCACCCGTGCAGAATTTGGGCCTAATTTTGGTTTGGGATGATGGTGACTCGAGTCACACCGAGCCGTCCTCGCCGTACTCACACACCCGCGAGGTTGCACTCATCAGACAAAGACAGTCGGGGTGTGGCTTGATTTTTGCTGGGCATGTTCGTTCTACCGAGATCCAACGGCTAGTGGAAATTGGCTACCTAAAGGCCGAGTCATTCGACCAGGACATTCCGAATATTTCTGCGGTGGACCGCGAAGTGCGAGTTGATGGAGTTGCTTGGTCAACAATCCGCGATGCCCTGAAAGTTGGATCTGTGTTGGTCCAGGTAGCAGCTCGCGGAACTGCGGTTTCGAGTTACTGTTCCGGTTGTTCTGAGCGTGCCGCTTGCAACCAGTGCAATGGCCCAATCTGGGTCGATGGTGCGGGCCAAGTTAGATGTAGGTGGTGCAATCAGACCAACCTTAACTTCAGGTGCCGAACCTGTGGCGCAAACAAGCTTCGAACCGGAACTGCAGGTTCCTCGAGGACCGCAGCAGATTTTGGGCGTGCTTTTCCCGGGGTGCAAATCATCGAATCAAACGGTGACCATCGAATCGAACTAATCGAATCAGATCGAGCCATCGTGGTTTCCACGCCTGGCGCTGAACCGCGTGTTTTGGGTGGTTATGCGGCGGTGGTGATTCTGGATGCAAATCAGGCCTTGAATCGTGATTCCCTCCGCGCATCAGAGGATGCCTTTAGGCAGTGGGCCAACGCGATTGCGCTTGCCAATGCCGGGGGTACCTGTCTAGTTGTTGGTATTCGCGGTGAGTTGGCAAGGTGCCTAACTGCTTGGGCGCCGGGTGAGTTTGCCCACGGTGAACTTCAATCCCGACGCGAGCTCCGATTCCCTCCAGCTGTGCGCCTTGCATCGGTGTCTGCCGAAGCCGAGCTGCTTGAACAGGTACTTAGCGACCTCAGGTCCTCGCCCGGGATTGAAGTTCTTGGGCCAATGCCGGTTTATGAGAAGAACCTAATTATCACCTGGCGAGCATTCCTGAAGTATGAGTACTCACAGGGGGAGTGGCTAGCCAAACACCTGCGCGCTGCAACACTTGTGCATTCCTCGGGTCAAAGCGCATTTAGCGCAAAATCGGGTCGGGCCGTTCGGCCGATTCGAGTCAAGATGGATGACTCCGAAGTAATCTAGAGCAGGAAGGCACGGTTGGGTTTGAAAGTTTTGTTCGCGGGCACGCCGCTAAACGCTGCGCGGACACTATCGTCGCTCCATGAAAACGGAGTTGAAATCGTTGGTGTCCTGACTCGCGTAGATGCACCCATTGGCCGAAAAAAGGTCTTGACTCCTTCGCCGGTTGCTCAAACCGCAGAATCACTCGGATTGCCAATCATCAAGGCAAATCGAGTTGACCCTAGTGTCCTTGAAGAAATCAAATTGCTTGGAGCAGACCTAGGCGTAGTTGTAGCCTTCGGGGCGATTTTCCGAACCGAGACTTTAATGGCGTTGCCAAAGGGTTGGATAAACCTTCACTACAGCCTGCTCCCACGGTGGCGAGGTGCAGCACCAGTTCAGCACGCAATTTTGAACGGTGATGCAACCACCGGAGTCTCGATATTCCAACTTGATGAGGGCATGGATACCGGCCCAATTCACAGCATCATCCCAACCGAGATCACCCCGGGTGAAACATCAGGGGAGCTCTTGGATCGACTAACTAACCTCGGTATATCGGGGCTACTCGAGGTTATTCCACGAGTTGCCGCTGGTTTGGCAGTAACTACTCCTCAGGATGAGACGGCAGTCGCCACTCTGGCCTCTAAACTCAATCGAGAACTTGCGCATATCAATTGGAATGAATCGGCTCACCAAATTGAGCACCTAGTCTGTGCCATGAATCCAGAACCGATGGCATGGACCACCCTTGATGGTGAGTCTTTTAGAGTAATCGCCGCGCGGGCGTTGGGTGCAGTTGACTGGGCAGCCCTCGAGGGCACTGATTTCGAAGCAGGGTCACTGGTCCACAGCGGTAATCGTGTTTTGGTGAGTTGTGGCCACGGATCCTTGCTAGAACTCAAAGAAGTACAGCCTGCAGGCAAACAGATCATGCGCGCTTCTGATTGGATGCGCGGAATTAAGTCCGATCAGAAAGTTCTCTTCATTTAATGGCTAAAAACGAACGAAGAATCAGTGCGCGTGAAGTGGCTATTGATTTGCTCATGGCGGTTGAAAAAGATGATGCCTATGCAAACCTCCTTCTTCCAAAGTTGCTTGAGAAGGCTCGACTGGATTCAAGAGACACCGCTTTTGCCCAGGAACTTGCCTTTGGAACTCTCCGGTGGCAGCTTTTCTACGATCGCGTAGTTGAGGAATGCGCTCAGCGCTACAGCGATGAAATTGACATCTCGGCTTTGGTTTTTCTTCGACTGGGAGCACACCAAATCCTCGGGATGCGCGTTCCATCTCACGCAGCACTCAGTGAGACTGTTGAGCTAGCCAAGCACTATTTGAGTCGGGGAGCGGTCGGCTTTGTTAACGGTGTCCTTCGAAGGGTCTCGGAACGAACCCGAGATGAATGGCTGCAGGTGGTTTTGAATGGCCTAGAAAACCCACACGAGCGTCTAGCCGTCGAATTCAGTCACCCTATCTGGGTGGTTCGAGCTCTTGAGCAGGCGCTGAAACTCGACAACCGCGGTACCGAGCTTGAAGATTTACTTTTCGCAGACAATATCGCGCCTTTGGTCAGCCTGGTTGGCCTTCCGGGAATAGCGACCAAACGCGACTTCGAAGACTTACCAATCGGACCGGCAAGCCCAATCGGTGCCCAGCTTGATGGGGGTGACCCGAATAACTTGGTTGCTTTCCGTGAGGGCCGTATTCGCGTTCAGGACCAAGGCTCACAGTTAGCCGCGTTGGCCTTAGTAGAGGCCACGGACGCAGCTGAAAATGAAACCTGGCTGGACATGTGTGCCGGACCGGGTGGAAAAGCCGCTTTGCTGGCGGCCGAAGCCAAGCTAGCGGGGGCCACACTGGTTTGCAACGAGGTTGCACCTCATCGCGCCAAATTAGTCAGTCAGGCCTTGAGCTTGGTTGACCCGCGCCTGAAAGTCACCGTTGCTGACGGCAGGCTTATTGGAAGCACCACTCCCGAAGAATATGATCGAATCCTTCTTGATGCACCCTGCACCGGTCTGGGAGCCCTGCGCAGGCGTCCTGAGTCACGCTGGAGAAAACAGCAGGCCGATGTAGCCGAGTTGACCAAACTTCAAGAAGAGCTGCTAGCCAGCGCCTGGGCGGCACTAAAGCCTGGTGGTGTTCTTGCCTATGTGACTTGCTCACCGCACCTTGCCGAGACAAATGCGATTGCAGACTGGGCACAGAAAAAACTGGGCGCCAAACTGATTGACACCAATGAGGTGCTTCACAAAATCAATCCTGACTTACACCTGAATTCAAACCGAAAAACGGCTCAACTTTGGCCGCATATTCACAGCACCGATGCGATGTTTATCGCACTCATGCAGAAGTAGTTAGGCTAAATTTATGTCGGCTCGCATCAATCCAAGCATTCTGTCTGCAGATTTCGTGAACTTCGAACGCGACTTCAACTCCATTTCCAACGCAGACCTTATCCACGTTGATGTGATGGACAATCACTTCGTACCGAACCTAACTTTTGGTCTGCCTATGGTCGCCAGAATGCAGCAAATCACACCGAAACCGCTTGATATTCACCTAATGATTGAATCGCCAGACCGGTGGGCGCCAGGTTATGCCGAGGCCGGCGCATTTTCAATAACTTTTCACGCTGAGGCAGCCGAAAACCCGGTCAAATTGGCCAGAGAATTACGGAGCATTGGTGCCCGAGCTGGTTTGGCGATTAAACCGGGAACCGCAATCGATTCCTACCTTGAGGTCCTAGCCGAATTCGACCAAATCCTAGTAATGACAGTTGAACCCGGATTTGGCGGGCAATCACTCATCGAAGACACTCTCAGCAAGGTGGCCGCCGTCCGCCGCAAGGTTGACGACGAGAAGCTGGACGTTTGGCTACAGGTAGACGGTGGAATCGACGAGACCAACATTGAGCGTGTTGCAAACCTTGGTGCCGATACCTTTGTTGCCGGTTCCGCAGTGTTCAAAGCAGAGGATCGCCAGGCTCAGATTGATAATCTCCGGTCCTTAGCAGCCAGTGGGATTGCTCACCGCCACTAAACTAGAGGCATGAAGTCCTTCGAACAACTTTTTGCTGAAATTGGTGACAAAGCCGCAGCGCGCCCATCCGGTTCTGAGACCGTAAAGTGGCTGGACGCTGGCGTACACACCATCGGAAAAAAGGTTGTTGAAGAAGCAGCCGAGGTCTGGATGGCTGCCGAATACGAGGGCAACGAGCGCACCGCTGAAGAGATCTCTCAACTCATCTACCATCTGCAGGTGTTGATGACTGCCAAGGGCATCACCATCCAGGACCTCGAAAAAAACTTTTAGTAATTCCCCAAGACCAGAGAGACTCAAGTGCTTAGAGTTGCCGTCCCAAATAAGGGCATCCTTTCCGAATCAGCCATTCTTATGCTCAAAGAAGCTGGCTACACAGTACGTCGTGACCCAAAAGACCTACACGTGGTCGACACTGCTCACGGCATTGAATTTTTCTACCTACGTCCCCGCGACATCGCAACCTATGTGGGTTCGGGTTCGCTTGATGTTGGGTTTACTGGGCTCGACCTACTCCTAGACAGCCGCTCGAAGGCAGAGTCTGTAGCTGACCTTGGCTTCGGCGGTTCTACTTTCCGCTTTGCCGGACCAGTTGGCCAGTTCAGCACCATTCAAGACCTAGCTGGCAAAAGGGTTGCTACCGCGTACCCTCACCTGGTCGAGGACTTCCTCAAAGAGCAGGGCGTTGAGGTGCAATTGGTTCAGCTAGATGGTGCCGTTGAGGTTGCAGTCCGTCTTGGCGTAGCCGATGCGGTTGCCGATGTGGTTTCGACTGGCAACACTTTGCGTCAGGCCGGCCTTGAAATTTTTGGCCCGGTCATTCTAGAGAGCTCAGCACACCTAATCGTGGCGCCTGGTCGTGCTTCAGAGCACCAGCAGCTTTTGCGCCGTATGCAGGGCGTCCTAGTAGCCCGTGAGTACGTGATCTTTGATTACGACTGCCCGACTGAATTGGTTGAAAAGGCATCGCAAATTACTCCGGGAATTGAATCTCCTACGGTTTCTCCGCTTCGCGACTCTGATTGGGTAGCCGTGCGGGCGCTGGTCAAGTCAACCGAGATTAACGCCAAGATGGATGAACTTTACGAACTCGGTGCTAGAGCTATTTTGGTTAGTGCCATTCACGCCGCGAGAATCTAATGTCGCTGTCAATCCGTGTAATTCCTTGCTTGGATGTTGCTGACGGGCGAGTTGTCAAAGGGATTAACTTTCTGAACCTCCGTGACGCTGGCGATCCGATCGAGTTGGCTGCCAGGTACTACGCAGACGGAGCAGACGAGCTGACGTTTCTTGACGTTCACGCCACTGTAGATAATCGCTCAACTATGTACGATTTGGTCACCAGTTGCGCCGAGCAGGTATTTATACCGCTAACTGTCGGCGGCGGTATTCGCCAAGTTGATGACGTTGCTCGACTGCTCGGTGCCGGTGCCGACAAGGTAAGTGTTGGCTCAGCGGGAATTAGTAATCCAGACTTGCTGAACCAAATCTCAAATCGATTCGGGAACCAGGTTTTGGTTATTTCGCTTGACCTAAAGCGCTCACCAACTACCGAATCGGGATTTGTGGTTACGACCCACGGGGGTCGTCAGGAAACCTCCCTCGATGCGCTGCAGTGGGTTCGAGAAGCAATTGATCGCGGAGCTGGCGAGCTGTTGGTGAACAGCATTGATGCTGATGGAACACGCGAGGGCTTTGATTCCGAAATGCTGGAAGCAATCCGAGCGATTTCCAATATCCCAGTCATCGCCAGCGGGGGAGCCGGCAAGGCCGAGGACTTTCCAGTAGCCGCAGCTGCTGGAGCAGACGCAATTTTGGCTGCATCAATTTTCCACGAGGGTTCGGTATCTATCAACGATGCCAAGCAAGCTCTAAAAGCCGCAGGATACGAGACGAGATAACAATGCCGGTAGATAAAACTGCAGTGGAGTCAATCGCTTATAACAGCGATGGCTTGGTTCCGGCCATCGTGCAGAGTTCGATTACTGGACGCGTGCTGATGCTTGCCTGGATGAACCACGAATCTCTCTTGCTGAGCCTTGAGAAGGGTGAGACTGTTTTCTGGTCTCGCTCGCGACAGGAACTTTGGCACAAGGGCGCAACCTCGGGAAATACCCAAGAAATTGTCTCGATTGAAGCTGACTGCGATGCTGATACGCTCCTGATCAAGGTTAAGGAGAATGGCCCGGCATGCCACACCGATTCAGAATCTTGCTTTGACGTTTCAACTCTTTACATCGAGCAGGAGGGCGAATGAACTCGCCACTGACCCTTGAAGAGCTAGAAGTATTAGCTCAAAAGCACCGAGTCATTCCAATTATCGAGAGCCTTCCGGTCGACGACGAGACTCCACTTTCAATATTTGAGAAGTTGGCTGCCGACAAAGAGGGCAGCTTCCTACTCGAGTCTGCTGAACAGGGTATCTGGTCGCGATTTAGCTTTATCGGTGTGAACAATCGGGGGAGCCTGGTCAAAAACTCTGACGGCGGAGTGCACTGGATCTCAGCTGATAACCAGAGACCCCTTCCAAACGCCAGTGACTCACTCCCTGAGACAGCTCTGGATGCACTTGAAAAACTTCAGGCTGCTTGGACATCCGAACCAATCGGTGACCTCCCGCCACTGACCTCAGGTCTAGTCGGCGTAATGGCTTGGGACCTAATTCGCGAAATCGAAAAACTCGCGCCGGCACCGCAAAAGGACTATCCAAGTCCGACATTGGCGATGGCCATGTTCCGCGACCTCGTAATCATTGATCACGACCAACTTTCAATTCAGTTGGTATCGAACATTTTTGTAACTGACCAGGCTGACTTAGCTCAACTTCACGGCGCTGCACTGGCCCACATCGGTGCAATGAAGGCTGACCTTGGCAAGACTGCCAGCCACTCTGAAACCCTGTTTGATCTTGAATCTAAAGACTCTGCCAAAGCACGAATTACCAAGCAGGAGTTTCTCAACGCGGTTGAGAAATCGAAGCATTATGTCCGCATCGGTGATGTCTTTCAGGTAGTTATTTCACAGAGATTCGACTACCCGTGCACCGCCTCACCGCTGGACGTTTATCGGGTACTGCGGGAGCTAAACCCAAGCCCGTACATGTACCTGCTCAACTTTGCTGACGAGGACGGACCCTATGCGGTCGTTGGTTCATCACCTGAGGCTTTGGTCAAAGTTCAGCATGGTCGGGCTATTACCCACCCAATTGCTGGTTCACGCCCTAGAGGCGAAACCGAGGGTGAAGATGTTTCACTCGAAGAGAGTTTGGTAGCCGACCACAAAGAGAAGGCCGAGCACCTGATGCTGGTTGACCTGGCCAGAAATGACCTCCTTAAGGTCTGCAAACCAGAATCAGTGACCGTGACCGAGTTCATGCAGGTACACCGATTCAGCCACATCATGCACTTGGTATCCACCGTTGAGGGCGAAGTTAGAGAAGGCCAATCCCCGGTGGATGTCTTCAGGGCAACTTTCCCGGCCGGAACTCTATCTGGGGCTCCTAAACCACGAGCGCTAGAAATTATCGATGAGTTGGAACACGGCAACCGCGGAATTTACGGTGGCGTTGTGGGGTACTTAGACTTCGCGGGTAACGCCGACCTAGCTATCGCCATTAGAACTGCGTTCCTGCGTGATGGAATGGCTCATGTTCAGGCGGGTGCCGGATTGGTTTTGGACTCGGTACCAGAAACCGAGTACCAAGAGACGATCAGCAAGGCGGGGGCACCCCTTCGCGCGGTAATCGCCGCCAACAGCATGGTGCAGCGTTGAAGCTCAGCAAGGGAAGAGCCTTTGGCCTCTGGGCTATTGGACTAGTTCTAACCGTGATCGCAGTGAATCAAGTCTGGTTCACCCTCGAGATGCAGCCCGAAGACACCACTGTGGTAATTCAGTCTTTCTCAGGTGCAAACACATACGGATACATCAGCCCAACCCTGCTTCTAATAGCCAGCCAAAGCGCCTTTTTCTTTTTTGTTGGTCCCCGCGCCCGATTCTGGATCGGCTCACTCAGTATTCTGACCACCCTTGGTTTTGCAGTTGCGCTATTGCTCGAAATTCTTCAGCAGAACATTTCTTCACTCGCGTCGGCCGTTGAGGCTGCCACGGGGATTGCGGCGCAGCATGGAATCAAGGGTGTCACTGTGGTCACCGAAATTGGTGGCTATCTGACCTTGGGAGCCTTGGCACTTACTTTGGTAATCCAATCTGTGACCCTCAGCGCATCTCGAATCTGGCCAAAGAAAGTTGCCAGGACAGAACGTAAAGCAGTTGCGATCCAAGAGCCAGAAGACACGATTTCACTCTGGGACTCGCAACGCTAGTCCAGCCATAGTTGTTAGAATTTTATTAGATTTTAGGAAAGGCACAAAATGTCAGACAACACTCACGAGCAGGGTCACGGCGATTCAGTAGCATCGTGGACCGCGGTAACCATCATCATGATCGCGTTCACAATCGGCACGTTCGCCTTCTGGTTTGACCAGCCTGCAATCGTGATTGCGTCTGGTGTGCTTGCTGTTGCTGGCATTCCAGTGGGCATGATTTTGAAAAAAATGGGCTACGGAGTCGGTGGCTCTAAGTCCAAGAGCAAACACTAGTGCTTGAGTCACTCTTCGCTGGCTCGCTAGAGGACTCGGAAAGACGGCGCGAGGCAGCCTCGTATTCGCAGGTTGAAGCCGCTGCACTCGGCAACCAGCCAGCTCTTGACGCCTTGGAGTTCTTGGCTCCATCAGATCAGATCAAGGTATTGGCTGAGGTCAAGCGGGCGTCGCCTTCACGCGGTCAAATGGCTGAAATTCCAGATCCAGCGAACCTCGCGGAAATCTACGCCACAAATGGTGCCAGCGCCATCAGTGTGCTTACCGAGGAACGTAAATTCAAGGGCTCACTCGATGATTTGCGTGCGGTCCGTTCGCGAGTGTCTGTTCCGCTTTTGCGCAAAGACTTCACTTCGAACGAGTATCAAATCCTGGAGGCACGAGCCGCCGGTGCAGACATAATTCTTCTAATCGTGGCGGGATTGGCCCAAAAAGACCTGGCCAGATTGCAAAAATTCACACTCGAACTAGGTATGACGCCATTTGTCGAAACTCACGACCGCGAAGAGCTAGAACGGGCTCTAGAACTTGATGCCAAGCTCGTCGGCGTAAATGCACGCGACCTATCCACCTTTGAAACCGACAGAAACCTATTCGGTTCGCTGGTCGAGCTGTTTCCGGCTGGTGTTATCAAGGTTGCCGAGTCTGCAGTAAGAAACGCTGATGACGTTGCTCACTATCGTTCGGCAGGAGCCGATGTTGTTTTGGTAGGCGAGGCACTAGTCACCAACGATCCAGCCAAAATGCTTCAATCATTCCTGCTCGCAGGCAAGTCGTAGGATAAGAGCCATGTCGCAACTTAGAGATCAGGTCGGCCCATACTTCGGAGAGTTCGGCGGGCGCTTTGTGCCCGAATCTCTCATCGCAGCCTTGGATGAGCTAGAAGCGACTTACCAGACGGCCAAAGCCGACCCAACTTTTGCTGCTGAGCTTGCTGAGTTGCACCGAACCTACACCGGCCGACCTTCGATCATTACCGAAGCAAAGCGCTTTGCTCAGCATGCCGAAGGTGACGTTCGAATCTTTCTGAAGCGTGAAGACCTAAACCACACTGGTTCACACAAAATCAACAACGTGCTGGGCCAGGCGCTGCTAACCAAGCGCATGGGCAAGACCCGAATTATTGCCGAGACCGGCGCTGGTCAGCACGGTGTAGCCAGTGCTACCGCTGCGGCACTGTTTGGACTCGAGTGTGTCGTGTACATGGGCGAGGTAGACACCGAGCGTCAGGCTTTGAACGTGGCCCGCATGGAGTTGCTCGGAGCTACCGTTGTTCCGGTTAAGACCGGCAGCCGCACGCTAAAAGACGCGATTAACGAGGCTCTTCGTGACTGGGTAGCCAACGTTGATAACACCCACTATTTGCTGGGAACTGTAGCCGGACCACACCCTTTCCCAACCATGGTGCGCGACTTTCACTCGGTAATTGGCAACGAGGCACGCCAGCAGATGCTCGACGAGTACGGCTTTTTGCCAACCGCCCTGGCGGCTTGCGTCGGTGGCGGTTCCAACGCGATTGGCCTGTTCCACGCGTTCTTGGACGACCCAGAGGTTGAAATGTTTGGCTTCGAGGCAGCTGGAGATGGCATGGATACACCTCGCCACGCGGCAACACTGAATTATGGACGCCCAGGGGTCCTTCACGGTGCACGCAGCTATATGCTCCAGGATGAGGATGGCCAAACCATGGAAAGCCACTCGATTTCTGCCGGACTTGATTATCCGGGCGTAGGTCCTGAACACGCTTGGCTAAAAGACTTGGGCCGCGCCCAGTACTGGGGAATCAGCGACCGTGAGGCGATGGATGCCCTGCGGCTACTGAGTCGCACCGAAGGAATCATTCCAGCAATTGAAACCTCACATGCCCTTGCCGGAGCACTAAAGTTGGGTGCCGTGTTACCTGCCGGTTCTTCCATTTTGGTCAACCTGAGTGGTCGCGGTGACAAAGACATGGTGACCGCTGCAAAGTACTTCGGTCTACTTGATGGAGATATCAATGTCTAAAACTGCCGATGTTCTTCGTGCCAATAAAGCAGCTGGTAAAGGCTCGCTGATTGGGTACTTTCCTGCGGGTTACCCAAACCTAGAAGACTCTATTGAAGCTTCAATCGCGATGTGCCAGAACGGCGTAGACGTCCTTGAGCTTGGAGTCCCATACAGTGACCCGGTTATGGATGGAATCGTAATTCAAGAGGCCACCATGGCGGCGCTTGAGGGTGGCTTCAAGCTGAAGCAGACATTTGATGCTGTCAAGGCAATTACCAGCGTGGTCGACACCCCAGTGTTGGTAATGACCTATTGGAACCCAGTTTTGAGCTACGGCGTTGAAAAATTTGCCCAGGACCTAGCTGAGGCTGGGGGAGCGGGACTGATTACTCCAGACCTGATTCCCGATGAAGCACGTGAGTGGCTCGAACAGTCAGACAAGTACTCGCTAGATCGAGTCTTTTTGGCGGCTCCAACCTCATCAGAGGATCGGATGAAGACCGCGTGCGATCTAAGTCGAGGGTTTGTTTATGCGGTTTCGACCATGGGCATTACCGGTGCTCGAACAGAAGTAGACGCCAACGCCAAGAAGGTTGTGGCAAACGTTCGAAAGGCCTCTGACACGCAAAACACAGCGGTTGGTATCGGAATCTCCACCGCCGACCAGGTTCTCGAAGTCAATCAATACTCTGAGGGAGCCATCGTTGGTTCTGCGTTCGTCCGTGCCTACCAGCAAGGTGGCATCCAAGCGCTTAAAGATAAAGTCCGCGAGCTTTCCGCGGGCCTAAAAAAGTAAAAGGTAATTCGTGATCAGTCTCCTAAACAGCATTCCAGCCCCAGTAATCAGCTACATCGAGCTGGGTCCATTCAAGATTCACTTTTACGCCCTATTTATTCTCACCGGCATAGCACTTGCCATTCTGATTGCAGACCGACGCCTCGTAAAGCGCGGTGCACCGAGCGGTACAGCCCTTGACATTGCCATTTGGACAGTTCCGATTGCAATCATTGCTGCTCGAATTTTTCACGTTGCCACCCACGCCAACGATTACTTCTATGAGGGCGCCGATCTACTCGCCGTGTTCCGCATTTGGGAGGGTGGCATTGCCATCTATGGCGGTCTGATTGGTGGTGCCGTTGGTGCCTGGATCGGTGCACGTCAGGCCGGAATCAAATTCTGGTCATTTGCCGATGCAGTGGCCCCCGGAATCATCTTGGCCCAGGCTATTGGACGCTGGGGCAATTACTTCAACCAGGAGCTTTTCGGAATTCCAACCGATTTGCCTTGGGGTCTTGAAATCGATGTGACCAACCCTGCCTACCCAATGGGCCTTCCGGCCGGTGAGCTCTTCCACCCAACTTTCCTCTATGAATCACTGTGGTCCCTGCTGGGCTTTGCAGTCCTGCTCATGCTGGACAAGCGCTTCACCCTCCGTTGGGGAAAGCTCTTCGCCATCTACCTGGTTATCTACTCGGTCGGCCGAGTCTGGGTTGAGTCAATTCGCATAGACCCAAGCGATGTCATTCTTGGCTTGCGCACCAACGTTTGGTCAGCAATCCTCGGAATCGTAGTTGGTCTGGTGATTTTCTACGTTCAATCACGTCGTCACCCAGGTTTGGAATTGACCGTACTCGATGATTCCAAGGGCAAAAAAGCGGCTCAAAAGCCTGCTGATGCGGTAGACTTTGAGGACTAAGCGCGCCGTATTCTGCGGCAACTGAAACCGCCAAAAGCGAGACGTTTCAAACAAATTTTGCAATAGCGTATTCACCTTCGGGCCAATGTTGTCCCTCTAATAATTAGTGATTGGAGTGTGGCATGCCTGAAATGTCGCCGTTCGAACGATTCAGTACTGCTCCGGCAGCAACTGGTCTATACGATCCAGCTTTTGACCGCGATGCCTGTGGCCTAGCCATGGTGGCAACTCTTCGCGGCACTCCTGGTCACGACATTGTCAAGACTGCCCTTACCGCCCTGACCAACCTTGAGCACCGAGGTGCTGTTGGTTCAGATGCGGGTACCGGAGATGGCGCCGGAATCCTGTCGCAAATCCCAGATGCATTCCTACGCGCGGTAGCCGGGTTTGAGCTTCCTGCTAGGGGCACTTACGGTGCCGGTTTGGTCTTTATCGAAGGGGGCAGCGAGCAGTCAGTTGAGGCAGGCTTTGCAAACATTGCCACCGAAGAGGGTCTGTCAGTAATCGGATGGCGCGAGGTTCCAACCAATCCAGCCGTTCTCGGTGATTTGGCTCGCGAGGCAATGCCTACCATTCGCCAGGTATTCGTGACTTCAACCGATGGCGCAACCGACATGGATCTAGAGCGTCGTTTGTTCCGCTTGCGCAAGCGTTCTGAGCGTCAACTGGGCGCTTACCACCCGTCGCTTTCGGCAAAAACCATCGTCTACAAGGGCATGGTCACGACTCTGCAGCTCGAGCCGTTCTACCCTGACCTGAGCGACGAACGCTTTGAGTCAACCCTGGCCTTGGTGCACTCACGCTTCTCTACCAACACCTTCCCGTCATGGCCTTTGGCTCACCCTTTCCGCATGATTGCGCACAACGGTGAGATCAACACCGTAAAGGGAAACCGCAACTGGATGCGCTCTCGCGAGGCACAGTTGGCCTCTGACCTAATCGGTGACATCGAGCCGCTGCGCCCAATCGTTACCCCAAGCGGCTCTGACTCAGCGTCATTCGATGAAGTTGTTGAACTTCTGTACATGTCTGGTCGCAGCCTGCCTCACGCCATGATGATGATGATCCCAGAAGCCTGGGAGAAGCAGTCCGACATCGAGCCAAACCGCAAGAACTTCTACGAGTACCACTCAATGCTCATGGAGCCGTGGGACGGCCCAGCAGCGGTGGTATTCACCGATGGCGCCCTAGTTGGTGCCACCCTTGACCGCAACGGACTTCGCCCTGGTCGCTACCTAATCACCGATGATGGCTTGGTTGTTCTTGCCTCTGAAATCGGTGTTGTTGACATTGACCCAAGCAAGGTCGTTCGCAAGGGGCGCCTACAGCCTGGCCGCATGTTCTTGGCTGACACCGTTAACGGTCGCTTGATTGATGACGACGAAATCAAGGCCGAAATCGCCTCGCTCGAACCATGGGGCGAATGGCTAGAAGAAAACCGCATCAAGCTTTCCGAGCTGCCTGAGCGTGAGCACATTGCCCACACGGTTTCATCGGTAAACCGCCGCCAGCGCACCTTCGGCTACACCGAAGAAGAACTTCGAATTCTGGTTGCGCCAATGGCCCGCACCGGTGCCGAGCCACTTGGTGCCATGGGTTCAGACACCCCGATTGCCGCTATTGCTGAGCGTCCGCGCGTATTGTTCGACTACTTTGTGCAGCAGTTTGCCCAGGTGACCAACCCGCCGCTGGACTCAATCCGTGAAGAAGTTGTTACCTCTCTAAGCACTGGAATTGGCCCAGAGCTGAACCTGCTATCAGCGACTCCAAAGCACGCTCAGCAAATCATTGTTGAGTTCCCAGTTTTGACCAACGACGAGCTGGCTAAGATTCAGCACATCGATGAACGACCTGGCGTAGGCAAGGCTTACACCGTTCGCGGCACCTACCGTGTTGCCGATGGTTCCGGTTCACTCGCTGCGCGAATCCGTGAAATCTGCGAAGAGGTTTCTGCGGCAATCACCGACGGCGCAACCTATCTTGTGCTGTCAGACCGCGACAGCAACCGCGAGATGGCACCGATTCCTTCATTGCTACTCACTTCGGCTGTACACCACTTCCTGATCCGCAAGGGTCAGCGACCTAAGGTCGGTTTGGTCGTTGAGGCCGGAGACGTCCGTGAAGTTCACCACGTGGCTGCCTTGATTGGTTACGGCGCTGCGGCGGTAAACCCTTACCTAGCTCTTGAGTCAGTTGAACTTATGGTCAAGAACGGTCAGCTTGCTGGTTTGACCATTGAGAAGGCTCAGTACAACCTGGTCAAGGCACTCGGCAAGGGTGTTCTGAAGATCATGTCCAAGATGGGCATCTCAACCGTTTCGTCCTACGCTGGCGCCCAGTGTTTTGAAGCCATCGGTCTTAGCCAAGAGTTCGTTGACGCATACTTCACCGGAACCGTAAGCCAGCTTGGCGGTATCGACATCGATGTTATTGCTGATGAAAACAGCAAACGTCACGCGAGCGCCTACCCACTCGACGAGGCTGTAAACCCTCACGTGGCTCTAGAAACCGGCGGCGAGTACCAGTGGCGTCGCGAAGGCCCACCGCACCTTTTCAACCCTGAAACTGTTTTCAAACTTCAGCACTCAACCAGAAACAAGCGTTACGACATTTTCCGCGAGTACACCAAGGCGGTAGATGACCAGGCCGAGGGGCTTATGACTCTACGCGGCTTGTTTACCCTGCGCGAGGGCGTTCGCCCATCAGTGAACATCGACGAGGTTGAGCCAGTCTCAGCAATCGTCAAGCGTTTCTCTACTGGAGCGATGTCTTACGGCTCGATTTCACCTGAGGCACACGAGACTCTTGCGATTGCCATGAACCAGCTGGGTGCAAAGTCAAACACTGGTGAGGGTGGCGAGGACGTGGAGCGTCTTCTTGACCCAACTCGCCGTTCAGCAATTAAGCAGGTTGCTTCTGGGCGCTTCGGTGTGACCAGCATGTACCTGACCCACGCTGATGACATTCAGATCAAGATGGCTCAGGGAGCTAAGCCAGGTGAGGGTGGTCAGCTGCCACCAAACAAGGTTTACCCTTGGATCGCAAAGACCCGTCACTCAACACCGGGTGTCGGTCTAATTTCGCCACCGCCGCACCACGACATTTACTCAATTGAAGACCTAAAGCAGTTGATCTTCGACGTGAAGCGCGCCAACCGCGAGGCTCGAGTACACGTCAAGTTGGTATCTCAGGTCGGTATCGGAACCGTTGCTGCCGGTGTTGCAAAGGCAAAGGCAGACGTAATTTTGGTTTCGGGTCACGACGGTGGTACCGGCGCCAGCCCGATGAACTCTCTCAAGCACGCCGGAACCCCTTGGGAACTTGGTCTTGCTGAGGCGCAGCAAACCCTGCTGGTCAACGGCCTTCGCGACCGCGTGTCTGTGCAGGTAGATGGCCAGATGAAGACCGGTCGAGACGTGATCATCGCAGCATTGCTAGGTGCTGAGGAGTTTGGTTTTGCTACCGCTCCGCTAGTGGTTGAAGGCTGTATTTTGATGCGCGTATGCCACCTAGACACTTGCCCAGTTGGTGTTGCAACTCAAAACCCAACCCTACGTTCACGCTTCACTGGTAAGCCTGAGTTCGTCGTCAACTTCTTTGAGTTCTTGGCTCAAGAGGTCCGTGAGTACCTCGCTGCGCTTGGATTCAAGTCGCTTGACGAAGCAATCGGTCACAGCGAGCTCATCGACGTCAACCGTGCGATTGATCACTGGAAGGCTGACGGACTGGACCTAACTCCAATCCTGGCTACACCATCTCTTCCTGAAGGTGCTTCACTGCGTCGCATTACTGTTCAGGACCACGAGCTAGAAAAGCACTTCGACCACAAACTGATCGCAGCATCTGCCGCGGCTCTTGAAAACGCTCAGCCCGTCAAGATCGAATTGGACATCACCAACGTTGATCAGGCTGTTGGAACCATGCTTGGCAATGAGCTAACCAAACGCTACGCAGCGGACGGGCTTCCAGCTGGAACAATCGACGTTCGTCTAAAGGGTTCAGCCGGTCAGTCGTTCGGTGCTTTCGTACCGAAGGGCATCAAGCTAACCCTTGAGGGTGACTCAAACGACTACGTAGGTAAGGGCCTTTCGGGCGGAACCATCGTGGTTCACCCAAGCAAGTCGAGCCTTTTTGCTGCCGACCAGAACATCATCGCCGGCAACGTAATCGGCTATGGAGCAACCAGTGGCCAGATGTACCTGAACGGTATTGTCGGTGAGCGCTTCTTGGTTCGTAACTCTGGCGTGACTGCTGTGGCTGAAGGCTGTGGTGACCACGCACTTGAGTACATGACCGGTGGTGTTGCAGTAATCCTGGGTAAGACCGGCCGTAACCTCGGTGCCGGAATGTCCGGTGGTGTTGCCTACGTATACAAGCTCCGCGGCGACCACGTCAACCACGATGCCCTCGCTGCTGGCGAACTAACTCTTGAGCCGTTGGCGGCAGAGGACAAGGCCAAGCTGAAGTCAGTTCTTGAGCAGCACCTAGCTGAAACCGGTTCGCAGGTTGCCAAGGGAATCCTTGACAACTTCGACGGCGAGTCTGAGCACTTCACTCGTGTATTGCCTCGTGACTACGCAAACGTTCTATCAATTCGTGCCAAGGCAACCGCAAATGGCATTGACCCAGACAGCGAATCTGTTTGGAAAGATATCTTGGAGGTCACCAATGGCTGATCCACGCGGATTCCTAAAGACAACTGAGCGAGAGACCGCTACTCGCCGCCCAGTTGCTGTGCGCATCATGGACTGGAAAGAAGTCTATGAAAAGCGCGATTCTGCTGTTGTTGCACGTCAGGCCAGCCGTTGTATGGACTGCGGTGTGCCGTTCTGTCACCAGGGATGCCCGCTCGGCAACCTGATTCCAGAGTGGAATGACCTTACCTGGCGCGAAGATGGCAAGAGCGCCATTGAACGCCTCCACGCGACCAACAACTTTCCTGAGTTCACCGGTCGCCTGTGCCCAGCTCCTTGCGAGAGTGCCTGTGTTCTAGGTATTAACCAGCCTGCCGTGACGATCAAAGAGATTGAAGTTTCAATCATCGACCAGGCCTTCGAGCAGGGCTGGGTTGCTCCACACGCTCCTGAACGACTAACCGGAAAGACCGTTGCGGTCATCGGTTCTGGTCCAGCTGGTCTGGCCGCTGCCCAGCAGTTGACCCGCGCTGGCCACACCGTGGCAGTTTATGAGCGCGATGACCGTATCGGTGGTCTACTTCGCTACGGAATCCCTGATTTCAAAATGGAGAAGCACCACATCGATCGTCGTGTTGCACAGATGGAAGCTGAGGGTACTCGTTTCCGCACCGGCGTAAATATCGGTACCGACATCACTTGGGAAGACCTACGCTCACGTTACGACGCTGTTTTGGTTGCCACCGGAGCTTCAAAGCCACGTGATTTGAACATCCCAGGTCGCGAACTTGATGGGGTGCACTTTGCCATGGAGTACCTCGTGCAGGCCAATAAGGTAGTGGCTGGTGACACTGTAGATAACCAAATTCTGGCCGGTCACAAGAACGTTGTAATCCTTGGTGGTGGAGACACCGGTGCGGACTGCCTAGGCACTGCAACCCGCCAGGGAGCAATTTCGGTCACCACTTTGGCGATTGGCAAGCAGCCTCCGGTTGAACGCCCATCGAACCAGCCTTGGCCAATGATGCCAACTCTGTTCGAAATGGCATCGGCCCACGAAGAGAATGGCGAGCGAACCTACTTGGCTTCAACCGTAGAGTTCGTTGGCGAGAACGGTAAAGTTACCGGTGTCAAGGTCGCCGAGACCGAATTCGTAGATGGCAAACGTCTTCCGAAGGCAGGTACCGAAAGAATCATTCCTGCCGACCTAGTATTGCTTGCGCTTGGTTTCACGGGCGTTGAAGGCGACGACCTTCAGGAGCAGTCCTCAATCGAGCTTGACGCTCGCGGAAACGTTGCGCGCGCTGGAAACTGGGCTACAAACGCTGACGATGTGTTTGTTGCTGGAGATGCCGGCCGAGGTCAGAGCCTAATCGTTTGGGCCATCGCTGAAGGCCGCGCTGCAGCAGCCTCAATCGACGCCTACCTTGTCGGTCGAACCGAGCTACCAAGCCCGGTAAAGCCTACCGACCGCCCACTTTCAATCACTTACTAAGTTCAATCAAAAAACAAGAAAAGGTACCCATGAGACGCGCAAAAATTGTTGCCACCCTCGGTCCAGCAACCTCTACCTATGAGTCAATTCGCGCAATCATCGAAGCGGGTGTCGACGTTGCCCGCATGAACCTAAGCCACGGTAGCTACGACGTTCACGAAGAGATTTACCGCACCGTTCGCAAGGCCGCTGCCGACCTAGACAAGCCAGTCGGTGTCTTTGTTGACCTTCAGGGACCAAAAATCCGTTTGGCCCGCTTTGTTGACGGCCCACACATGCTTGAAAAGGGTGACGTATTCAAGATCACCATCAACGAGGTTGAGGGCACCAAAGAAATTTGTGGCACAACCTTCAAGGGCCTGTGCGGTGACGTAAAGCCTGGAGATTTGCTACTTATTGACGACGGTAAAGTCACCTTGCGTGCCATCGAAGTTACCGAAGACACAGTTACCACCGTGGTAGACGTTCCTGGTTACGTATCAAACAACAAGGGCATCAACCTGCCAGGTGTTGCGGTCAACGTTCCAGCACTCTCAGACAAAGATGAAGAGGACCTTCGCTGGGCAATTCGTCTTGGCGTCGACATGATCGCCCTTTCATTCGTTCGTAATGCAACCGACATTGTTCGCGTTCACGAGATCATGACCGAGGAAGGCAAGTTCTTGCCGGTCATCGCGAAGATTGAAAAGCCACAGGCTGTAGACGCACTCGAAGAAATCATCGATGCATTCGACGGCATCATGGTTGCCCGTGGTGACCTTGGTGTTGAGCTTCCATTCGAAGACGTTCCTCTAGTTCAGAAGCGTGCTGTTGAGCTTGCACGCCGCTGGGCAAAGCCGGTAATCGTTGCTACCCAGATGCTAGAGACAATGATTGACAACTCGCGCCCAACCCGCGCCGAGGCCTCTGACGTTGCCAACGCAATTCTTGACGGTGCAGACGCAGTGATGCTTTCTGGCGAGACCTCAGTGGGTAAGTGGCCAGTCGAGACTGTACAGGCTATGGCTCGCATCATCGAGTCAACCGAAGCAAACGGTCTAGACCGCATTCCAGCACTGGGTACCCGCCCACACACTCACTCTGGAGCTGTATCACTAGCCGCGGTTGAAATCGCCGAGCTTTTGGGCTCAAAGTATGTTTGCGTTTTTACCGAGTCTGGTGACTCACTCCGCCGCGTATCACGCTTGCGCTCATCTGTTCCTACCATCGCGTTCACACCAAGTGAGACCGTTCGTAACCGCATGTCATTGGTTTGGGGTGCACACACCTACCTTGTTGCACCGGTAAAGCACACCGATGAAATGATGCATCAGGTCGACGAAATCGTAATTGCTGAAAAGCTAGCCAAGGTCGGCGAAGAAGTCGTGGTTGTAGCTGGAACCCCACCGGGCATCCCTGGCTCAACCAACTCGCTTCGCGTTCACCGCGTGGGCGATGCCGTAAATGGCGCCGCACCTGGTTACCAGAGCAAATAGGGTTACCAGAGCAAATAGGGTTACCAGAGTAAATAGTCAAAAAGAAATCCCTCAGGAAATTTCCTGAGGGATTTCTTTTTTTGTGCCGAAGGCGGGACTTGAACCCGCACTCCTTTCGGAAAAGCATTTTGAGTGCTCCGCGTCTGCCATTTCGCCACTTCGGCCGGCAACAAAAGAAAATACTACCTGAAGAAACTCGAGTTCATGAAACTGAGCGTTTTGAAATAGGGTAGAGGCCATGACAGACGCAGCAAAGAAGCGCACAGTAATCGTTGCCGAAGACGAATCTCTGATTCGTATGGACATCGTTGAAACCCTGAAAGAACACGGATTCGACGTACTAGCCGAAGCAGGCGATGGCGAGCAGGCCGTGGCCCTGGTTCGCGAACACAAGCCTGATCTTCTGGTTATGGACATCAAGATGCCGAACATGGATGGCATTACTGCGGCTGAGCAGCTTGCTGATGCCAAAGTTCCAATTGTTCTGCTCACTGCGTTCAGTCAAAAAGAATTAGTTGATCGGGCCAGCGAAGCTGGTGCAATGGCTTACGTGGTGAAACCGTTCACACCTAATGACCTGTTGCCAGCAATCGAAATTGCTCTAAGTCGCCACGCTCAAATCACCGCACTCGAGTGTGAGATTTCAGACCTCAATGAACGTTTTGAAACTCGCAAATTGGTTGACCGAGCCAAGGGTCTTCTGAACGAGAAGATGGGCTTGTCCGAACCGGATGCATTCCGTTGGATTCAAAAGGCTTCTATGGACCGTCGTTTGACCATGCAGGAAGTTGCTACCACTGTTATCGAGCAGCTGGGCACACCTAAAACTGGAGCCTAGTTTTTCTCTTTCAAGAAATTAGTAATTCGCACGGTTGAGAGCCTTCGGCCCTGCTCATCTGAAATAACAATCTCATGTGTGGCAAGGGTTTTGCCAAGACTTAGTGCGGTGCAAACAGCGATAACTTTGCCAGTGGTTGCCGGCCGACTGTGACTGGCGTTTACCTCAATACCCATGGCAACTTTGTCTGGGTGCGCCCAAACGTTTGCAGCAAAGCTCCCTAAGCTCTCACCCAGCACTACGTGAGCGCCTCCGTGGAGCACGCCTAGAGGCTGTGTGTTGCCTTCAACCGGCATAGTTGCAACTGCCCGCTCGGCGGAAAGTTCCAGTAGTTCAATTCCCATTTTTTCGGCTAGCGCGCCCAGACCACGCAACTGTAGTAACTCCTGTGCGGCCTGGCTGTACTTTTCTGATTCCGAAGACACCGATTGCTCCTTGGCTGAAGGTTTAGGCAAAGTAGGCTTGCCTCTATGAACGCTAATCCAAAGCCTACCCTCCTGCTAATCGACGGGCATTCACTGGCATTTCGTGCTTTTTACGCACTAAGCCCAGATAGCTTCAAGACTTCGGATGGGCAGCACACCAACGCTGTTCACGGCTTTATTTCGATGCTGCTAAACATTCTGCAGGCAGAGAAACCTACCCACTTGGCTGTTGCGTTCGACCTTTCCCGAAGCTCATTCCGCACCGAGGAGTATCCCGAGTACAAGGGCACCCGCGGAGAAACCCCGCCGGAGTTTGTCGGGCAAACCGAGCTGCTTCAAGAAGCGCTGGCCGCGATGAACATCCGGACCATTACTCGTCCGAATTTCGAGGCTGACGACATCATCGCTAGTCTCGCCGATCAAAGTGCCGATAAGGGCTTCGATGTTTACGTGGTTTCTGGTGACCGCGACACTTTCCAACTAATCAGCGAACGCACCACAATTTTGTATCCGGTAAAGGGTGTGCTGAATCTGGCCAGAATGGACGACGCTGCGGTTCTGGAGAAGTACGGAATTCATGCCAAGCAATACCCAGATCTAGCAGCACTCGTTGGCGAGACCTCCGATAACCTGCCGGGCATTCCGGGCGTAGGCCCAAAGACCGCGGCCAAGTGGCTGCAGCAACACGGAGACCTCAAGGGTGTCCTGGCCGCTGCTGAGCAAATTACTGGAAAGGTTGGCGAGAGCCTCCGAGAACACCGTGAACTTGCGGTCCGCAATCGCCGCTTGAACCATCTGGTCCGCGACCTTGACTTTGACTTCACCCAGGATGACCTGAGCCTTGGAGCAGTAGACGAGGAACAGGTTCGCGCAGTATTTGCCAAACTGCAGTTCAAGTCACTCACTGAGCGAGTTCTCAAACTCCGTGGAGCCAATGGTTCACAGACCAGCAACGGCTCGAAATCCGAGGCAACCGGAACATCGTCTGCAGTAAGCGCCTTCAACGAGGCTTTTGCTACCCCAACAGCTGTTTTCGATGAGGTATCAGTGCCGGAGGTTTCAGTGGTTGGCTCTGATGAGCTGACTGCTTGGCTAAAAGAGCAGCACGGCACTATCGGGGTGGCCTTTGAATTTGCCAACGATGCCGTGAGCAATATTGGTTTTGCAACCGAGGCGCTCAGAAAACTATGGGCCCCAACCAGCTCTGAAGAGTTGCAGAACGTGCTCGGCGGTTGGCTTGCCGACCCAACCGTGGCCAAGGCGCTGCACGGCGCTAAGGATGTCAATAAACGCCTGCTGGATCTTGGCCTGACTGCGAGCAGCGTGGACTACGACCCGCTCCTGATGGCATATCTGCTGAACCCGGTAGGTAAGAATTTCAGTCTTGACGAACTGGCTCTTGAGCATCTGGGAATGGTGGTTAAGCGCTCAGACCCAAATCAGTTGATCGCCGACGAAGCCACCGATGTATCCCTCGATGCATTTTTGACTAGCCTGCTGAGCCCAAAACTGTTCAAACTGCTCGAGGAGCAGAATCAGCTCAGGGTATATGCCAAGGTTGAGCTACCTACGGTTCGGTCGCTGGCCCAAATGGAACACCTGGGTGTTGCGGTAGATCAGGCCAAACTGCAGGCTCTGTTTGAAAGACTTTCCGCAGAGGTGGCCGAGATTGCAAAGCAGGCCTACGCCATTATCGGGCGGGAGGTTAACCTTGCCTCGCCCAAGCAGTTGCAGACAATCTTGTTTGATGAACTGGGAATGACCGGCACCAAGCAGGTCAAAACTGGATTCTCGACAAACGCAGCCGCACTAAACGAATTGTTTGAACAGACCCAACACCCGTTTCTCGAGCGATTGCTTGAACACCGCGAAGTCACCAAGATCCGTCAAATTGTAGAAACCATGCTGAAGGCAATCGGGGCAGACGGCCGCATTCACACAAATTATGTTCAGACCGGCACCTCGACCGGTCGTCTTTCCTCAGAAAACCCTAATCTCCAGAACATACCGATTAAGAGTGAGCGCGGGCGCGAGATTCGCGATGCCTTTGTGGTTGGTGCGGGTTTTGAGACCCTTTTGACTGCTGACTACTCGCAGATCGAAATGCGCATCATGGCACACCTGTCAGAGGATGAGGGCATTATCGAAGCCTTCAAAACTGGTGAGGACCTTCACCGATTTGTCGGTGCTCGCATTTTCGGCGTTGCGCCAAGCGAGGTTACCTCGGCGATGCGCTCAAAGGTAAAGGCTATGAGCTACGGTTTGGTCTACGGACTCAGCGAGTACGGACTGGCTAAGCAGTTGCGCATTCCAAACGCCGAGGCCAAGCAATTGATGGCCGATTACTTTGCCCGATTCGGGGGAGTGCGGCGGTACCTAGCTTCTGTGGTTGATGAAGCAAAAACCCTCGGATACACGGCGACCACCTTTGGCCGTCGTCGCCCTTTCGAAGACCTAAACAGCAAGCTCTTCCAGGTACGTGAAAACGCACGACGAGCCGCCCTGAACGCACCGATCCAGGGAACCGCGGCAGACATCATGAAGCTGGCCATGAACCAGATCTCTGAGTCTCTGGCGACCGACGGCTTTGCGAGCCGCATGCTTTTGCAAGTGCATGACGAATTGGTCTTTGAAGTGGCAACCGGAGAGCTAGAAAGACTCAAGGCCATGGTTACAGACAAAATGGCTAATGTTGTCGAACTTTCGGTGCCGCTAGAAGTTCAAATTGGTATCGGAAAGAGCTGGGATCAAGCTGGCCACTAGCCTTCAGAAACGCTAGGATTAGAAGGTGTGTATTTTCCTACGCACTAAATCCATTGTCGGATCAGACTCCTTGGAAAAGCCAAGGATGTTCTGACGCGACCAGAGAATTGCCCGTTAAGAGTAAAAATAAATATGACCACCAAATCAACCAAGCAGATCGCTGTAAACGACATCGGTTCTGCAGAAGACTTCCTTGCAGCTGTAGAAGCAACTCTGAAGTTCTTCAACGACGGCGACCTAATCACCGGAACCGTTGTAAAGATCGACCGCGACGAAGTTCTACTTGACGTCGGTTACAAGACTGAAGGTGTAATCCCTTCTCGTGAACTTTCAATCCGCCACGATGCAGATCCATCAGAGATCGTTAGCGTTGGCGATGCAGTAGAGGCACTTGTTCTTCAGAAGGAAGACAAGGAAGGCCGTCTAATCCTTTCAAAGAAGCGTGCACAGTACGAGCGCGCATGGGGCGACGTCGAGAAGATCAAAGAAGCAGACGGCACCGTCAATGGTGTGGTTATCGAAGTTGTTAAGGGTGGTCTGATCGTAGACATCGGCCTTCGTGGCTTCTTGCCTGCATCGCTCATCGAGCTTCGCCGCGTTCGCGACCTAGGCCCATACCTAGGCCAGAAGGTTGAAGCCAAGATTCTTGAGCTAGACAAGAACCGCAACAACGTTGTTCTTTCACGTCGCGCTCTGCTTGAAGAGTCACAGTCTGCTTCACGCAGCACCTTCCTAGCTGACCTCGCTAAGGGCCAGATCCGTACCGGTGTTGTTTCATCGATCGTAAACTTCGGTGCATTCATTGACCTTGGTGGCGTAGACGGTCTAGTCCACGTATCTGAGCTTTCATGGAAGCACATTGAACACGCTTCAGAGGTCGTTGAGATCGGTCAGGAAGTTACTGTTGAGGTTCTAGAGGTAGACCAGGAGCGCGAGCGCGTGTCACTATCGCTAAAGGCTACCCAGGAAGACCCATGGCAGGTATTCGCTCGCACCCACGCAATCGGACAGTACGCTCCAGGTAAGGTAACCAAGCTGGTTCCTTTCGGTGCATTCGTTCGCGTTGCAGACGGTATCGAGGGTCTTGTTCACATCTCAGAGCTTTCTTCAAAGCACATCGAGCTAGCCGAGCAGGTTGTTTCAGTGAACCAGGACGTATTCGTCAAGGTCATCGACATCGACCTAGACCGCCGCCGCATCTCGCTATCACTAAAGCAGGCTAACGAAGAGGTAGACCCAGAGGGCACCGACTTCAACCCAGCGCTTTACGGTATGGCTGCAGACTACGACGAGAACGGTACCTACAAGTACCCAGAGGGCTTCGACGCAACCACCAACGAGTGGAAGCCAGGCTTCGAGGAAGCTCGCACCAAGTGGGAGAAGGAATACGCTGAGGCTCACGCCCGTTGGGAAGAGCACAAGAAGCAGGTTGCAGCCGCAAACGAGGCAGCAGCTAAGCTTCCTGAGGCTCCAGAGGCATCAGCAGCAGCATCTTCAAGCAGCTACTCAAGCGAGTCATCAGAGTCAGGCACCCTGGCATCAGATGAGTCACTTGCAGCTCTTCGCGACAAGCTAAAGAGCGCAGAGTAACAACTGCTCTAAAAATGGAGGTCGGCCGAATGGCCGGCCTCCATTTTTGTTTAGGCTAGAGTCATGTACTTAGTTGGCCTAACCGGGGGAATAGCGGCCGGAAAATCAACGGTTGCTGATTTCTGGACTCGACAGGGCGCGATCGAAGTTGATGCCGACGCTCTTGCTCGCGAGGCAGTAGCACCGGGAACGCCCGGGGCGGCAAAGATACTCGACGTTTTCGGCAGCTCGGTCTTCAACTCTGACGGAACGCTAAATCGCTCGACGCTGGGTGAACTTGTGTTCAACGACCGAGAAAAGCGTGAACAGTTGGAGGCGATTGTGCATCCGATCGTTAAGACTCTGGCCAAGGAGCGCGTAGCTGCATTTCCAGAGGACTCAATCGTTGTCTACAACGTGCCGCTATTAGTAGAAGCCTCGGTTGACCTACCGTTTGACCTTGTTGTGACCGTTGAAGCCCCGATTGAGAAACAACTCGATCGGCTAGTCAAGATTCGTGGCCTTAGTCAGCAGGAGGCTGCCGCACGCATCGCCTCTCAAGCCAGCCCAGCGCAACGAGCCAATGTTGCTGACGTGATTTTGAACTCAAACCAAGATCTCATTTTGCTCCTCAAGGATGCCGAGCTGCTATGGCACCGAATCGAACGGGAAGCCTCAGCCAAGTTTTCTGCTTGAGCATATCGACATGGAAGCAACCAGATCTTTTGCACCTTTCCAGGTGATTAGCGAGTACACACCCTCGGGCGACCAGCCAACCGCAATTGCTGACCTTGCCGCTCGGATAAATGCCGGCGAGAAGGACGTTGTACTGCTCGGTGCTACCGGAACTGGTAAATCCGCCACTACCGCCTGGCTTATTGAAGCCGTGCAGCGGCCAACCTTGGTCTTGGCTCACAACAAGACCTTGGCCGCTCAGCTGGTCAATGAATTCCGTGAATTGTTGCCAAATAATGCCGTTGAGTACTTCGTAAGTTACTACGACTACTACCAGCCAGAAGCCTATGTGGCTCAGACCGATACATTCATTGAAAAGGACTCCTCAATCAACGAGGAAGTTGAGCGCCTTCGCTACTCGGCAACCACAAGTTTGTTGAGTCGCCGCGATGTAGTTGTAGTGAGCACTGTTTCTTGCATTTATGGCCTCGGTGCTCCTGAGGAGTATCTAAATTCTCGGGTTTCACTTCAGGTTGGGCAACAAATTGACCGAGATGACCTAATCCGCAAATTCGTTTCTATGCAGTACGCCCGTAACGACATCGATTTTTCACGCGGAAACTTCCGGGTCAAGGGTGACACCATCGAAATCATCCCGGTGAACGAGGAGATGGCAATTCGCATCGAATTCTTCGGTGACGAAATTGAGGCTCTCTACTCGCTGTTTCCGCTTACAGGCGAGATTGCGAAAACAGAATCGGCTGTTTCGATTTTCCCAGCCTCCCTCTACATGGCTGGGCCAGACCGCATGGGTAAAGCCATCGAGGGTATCGAAGAAGAGTTAGTTTGGCGCGTCAAAGAGCTAGAGAGCCAGGGCAAGCTACTCGAAGCTCAGCGCTTGAAAATGAGAACCACGTTTGACTTAGAAATGATCAACGAACTTGGATTCTGCTCGGGCATCGAGAACTACTCTCGGCACATCGACGGGCGAGAGCCAGGCTCGGCACCTAGTTGCCTCTTGGATTACTTCCCAGAAGACTTCCTTACCGTCATCGACGAGTCGCACGTGACGGTGCCGCAGATCGGTGCCATGTATGAGGGTGACTCAAGCCGCAAGCGAAACCTAGTCGAGTATGGTTTTCGCCTGCCCTCGGCACTTGACAATCGACCGCTAAAATTTAGCGAATTTCAGGAGCGAGTGGGCCAGACGGTCTACCTATCCGCCACCCCAGGCAAGTACGAAATGAACCTCGGGGCCGGGATCGTCGAACAAATTATTCGCCCAACCGGTCTGATTGATCCAGAAATTGTGATCAAGCCGAGCAAGGGTCAAATCGATGATCTGCTCGAAGAGATTCGTATACGTGCGGCCAAAGACGAGCGAGTCTTGGTGACTACTCTCACCAAGAAGATGGCAGAAGAACTTACCGATTTCTTGACCGAGGCTGGAGTCAGGGTTCGCTACCTACACTCCGATGTCGACACCCTGCGCCGAGTGGAATTGCTTCGCGAACTACGCAGTGGTGTCTTCGACGTCCTGATCGGAATTAACCTGCTCAGGGAAGGCTTGGACTTACCCGAAGTTTCACTGGTCAGCATTTTGGACGCAGATAAAGAGGGCTTCCTTCGGTCGACGACGTCGCTCATTCAGACCATTGGACGTGCTGCACGAAACATCAACGGCCAAGTGCATATGTATGCCGACAACCTCACCGATTCAATGGCGCGGGCGATCGAAGAGACCAATCGAAGGCGAGCCAAGCAGGTTGCCTACAACAAGGCTCACGGCGTGGACCCGCAACCACTGCGGAAGAAAATTGCTGACATCACCGATCAGATTTTGCGCGAAGAGCAGGACACTGCCGAACTGCTCGAGAAGGCCAGCAAGAAGAAGACCCGTGACGGTAAATCGGTGATTCCGGTTAAATCACGCAAGGGCATCGCGTCCATGGCCCAGGAAGAAATACTCTCAATCATCGTGGACCTCGATGCGCAGATGAAAGAAGCCGCCGTCGAACTCAAATTTGAACTAGCTGCTCGCCTTCGAGATGAAATATCTGAACTCAAACATGAGCTTCGGCAAATGGAAAAAGCTGGACACGTTTAGACGTGCCAGAACTACAGCAAGGTTAAACTTCAAAGATGCCGATTACACCGATAAGCCACGAAAACAAGCTCGTCATCAAGGGTGCTCGAGTTCACAATCTTAAAAACGTGAATCTTGAGGTGCCCCGTGACGCCATGGTTGTCTTCACTGGACTAAGTGGTTCCGGTAAGTCATCGTTGGCATTTGACACCATCTTTGCTGAGGGTCAGCGTCGATACGTTGAATCGCTGTCGGCCTATGCCAGACAATTTCTGGGTCAGGTTGACCGACCAGATGTTGACTTTATAGAGGGTTTGAGCCCGGCAGTTTCGATCGATCAGAAGTCCACAAATCGAAACCCTCGGTCAACGGTTGGAACCATCACCGAGATTCACGACTACTTGCGCCTGCTCTGGGCTCGCGTCGGTGTGCCTTACTGCGCCGAATGCGGCGAGAAGATTGTCAAGCAGACCCCGCAACAGATTGTCGACCAAATTCTTGAATTACCTGAGGGCACTCGGTTTCAGATTCTTGCCCAAATAGTCGACCAAAAAAAGGGCGAGTTCGTTGATCTGTTCAAAGAGCTTAACGGGCAAGGTTTTGCCCGCGCTGTGGTTGACGGCGAGATTGTGCAGCTAGCTGACGCCAAACCACTAAAGAAGACGTTCAAGCACGACATCTCAGTAGTCATCGACCGACTGGTGGCAAAGCCAGAGATTATTGGTCGCCTAGCTGATTCGGTCGAAACCGGCCTCAAACTAGCCGGAGGGCGCATCCTTGTTGACCTTGTCGACGAGCCGGCTGGACCGGGGAAGACCCGGGTTTTCAGTGAGAAAATGTCGTGCCCGAATGAACACCCGCTAAGCCTCACCGAGATTGAACCTAGAACTTTCTCCTTCAACGCCCCGTTCGGTGCTTGCCCTCAATGTTCTGGCCTCGGAGTAAAGCAGGCGGTAGACGCCGAACTCGTCATCGGTGATCCAGACGCAAGCATTAATGGGGGAGTAATCCTGCCTTGGTCGACCCAGGGAAAGGGTTTGTTTCACTATTTCTCGCGAATGCTTGAAGGTCTAGCCGACGACCTGGAGTTCTCGCTTGACACCCCTTGGAAGAAGCTTCCCGAAGAGGTTCAGCAGGCCGTTCTCCATGGAAACAACTTCGATGTTCAGGTGAAGTGGAAGAACAAGTATGGACGCGAACTGCGCTACACCACCGGATTCGAGGGTGTTTTGGGCTATATCGAGCGCAAATACCTTGAGTCTGAAAACGACTACGCCAGGGCTAAATGGTCAGGTTTTCTGAGGGAAATTCCTTGTCCAGCATGTGCTGGACAACGCCTCAAGCCTGAAGTTCTGGCTGTAAAGGTGGCTGGCGTAAGCATTGCCGACGTAGCCGCGATGAGCCTCGGTGAAGCGGTTAAGTTCTTCGAAACCATCGTTCTAGACGAGCGCGACGTAAAAATTGCGGCTCAGGTCCTTCGCGAAATCAGGGCCAGGTTGGACTTTTTGATGGCCGTCGGTCTCGACTACCTATCACTGGAGCGCGCCGCCGGTTCGCTTTCGGGCGGTGAGGCGCAGCGCATTCGATTGGCTACGCAAATTGGTTCTGGCCTAACCGGTGTTTTGTACGTTCTCGATGAGCCTTCGATCGGTCTTCACCAGCGCGACAATCGCAGACTCATCGACACCCTGATTAAACTTCGAGACCTTGGCAACACCTTGATTGTTGTCGAACATGACGAGGACACCATCAAGGCCTCTGACTGGGTGGTCGACATTGGCCCAGGTGCCGGTGTTAACGGTGGTGAGGTGGTTCACAGTGGCCCTTATGCAGCCCTGCTAAATAATCAAAACTCGCTAACCGGTGCATTCCTGTCCGGACGTGAGGCCATCATTACGCCAAAGAAGCGCCGGTCAATTGACCCAAAGCGCAAGTTGAAGGTAGTCGGTGCACGCGAAAACAATCTGCAAAATGTTGACGTGGAATTCCCTCTGGGCGTTCTGACTGCGGTGACGGGTGTCAGCGGATCAGGAAAGTCCTCGCTGGTCAACGACGTGCTCTACGAAGTTCTGGCCAACAGCCTGAACGGAGCCAAGGGCGTAGCTGGCCGTCACACTCGCATCGAGGGAATCGAACTTCTCGACAAGGTTGTGCACGTCGACCAAAACCCAATTGGTCGAACTCCACGTTCAAATCCGGCAACCTACACCGGTGTTTTCGACCACATAAGAAAGCTGTTTGCTGAGACCCAAGAGTCAAAAGCCAGGGGATACCAGCAGGGTCGATTCTCGTTCAACGTAAAGGGTGGGCGCTGTGAATCCTGCTCGGGTGACGGAACCCTGAAAATTGAGATGAACTTTCTGCCGGACGTCTACGTGGCCTGCGAGGTTTGCCACGGCGCGCGCTACAACCGTGAGACGCTCCAGGTTCTCTACAAGGGCAAGAACATCGCCGAGGTGCTTGAAATGCCAATCGCCGAAGCCGCTGAATTCTTTGCACCGATAAGCTCAATCGCCCGATACCTCGAGACTCTTGTCGAAGTTGGTTTGGGTTATGTTCGCCTCGGCCAGAGTGCAACCACCCTCTCAGGCGGAGAGGCCCAGCGTGTCAAGCTGGCCACCGAACTGCAACGCAGATCTAACGGCCGAAGCATATATGTTTTGGATGAACCAACCACCGGTCTCCACTTCGAGGATGTTCGAAAGCTCCTATTGGTGCTGAATGGTCTGGTTGAAAAGGGCAACACCGTGTTAGTCATTGAACACAACCTGGATGTAATCAAGTCATCCGACTGGATTATTGACATGGGCCCAGAGGGCGGATCACGCGGTGGTCAAGTGGTTGCCATCGGAACACCAGAACAGGTAGCAGCTAACCAGAAATCATTCACAGGCGGATTCCTCAAGGAGCTGCTCAGCTAATGGCCAATGAGCTCTCGTTTCGGCCAAAAACTAGCGAGATACCAACTAATCCCGGGGTTTACCGTTGGCTTGATGCCAGCGGCCGTGTGCTTTACGTGGGTAAGGCAAAAAACCTAAGGGCCAGACTAAGCAACTACTTTGGCCCGTTAGATAGCCTTCACGAACGAACCCGAAGAATGGTGACTTCGGCCGCTGATGTGCAGTGGACTATTGTCAAAACCGAGTACGAGGCGCTTCAGCTTGAGTTCACCTGGATCAAGGAATATGACCCACCTTTCAACGTTCGCTTCAAAGATGACAAAACCTACCCGTACCTTGGCGTATCCATTGGAGAAGAGGTTCCTCGGGCCTTCATTACTCGCACGCGCGACCTGAAGGGAGTCAAGTACTTCGGCCCCTACACACAGGCCTGGGCTGTTCGGGAGACCCTGGATACCCTGCTGAAGGTCTATCCGGTTCGATCCTGCACCAAAGGCGTTTACCAGCGTGCCAAGGCTTCCAATCGGGCCTGCCTCTTAGGAGACATTGGCAAATGCGCGGCCCCCTGCGTAGACCGAGTAACTAAGAGCGAGCACCGGGCAATAGCCAAAGAATTTATTGACTTCATGTCGGGCGGAGACACTCAGCACGTTGAGACGCTTCGCAAGCGGATGTTTGAGGCGAGCGAGAACCAACAGTATGAGCTCGCCGGTCGGCTGCGCGACAACATCGGTGCTCTCGAGCGGGTGCTAGAGAAAAGTACTGTCGTGTTTAGCGATCAAACGGACGCCGACTTATTTGGAATCGCTGATGACGAGCTGGCCGCTGCAGTTTCGCAATTCATAGTTCGAGGCGGCCGAATTCGTGGTGTGCGCGGATGGGTGGTCGACAAAGAACTCGAACGAACCCTTCCAGAACTTGTCGAGTACGTCCTTCAAAATGTGTACACCGGCTCCATCGATGCAGAACCGGTCGATATTCCACGCGAGATATTGGTTCCCGTGTTACCTGATGATGCCAAGGATCTAACCCGATGGCTCTCGGCTAAGCGCGGAACTAAAACTGAACTAAGGGTTGCCCAACGTGGCGATAAAGCCGCCTTGGCAACAACCGCTGAGACCAATGCCAAGCACTCGCTCATGCTCTACAAAACTCGAAGGTCTGCGGACTTCACCGCGCGGGCAGATGCGCTGGCGGGCATTCAAAAGGCACTACAACTTGCGGATGCGCCACTGCGAATTGAGTGTTTTGACGTTTCACACCTAGGTGGCACCGGCGTGGTTGCATCGATGGTCGTTTTCGAAGATGGCCTGCCGAAGAAGGACCACTACCGACGCTTCTCGATTGAGAACACCACCGATGACACTGAGTCCATTTATCAAGTGGTCTCCAGGCGACTGAAATATCTTCGCGAACCTCAGGCCAATGCAGCGGAAGAAACAAAATTTAGTTACTTTCCGTCATTACTCATAGTTGATGGAGGGCTTCCGCAGGTTAATGCAGCGCAGCGGGCTATCAACGATTCAGGTGTTCCAGGGCTGACCGTAGTTGGCCTCGCAAAACGTCTTGAAGAGATTTGGCGGCCGGGGGAGGAGTACCCAGTTATTCTCCCGCGTGCGACCGACGAACTGTTTCTACTTCAGCGAATTCGAGATGAGGCGCACCGTTTTGCCATCACCTATCAGAGGCAAAAACGTAAAAGCAGTATCGCGACCGAACTGTCCGAGATTCCTGGCCTCGGTGAGAAACGCGTCTCGGCCTTACTGAAGCACTTCGGGTCAGCAAAAAGGCTCAAGCTGGCCAGCGCAGACGAAATATCTTCGGTAGCTGGCATCGGCCCCGTGTTGGCTCAAGAGATAGTTAATCGCCTAGAAATCTAAAAACACTCTTCGGCGTGTCGCACTTCGATAGACTGTGATGCACTCAGCTATTTCGACTTCAATTTCAACCGAGGGGAGGGTGTTTTGAACTCAGATAAAAGGCGTGAACTACTAATCGTCACCGGTATGTCTGGTGCGGGTCGTTCCACAGTGGGCAAGGCCCTCGAGGACCTTGGCTGGTACGTGGTCGACAATTTGCCTCCACAGATGTTGAATCCGATTGCTGACCTTTTTACCCTGACCAAAACTCCGTTGCCACGCTTGGCTGTGGTTATCGATGTTCGCGGCGGCGAGTTTTTCTCAGAACTTCAAACTCACCTGAACTCACTTCGCAGCAGAAGCCTTAACCTGCGGGTGCTCTTTCTAGAGGCAACCGATTCAGCCTTGGTCAAGAGGTTCGAATCGGTGCGGCGTCCACACCCGCTCCAGGGGAGCGGAACCATCCTGGATGGCATCGCAGAGGAACGCGTCAGACTATTGAGCCTTCGGGAATCGGCCGATGTGGTCATCGATACCAGCGACCTCAACATTCATCAGCTTTCAAACAAGATTGCCGAGGGATTCACCCTTGAGCAGTCCTCAAAACTTCAAATCAACGTGATGTCTTTTGGTTTCAAATACGGCTTACCTTCTGACGCCGATCTGGTTGCCGACGCAAGGTTCCTGCCGAATCCGTTTTGGCAAGAATCATTGAGACCATTTACCGGAGAAGACACAGCGGTAAGCGACTTTGTGTTGAGCCAGACTGGTGCCCAAGAATTTGTGACCAACTACGTGGCTGCGCTCAAACCGGTTCTACGCGGCTACCTCAACGAGAACAAGCGTTACGCAACCATCGCGATTGGTTGCACCGGTGGCAAGCACCGATCGGTGGCAATGTCGCGGGCAATAGCTGATGAATTGAATAAAATCCCAGATGTTTCAGTGACGGTCAAGCACCGCGACCTAGGCAAGGAATAACAATGGCACTTACGGCTGACCTCAAGGATGAGCTCGCGCGACTCGAAATCGGAAAAAATTCGGTGCGGGTGGCAGAGCTGTCCACAATTCTGAGATTTTCAGGCGGCCTTCACCTAATCTCTGGGCGGGTTGCGGTTGAAGTCGAGCTCGACACTGCCCAAATTGCTCGCCGCGTTCGCAAAGACCTAACTGACCTTTTCGGCATCGACAGCGAGATGGCAGTGATTTCCCCTTCAGGGATTCGTCGAAGCAGTCGCTACCAAATCCGAGTTTTGCACCAGGGTGATGTTTTGGCTCGTCAAACCGGCCTTCTAGACCAGCGGGGGCGCCCAGTGCGAGGGTTGCCTGCCAATTTGGTTTCAGGTTCAATCCAAGAAGCGCAGGCGGTTTGGCGTGGCGCATTTTTGGCACACGGTTCACTAACCGACCCAGGCCGCTCGGCCGCACTAGAAATTACCGCCCCAGGCAATGAGGCTGCAATGGCTCTGGTTGGCGTTGCCCGCAGATTGGGTGTCACGGCAAAGGCCCGCGAGGTACGCGGTGTTTACCGAGTCACCGTCCGTGAGGGTGAGGCCATTGCCACCATGCTTACCCAGATGGGTGCACACACGCAGGTACTGCGCTGGGAAGAAATGCGCCTCCGGAGAGAGGTGCGGGCAACTGCCAATCGACTCGCAAACTTCGACGACGCAAACCTTCGCCGCTCCGCACAGGCCGCCGTTGCAGCCGGAGCCCGCGTGGAACGAGCCCTTGAGATTCTCGGCGAAGACATTCCCGAGCACCTTCGTTACGCTGGCCAGTTGAGACTCAAGCACAAGCAGGCCAGCCTTGATGAGCTGGGCCACCTGGCTGACCCGGCTATGACCAAAGACGCTATTGCGGGTCGAATTCGCCGTCTGCTGGCGATGGCCGACAAGCGTGCTGAAGACCTTGGCATCCCAGCGACCGACGCCTTTTTACCTGAGGAACTCGACGAGTAAAACTCAGGAATAACCTGACCCCAAATTTGACTAGGCTTTTTATAAACCCAACGAGGAGAAACCAATGACCAAGTACGTTTTGCCAGAACTTAGCTACGACTATTCAGCACTTGAACCAAGCATTTCGGCTCGGATTATGGAGTTGCACCACTCGAAGCACCACGCTGCTTATGTAGCCGGCGCCAACGCGACTCTTGACCTTCTTGAAGAAGCTCGCGCTAAGAACGACTTCACCTGGGTAAACAAGCTTCAGAAGGACCTGGCTTTCCACCTTGGTGGTCACATCAACCACTCAATCTTCTGGAAGAACCTAACCGCAGCAAACACAGATCGCCCAGAGGGTGAGTTGGCTGCAGCAATCGACGAGTTTTTCGGCTCCTTTGAGGCGTTCCAGGCACACTTCAACGCGTCAGCTATGGGAATTCAGGGCTCAGGATGGTCATTCCTAGCCTGGGACCTAGTCGGTCAGCGCCTAATTATTGAGCAGCTATACGACCAGCAGGGCAACGTCATCCCGACCACCGTCCCGCTGCTAATGCTTGACATGTGGGAGCACGCTTTCTACCTCGACTATCAGAACGTCAAGGGCGACTATGTAAAGGCTTTCTGGAACATCATCAACTGGTCTGATATTCAGGCACGTTTCGAAGCCGCACGCACGAAAACAGACGGTCTACTGCTATTCTGATAAGAGTTTTTCCACCCAAAGACGCGTGGCAAATAGCACCGAAATAACTAATCAAAACACGCGTCAATTTGTGGCGCCTAACTCCCTGGAGAACTAAGTGGCTATTCGTGTTGGAATCAACGGCTTCGGTCGTATTGGTCGTAACTACCTTCGTGCAGCATTGGCAAAGGGCACCGAGCTGGAAATCGTCGCAGTAAACGACCTAAGTGACCCAAAGTCACTAGCTCACCTGCTTAAGTACGACTCAGTAACCGGTCGTCTACCTCAGGACGTTTCAGTTGACGGCCAGAACATCATCGTTGGCGGTCAGGTCATCAAGGTGCTTGCTGAGCGCAACCCTGCAGACCTAGGCTGGGGAGACCTTGGCGTTGACATCGTTATCGAGTCAACCGGTCGTTTCACCGATGCGGAAGCAGCAAAGGCTCACATCGCAGCTGGCGCCAAGAAGGTTCTAATCTCTGCACCTGCAACCGGCGAGGACGCAACCTTCGTTCTAGGTGTAAACGATCACCTATACGACCCAGAGAAGCACCACATCATCTCAAACGCTTCTTGCACCACCAACTGCTTGGCTCCGTTCGCAAAGGTATTCAACGACAAGTTCGGTATTGAGAACGGTCTGATGACCACTGTTCACGCTTACACCGCTGACCAGAACCTTCAGGACGGCCCTCACGGCGACCTTCGTCGTGCACGCGCAGCTGCAATCAACATCGTTCCTTCATCAACCGGTGCTGCTAAAGCAATTGGCCTAGTTCTTCCTGAACTAAAGGGCAAGCTAGATGGATACGCACTTCGCGTTCCAGTTCCAACCGGTTCGATCACCGACCTAACCTTGGTTTCAAAGACCGATGTAACCGTCGAGGAAATCAAGGCAGCCTACAAGGCAGCTTCAGAGTCTGGCCCAATGGTTGGAATCTTGAAGTACACCGAGGACGAGATCGTTTCAAGCGACATCGTTACCGATGCACACTCATCAATCGTTGACGCAGGCCTAATCAAGGTCATCGGCCGTACCGTAAAGATCAGCTCTTGGTACGACAACGAGTGGGGTTACTCAAACCGCTTGGTAGAACTTACCGAGCTAGTTGCCAGCAAGCTCTAAACCCCAAACAAAATGTGGCCCTCAAGTAGGGCCGTGAAAGATCAAAATGCGTAAACTCTCCGACCTGCCAAATCTTGATGGAAAGCGGGTAGTAATCCGCTGCGACCTCAACGTTCCACTAGATGGAACCAGAATTACCGACGATGGTCGCATCGTTGCCTCTGTTCCAACCATCAAGTACCTGGTCGACCAGGGCGCCAAGGTTGTGGTTATCTCACACCTTGGCCGCCCAGAGGGTGCGCCGGATGCCAAGTACTCACTCGAACCTGCTGCAAGGCGTTTGGGTGAGCTACTTGGACAGCCAGTTTTCTTTGCATCAGACACAGTCGGCAGCGAAGCCAAGGGTGCCGTCAAGGCATTGGCTCGTGGGGGAGTAGTAGTACTTGAGAACCTACGCTTCAATGCAGCCGAGACCAGCAAGGATGCTTCAGAGCGTGAAGCTTTTGCAGCAAAACTTGCCGAGTTTGGTGACTTCTTTATTAGCGATGGTTTCGGTGTAGTCCACCGCAAGCAAGCATCGGTGTTTGAACTAGCCAAGGCCCTTCCAAGCGCGTGTGGCCTGCTAATTGAGAAAGAACTAGACGTTCTAACCCGCCTGACCAGCACCCCAGAGCGCCCATACGCGGTGGTTCTCGGCGGCTCTAAGGTTTCAGACAAGCTTGGTGTCATCGATCACCTGCTTCCAACCGTAAACAAGCTTTTGGTTGGTGGCGGCATGGTGTTCACCTTCCTTGCTGCTCAGGGCTACAAGGTTGGCTCGAGCCTGCTTGAAGTCGATCAAATCGAAACCTGTAAAGAGTACCTATCCCGTGCCGAAGCTCTTGGTGTAGAGGTCATTCTGCCAACCGACATCGTAGTTGCATCAAAATTCGGCGCTGACGCCGAAGTGGCTGTAACGGCTGCGAGCGAAATTGAGTCTTCTCCGTTTGGCTCAACCGGCCTGGGTCTCGACATCGGTCCAGAATCAGCTGCACGTTTCGCAGCTGAGGTTGCTGCCGCCAAGACTGTATTTTGGAATGGCCCAATGGGCGTATTCGAAATTGACAAATTTGCCGGCGGAACTCGCGCCGTTGCTAAAGCCCTTACCGAAGTTGACGGACTAAGCGTTGTCGGAGGCGGCGATTCAGCAGCAGCCGTTCGAATTCTTGGATTTGAAGACAACCAGTTTGGTCACATCTCAACCGGTGGCGGTGCCAGCCTAGAGTTCCTCGAGGGCAAAAACCTACCTGGCCTAGACGTCCTCAACTAATCTTTTTCTAACTCACATCAACCAACTGGAGAATCCCATGGCAAACCGTGTTCCGCTAATTGCAGGTAACTGGAAAATGAACCTCGACCACCAGCAGGCAATCGCCCTGGTGCAGAAGCTCTCATGGACCTTGAGTGATGCCGGTCACGACTTTAAGTCGGCTGAGGTTGTGGTGTTTCCTCCTTTTACTGACATTCGCAGTGTCCAGACCCTGATTGATGCAGAGAAAATGGAACTTGGCCTTGGAGCCCAGGACCTCTCAAAGCACGATTCAGGTGCCTACACAGGTGAAATCTCGGGTGCATTCCTAGGCAAGTTGGACGTAAAGTACGTACTTATCGGTCACAGTGAGCGTCGCCAGTACCACGCAGAAAACGATGAGGTCGTTCAGGCCAAGACCGCGGCGGCCTTCCGCCACGGCATCATCCCGGTTATCTGCGTCGGCGAGACACTAGAAGAACTTGAGTCTGAGGGCCAGAGCGCAGTACCTGTTCGTCAGACTTTGGCAGCCCTTGCCGGTCACGAAAAACTTGGCGAGTTTGTAATTGCCTACGAGCCAGTCTGGGCAATCGGAACCGGAAAGGTTGCAACCGCCGAGGAAGCTGCTGCTGTCTGCGGCAAAATCCGCGAAGCGCTTGCCGCTGAGTTTGGTACCGAACTTGCACAGGCCACCCGAATTCTTTACGGCGGATCAGTCAAGGCAGCAAACGTTGCCGGCTTCCTGCGCAGTACCGAAGTTGATGGAGTTCTTGTCGGTGGCGCGAGCTTGGATGCAGAAGAGTTCAGCGGCATTGCTCGATTCCAGAAGCACATCGCTCTATAATTTCAGAAGTACTCAAACTAAAGGATTCCAATGCTCGCGCTTCAGATTGCACTTCAGGTGCTTCTAGCAATTACCAGCCTTTTGCTGACCCTAATGATTTTGCTTCACAAGGGTCGCGGTGGCGGTCTGTCTGACATGTTTGGTGGCGGTGTCACCAGCAGCATGAACTCATCAGGCGTTGCCGAGCGTAACCTGAACCGAATCACCATCATTTTGGGCATCGTCTGGGTCGTTGTAATCATCACCCTAGGTCTGTTCACCCGATTCAACCTAGTGGCCTAAAGCTAGAACATGTCTAACGGGGGTTCTTCAATTCGGGGATCACGCGTTGGTGCGGGGCCAATGGGTGAAGTAGATCGCGGTCACGCGGTTGGGCGAATCACAGTAAGTTTTTACTGTTCAAATGGTCACGAGTACAACGCAAACTACATTTCAGCCATCGCGCTTGAAGACATTCCACAGGAAATCGACTGCCCAAAGTGCGGTCTTCCAGCTGGGCACGACAAAGCAAACCCACCGGTGGTAGCCAAACACGAGCCGTACAAAACGCACCTGGCCTATGTCAAAGAGCGTAGAACCGAAGAAGAGGCAGCCGAGTTGCTTGACTCTGCGGTTTCGGCAGTCCGCGAACGCCGGCAGAGACTGGCTGAAGAAGAACTCAACAAGTAATAAAAAATGGACCCTCGCGGGTCCATTTTTTATTTAAGTTTCAACAGTATTGGCTGAAGTCGTTAGCAACCAAAGACTTTGGTTCCTGCGGTGTTGTCAAGGTACCAACGCGTTGCTACCGAGCCGTGAACGCGACCAACCGGCAGAGTCTCCGGTTCCTCGCCGAATGCAACAGCCACGGCATCCTGCTTATCGGCACCGGCAACCACAAACCAGATTTCATCTGCTGCATTGAGTGCGTCGTAGGTAAAGCTCAGGCGCATCGGCGGAGGCTTCGGAGAATCGTGTTCGGCAATAATTTGTACTCCAGCGGCCGGAGTTGGCTTGCCGGGGAACAGGCTCGCGATGTGTCCGTCTGGGCCAATTCCCAAGAAAACCACATCAAACTTTGGTGCAACCGAATCAACGTGCTGGGCAAAAAGCTGTGCGGCTTCATCCAGTGAAAGCCCTGCATCACTGGCAGGAAACTCGTGGACTTTAGACTCATCGACGCTAATTTTGCTCAAGAGCGCCTTGCGGGCCTGCAGGCTGTTGCGATCACCGCTGTCCGCGGCAACAAAGCGTTCGTCACCCCACCAAAAGTGGACACGAGTGAAGTCCACCGAAGTCTTAGCTTCGTGCTCACCCAGCGCCGCCAGGGTTGCGATTCCAACGGTTCCGCCGGTCAGCATGACGTGAGCTTCGGGCTGAGACTCAAGCAATTGAACCAGTTTGGTGATTAGGTCTCCAGCTGCGTTTCGGGCAACCGAATCAGCGTCTTTGAAACGCTGAACAAATGGGCGAGAGCTCATTAGTTAGTGGCCTTGCGCTCAGCCGTGACGGTTGGGCGCGGCGTTGTCTCTTTGAAGCTTCGAGTCACAATCTTGCCGAAGATTTCATCTGGGTCAAGTCGGCGAAGATCTTCCATCAAGCAGTCACGCAAGCTCCGACGTGGCAGTGAAATCTCGCGAGTCGGCTGTGATGGCTGAATCAGCGTGGCAACACCCGGCTCATTGCGAACGATCTCGATGTCACCTGATGCTCGCTTTAGCTTCACGCCAACGAGTCCGTGCTTTTGGTCATCAGCCGGTGTGCGAATTAGGTTTACTTCAACTCCGAGCTGAATGCCAAGCCAAGCAGCCAAAAGGTCGACGCTAGGGGAGTCCACCGGGCCGGTTACCTCAACACCAAGCACCTTGTCGTATGGCGGCTGGTCCAAGATGGTGGCCAGCTGCTCACGCCATGGGGTAAGTCTGGTCCAGGCAAAGTCGCTGTCACCAGGGGTGTAGGTGTTGGCAAGTTGGGTCAAAAACGCGTGTGGGTCTTTTTGGCTCGCAGCATCAGTGATTCGGCGGGTAGCAATTCGACCAATCGCAGAGTCAGCGGCCTTCGCAGGGGCTTCGTCAGGCCACCAGGCCACGACTGGAGCATCTGGCAGCAATAGGCCGGTGACAAGGCTCTCAGGGTCGCTGGCAGCCTCACCGAAGGCACGCAGGACAATTACCTCAGAGGCGCCAGCATCTCCGCCAACACGAATTTGGGCATCCAACTTGGCGTTCTGAGCGCTGTTTGAGTTGTCATCGGCCAAAACGATGATGCGGCACGGGTGCTCGCGTGAGGCATCGTTAGCGGCCTTGATGGCAGGCTCAATGCCCTCAAAATCGGTTTCAATAACCAACGTCAAAACGCGACCGAGTGCAACTACGCCACCCTGCTCGCGAATCTGGATGATCTGCTTTGAGACCTTGCTAATGGTTGTGTTTGGTAGATCAACGATCACGGGATTCTCCACTCGCGCCCATCTCGGGCAAGCATTTCATCGGCAGACTTTGGACCCCAGGTTCCAGGGCGGTACTGCTCTGGCTGGCCTTGCTTGGCCCAGTATTCCTCGATCGGGTCGAGGATCTTCCACGAAAGCTCAACTTCTTCGTGGCGTGGGAACAACGGTGGGTCACCCAAAAGAACGTCAAGAATTAGACGCTCATAAGCTTCTGGGCTTGCCTCGGTAAATGCGTGTCCGTAACCAAAGTCCATGGTCACATCGCGTACCTGCATACCAACACCGGGCACCTTTGAACCAAAACGCATGGTCACACCCTCGTCTGGCTGAACACGAATTACCAGCGCGTTTTGACCGAGAGCTGATGTTTGGCTTTCGGCAAAAAGCTGCTGCGGTGCACGCTTGAAGACAACGGCAATTTCGGTGACTCGACGACCAAGGCGCTTACCGGCACGTAGGTAGAAAGGCACACCTGCCCAGCGGCGAGTGTTAATGTCCAGGCGCATTGCCGCATAGGTTTCAGAGACAGATTCCGGGTTCATTCCATCTTCTTCAAGGAATCCGGTAACTTTCTCGCCACCCTGCCAACCGCCGGCGTACTGCCCGCGAGCTGTGTGACGACCAAGGTCCTTCGGCAGTCGAACCGCCGACAAAACCTTTTCCTTTTCTGCACGGAGGTCGGCCGCATCAAACGAAACCGGCTCTTCCATTGCAGTGAGTGCAAGCAGCTGCAACAAGTGATTCTGAATCACATCGCGAGCAGCGCCAATACCGTCGTAGTAGCCTGCTCGTCCACCAACACCGATGTCTTCTGCCATGGTGATCTGAACGTGGTCGATGTAATTGGCGTTCCAAAGTGGTTCAAACATTTGGTTTGCAAAACGCAAAGCAAGGATGTTCTGAACAGTCTCTTTACCCAAGTAGTGGTCAATGCGGAAGACTGCGTCCGGAGGGAACACAGTTTCAACCACGTCATTGAGCTCACGTGAAGACTGGAGGTCGTGACCGAATGGCTTTTCGATAACCACGCGGCGGAACTGGTCTGGCTTTGGATCAGCAAGTCCGCTGCGCTTCAACTGCTGCGACACCTGAGCGAACGCCTTTGGCGGAATCGAAAGGTAGAACGCGTGGTTTCCGTTGGTTCCGCGCTTGGCATCTAGTTCTTCGATGGTCTCTTTGAGGCGATCAAACGACGCGTCGTCATCGAATTCACCGGAAACAAAACGAATTCCGGTGGCCAACTGTTGCCAAACTTCCTCGGACCAAGGCGTGCGAGCAAACTGCTTTACTGACTCCTTGACTACCTTTTCGAAGTCCTGGTCTTCCCAATCGCGACGGGCAAAACCGACCAACGCAAAGCCAGGTGGCAACAAGCCACGGTTGGCAAGGTCGTAGACAGCTGGCATCAGCTTCTTACGGGATAGGTCACCGGTAACACCAAAAATAACCAGGCTGCTTGGGCCCGCAATTCTGTTGAGTCTGCGGTCACCCGCATCGCGAAGCGGGTTGTGGCCCGCTGAGAGCTTGCTCATTAAGTTTTCTCCTTAGAGGGCTGACTTGATAAGTGCAACGCCAGCCTTGGCATCTGCCAAAGTTAGTGTCAGCACCGGGCGACCAAGCTGGCCAAGAACCTTGGCATCACCGGCTGCCTGAGAGGCGATCAGCTCACCGAAGGTGAAGTCACGACCAGGAACTTGGATGTCTGCAGCAGCCTCAGAAACCAACTGAAGGTAAACACCCTGGCGCGGACCACCCTTGTGGTACTGACCAGTTGAGTGCAAGAAACGTGGTGCCCAACCAAAAGTCACAGGACGACGGGTTTTGACAGCAAACAGGTCGCGAAGCTCTTCGGCCTCGGCGACTGAAGTGCGGTCAAGATAGGCGTGAATTGAGAGGTAGCCCTCGTCATCGTCAAGCTGAGCCAACAGCGCCGCAATTGCAGCTGAAACTGTTGTACCTGACACAGCAAGTTCGGTGCTTCGAACATCGATGCCTGCATCGGTGAACAGCGCAGGAATTACAGCGTCACGTTGCTCTAGCATTCCTCGTGCTGCGATCTTTGCAGATTCAACGTCTGGCTGATCAAACGGGTTGATGCCAATCAGTCGGCTTGCCACTACGGTTGCGTACTCCCAAAGCAAGAACTGAGCACCCAGTGAGCCTGAAACCGATACGGTGTCTCCGGAAACCGGCTTTGCATCAGCCTGAACGTGAACGGCAACCAGGTCGGCAAGACCCGAGTGGAGTTCCTGACTGGTTGGGGTTAGCACTACAGGAAGAATGCCCTTGCCGAGCTTTCCAGTCGACTCTGCAATTAGCTGCTCGGCCCAGTCACCAAAACCGATGATTTCAGTTCCGTCAGCAACGATTCCAATTTTGTCGCGGTTTCCCATTTCGCCTGGGGTGCAAGCCAGGGCGGCACCTAGAATCAGGCCTGGGTTGTCAACTGAATCAGATGACAAAACCTCGGCAGCCTCAGCCGCCTCAGCCAGAAGACCGGCAATATCGGCACCGGCAAGTCCAGACGGGACCAAACCAAATGCGGTTAGCGCCGAGTAACGGCCACCCACAGTTGGGTCTGCATTGAAGATACGGTAACCATCTGCCTTAGCAGCTGCCTCCATCGGAGAACCCGGGTCAGTAACCACAACGATTCGGTCGGCCTTATCGATTCCGGTATCGGTGAAGGCCTTCTCGAAAATGCGCTTCTGAGAGTCGGTTTCTACAGTCGAGCCTGACTTGGAAGAAACAATGATCGCGGTACGAGCTAGGTCGCCGGCTAGCGCAGCCCCAACCTGGTCGGCATTAGTCGAGTCCAAAACAACTAGCTCAACACCGGCGGTGCGGGTAATAACCTCAGGAGCAAGCGAGGATCCACCCATTCCACAAAGAACAAAGCGGTCAACGCCCTTTGCGTTGAACTCGGCCTTTAGAGCCAAAATGCCCTCAACTAGGGGAGCAGAGTCGGTTGCAGAGTTGACCCAACCTAGACGAATGGCTGACTCTGATTCAGCATCCTTACCCCAAAGGGTAAAGTCCTTCGCAGCAATGCGGCTAGCCACCTTGTCGGCAACTAGTGCATCAATGTTGTTGGCAACAGCTGCCGCGGCAGTACCGGCTACAACGACCTTTAGCGACATTACTTTGCCGCCTTGAGTGCGGTGTCAACGGTCTGAACTAGTTCGTTCCAAGAAACGATGAACTTGTCTACACCCTCGGTTTCTAGAACCTGAGTTGCGTCAGCCAATGAAACTCCAGCGGCCTCAACTGCTGCAAGAACCTCGCGAGCAGCTTCGTAGTTGTTGGTGATTGAAGCGGCAGGAATAACACCGTGGTCATAGACGGCCTCCATAGTTTTCTCAGGCATGGTGTTGACCAGCTGAGGAGCAACCAATTCGGTCACGTAAAGGGTGTCAAGCAGCGCTGGGTCCTTTACACCGGTAGATGCCATCAATGGGCGCTGTACGTTTGCTCCTGCGGCAGCAAGTGCTGCCCAAGCGTCAGTAGCAAAAGACTGCTCAAATACTTCGTAGGCAAGACGAGCGTTAGCAAGTGCAGCCTGGCTCTTCAACTCAGGGTGCCCAGCAGTTACCAAACGGTTGTCAACTTCGGTGTCAACGCGTGAAACGAAGAATGATGCTACTGAATGGATCTTTGACAGATCGTGGCCGTTGGCCTTTGCCTGCTCGATACCAGCGATGTAAGCAGCGATAACCTCGCGGTAGCGCTCGAGAGAGAAAATCAAGGTTACGTTGACACTGATACCTGCAGCAATTACTGCGGTGATAGCGCCTAGACCTGGCTTGGTTGCAGGAATCTTGATCATTACGTTCTCGCGGTTGACCTTGGCAAACAGTTCCTTGGCCTGAGAGATGGTGCCATCGGTGTCGTTTGCCAGTCCAGGCTCAACCTCGATTGACACGCGGCCATCAAAGCCCTTTGTCTCTGCGTAAACGCCAGCAAAGATGTCACAGGCATCCGAAACGTCTTTGGTGGTGATTTCGAAGATTGCTTCTTCAGCGGATGCTCCCGCAGCAGCAAGTTCAGCAACCTGAGCCTGGTAGCCCTCACCCTTGGCCAGCGCACCGGCAAAGATGGTCGGGTTGGTAGTTACGCCAGAAACCGAACGGTTGGTGATCAAATCGCGCAGACCGCCAGAGACGATGCGTGAACGTGATAGGTCGTCAAGCCAGATGCTGACGCCATTTGCGGCTAGCTGAGCTAGTGGGCTGTTTGACATTTATTTACTCCGATTTCTTAGGAAAAATTTGGGCTAGTTGGCTGCAAATGAAGCTAGGGCTGCGGTTACGACAGCCTCAGCAGTCATGCCGAATTCGCGGTAAAGAGTCTTAGGGTCGGCTGAAGCACCGAAGTGCTCAATTGAGACGCTCTGACCGAATGGTCCGACGTACTTGTTCCAACCCAAGCTCACGCCAGCCTCAACTGAAACCTTGGCTTTCAAAGCCGCAGGAAGAACTGACTCGCGGTATTCGGCCGACTGCTCATCGAACCATTCAAGGCAAGGAGCTGAAACCACGCGAGTGGCGATGCCCTGAGCCTCTAGCTGAATACGAGCGTTGACTGCGATTTCAACTTCGGAACCGGTAGCAATCAGGATTACCTGTGGCTGGCCGTTTGCCGCTTCAAGAAGGACATACGCACCCTTTGCGGTGTTTTCGGCACCGGCATAAACCGAACCGGTCTCGTCAGCTTCGCCGCGTGGATACACAGGAAGATTCTGACGGCTAAGCGCAAGACCAGCTGGACCCTGACGACGCTCCAGAACGGTCTTCCAAGCGAACGCAGTTTCATTGCCGTCGGCTGGGCGAACCATGTCTAGGTTTGGAATCGCGCGCAGAGTGGCAATTTGCTCGATTGGCTGGTGGGTTGGGCCATCTTCACCAAGAGCCACTGAGTCGTGGGTCCAAACGAAGATTGATGGAATACCCATAAGTGCAGCTAGACGTACTGCAGGACGCATGTAGTCGCTGAAGATCAAGAAGGTTCCACCGAACACTCGAGTGTTTCCGTGCAGAACGATTCCGTTGAGAATCGCGCCCATGGCGTGTTCACGGATACCAAAGTGCAGAACGCGACCGTACTTGTCGCCGTTCCATTCGTGGGTCGACCATTCGCTTGGAACAAATGACTTAGCGCCAGCGATTGTGGTCATGTTTGAATCGGCCAAGTCGGCTGAACCACCCCAAAGTTCTGGCATGACTCCGGCAATTGCGTTGATTACCTTGCCCGAAGCTACTCGAGTTGAAACTGAGCTTCCGTTCTCAAAGACCGGAAGAGCAGCTTGAAGACCTTCTGGGGTTTCGCCAGCAACGATTCGGTCAAGCAGGTGCTTCTTGTCGGCGTTTTCGGATGCCCAGGCGTCAAATGATGCTTCCCAGGCTGAACGTTCGCGGTCAAATCGATCGGTGTTGCGAGTGTGAGCAATTACCTCAGGTGATACTTCAAAGGTCTTCTCCGGGTCAAAACCTAGAACGGTCTTGAGCGCTGAAAGCTCCTCGGCACCTAGGGCTGAACCGTGAATCTTGCCCGAGTTCTGCTTCTTCGGTGACGGCCATCCAATAATGGTGCGAAGGGTAATTAGCGATGGCTTATCAGTTACTGACTTGGCCTTCTGGATGGCGTTGTAAAGCTCCTCGAGGTCCTCAACGTAGTTGCCGGTCTTCTTCCAGTCAACGGTCTGGGTGTGCCATCCGTATGACTCATAGCGAGCGGTGACGCTTTCGGTGAAGGCGATGTTGGTGTCATCTTCAATTGAGATCTGGTTTGAGTCGTAGATCACAACTAGATTGCCCAGTTGCTGGTGACCCGCGAGTGATGCGGCCTCTGAGGTGACACCTTCTTGCATGTCACCATCGCCAGCGATTACATAAACAAAGTGGTCAAAAGGGGACTGGCCTTCGGCGGCCTGTGGGTCGAATAGACCACGCTCAAAGCGAGATGCGTATGCGAAACCGGTTGCTGATGCCAAGCCCTGACCCAATGGACCGGTGGTGATTTCAACACCCTTGGTGTGACCGTACTCTGGGTGTCCCGGAGTTGCTGAACCCCAAGTACGAAGAGCCTTAAGGTCGTCAAGTTCAAGGCCGTATCCGTGCAGGTAAAGCTGGTTGTAAATAGTCAAAGAACTGTGACCGACACTCAAGATGAAACGGTCACGCCCAAGCCAGCGGTCATCCTTTGGATCGTGGCGCATTACTTTGTTGAAAAGCAGGTAGGCCACTGGCGCCAAGCTAATTGCGGTACCAGGGTGACCGTTGCCAACTTTTTCAACTGCGTCTGCGGCTAGAACTCGGGCTGTGTCGACTGCCTTGGTGTCGAGTTCGGTCCATTGGAATGCTGACAAGAGCAGCTCCTTTTCTTGTTGTAGATGAGATCGGGACTAAAAAATTTGCTCGGCGCCATTGCCATGAGAAGTACTAAAAAATGGGCACAAATACGTGCTTGAAACCCAATCAAGTTCTTGGAAAAGTCTACTACCTCAGTGTTTTTCTACTTGAAGGAATAACGAAGTATGTCGTTGATTTACACTTATTAGAAATGTTGAAAAAAACCAAGGCCTACGTTGCGCTGACCAAGCCACGTGTAATTGAGCTCTTGTTAATCACCACTCTTCCGACGATGGTGCTTGCCGAGGGCGGAATGCCGGATCTTTGGCTGGTTTTGGCGACCCTTATCGGTGGTGCTCTGAGCGCAGGTTCAGCAAACGCCTTCAACTGCGTCTATGACACCGACATTGACAAAATCATGGGCCGTACCAAGAACCGCCCGCTGGTAACTGGTGAACTCACTAATCGCGAAGCTCTAGTTTTCTCGTGGATTATCGGCTTGGCATCGGTGCTTTGGCTCGGCCTTCTTGTCAACTGGCTGGCATCTCTAATTTCTCTTGCCGCGGTGCTTTTCTATGTGCTGATTTACACCATGCTTCTCAAGCGCTGGACCCCTCAGAATATCGTTTGGGGAGGCGCTGCGGGAGCGGCTCCAGTGCTAATCGGCTGGGCGGCAGTAACAAACGACCTGTCGTTGACCCCTTGGGTTCTATTCCTAATTATTTTCTTGTGGACCCCGCCACACTATTGGCCTCTTGCAGTCAAGTACCGCGATGACTACGAGCGTGCTGGGGTTCCGATGTTGCCGGTTGTGCGTGGACCAAAGACAGTTGCCATGCAGATTGTCCTCTACGCATGGGCCGTTGCGGTCAGCACCTGGGTGCTAATCCCGGTAGCCGGACTTGGTTGGATTTACTCGTCCACTGCAATCGCGGGTGGAATCTGGTTTATCTGGGCAGCACACAGAATTTTCAAGCAGGCTCAGACGGGTGAAATTAGCAAACCGATGCCACTGTTCCACATCTCAAACATTTACCTGACGCTACTGTTTGTGGCTCTTGCAGTTGACCCTTTGGTCTTGGGCTAGTCCTTCTTAATTTCCTTTAGCCGAGCTAGCGACTCGTCCCGCTCGGTAGCGTGATCGACAATTCGACTCGGATAGCCCTGCGACAGACCATCCAGCCTTAGCCAAGGCTCGTGAATCTCTGGCCCCCAGATGTGGGCTAACTCGGGAACATACTTGCGGATGTAGTCGCCGCGAGGATCAAACTTGTATCCCTGCAGTACTGGGTTGAAGACTCGGTAGTACGGCGAAGCATCAGTGCCACAACCGGCAGTCCATTGCCAGCCATGGGCGTTTGAAGCCGGATCAAAATCACTTAGATTGCGCTCGAACCACTCAGCGCCGAGTTGCCACTCAAGGTGCAGATCCTTAATGAGGAATGAGGCAACGATCATGCGAACGCGATTGTGCATCCAACCCGTGGCCAAAAGTTGGCGCATACCTGCATCCACCATGGGAAAACCGGTTTTTCCCTGCTGCCAGGCCTGCAGCTTGGCATCGGCATCCGGGCCAACGTCGTAGCGCATGTCCTTGAATCGCGGTTCGTAGTAATCGTGTTCGGTGTGAGGGTTATGCCAAAGGACATCGGCATAAAACTCCCGCCAGGCAATCTCTTTTCTGAAGACTTCTTCGCCAGGAGAATCCTGCAGATCGGCAAGGATGGTTCGCGGATGAATCTCGCCAAAGGCCAGCGCATGGCTCAGGTGCGATGTCCCCGACAGGTCGGCACGGTTTCGGTCATCGCCGTAATTTTCAAGCGCACGGTGCTTGAAGCGCTCGAAAGTTTGAGCGGCAAAAGCCTCCGAAGCAGTCACTTTGATTGGTGAATCTTTAGTCGGCAGCGGAATCTCCGTTTGCCCATCTATCGAGCGCCAAATGGCTCCTTCGGCGAGCGCAACTGGCTTTGCCCAACCGTGCTGGTACCAGTTCTTGAAAAATGGTGTGTGAACGCGATAGGGGGAGCCGTCGGGCTTCTTCACTGACCCCGGAGCAACAGCGTAATAGCTATCGTCAAGTTGAAGAAAAATGCCAGCATCTTTAAGTGCCAGACCGACCGCATTTTGTTCGGCCACTCCTCGGGTATCGAAGGCTCTAGTGGCATGGACGACCGAAACGCCAGCTTTAGCAGCAGCGTCAACCAATGAAGCCGCCGGCGAACCCAGCACCACGGAAAGGTTGCCACCCAGCGAGCGCTGCAGCGACTTGAGGGACTCGTGCAGAGACCATTGCCTAATGCCCTCGAGCGACTCGAAAACTGAGGAGTCCAGAGCGTAAACGGGGAGCACCTGATTGTCGCCGTCACTAATTGCACCGGCCACCGCCTGGTTCAGAGCCACATTGTCTTGCAGACGGAGGTCACGTCTGAACCAAAATAGGCGCGACATTAGTTTGAGCCTCGGCTCTTGCCCCTAATAGCAAGCCACTGGAAAGTCAGCATGGAACAGATCACTGCGGCACCTAGCATGTGGAGACCAACTAGCAGGGGAGGAACGCCCAATCTAGCCTGAGCGACTCCGATGGCTGCTTGACCAATTAGAACGACCAGTAGCCACAGGACTGCCTTGGTCTGAAAATTCTTAGACCATCGGTCCCGCTTCCAGAGAATCCATGCCTGGGCAATGACTAGCAAGATAAGGACATAAGCGGGGTAGGAGTGCAGGTGTTGCCACAGCTCCAGGTCCAATCCATTTCTGATGCTTTCTGCGTCACCCGAGTGCGGACCAGCGCCGGTAACCAAAACACCGATGATCACTGAGATCGCGCCAACCACTGCCACCGGTGTTGCGGTCAACCACAGGCTGCGTGGGGCAGCAACATCTACCGGAGGTAATGCTCTAAAAACCAACAAAGAGGCAATTGCAATCATGATGGCACTTAAGACAAAGTGAGCCCCTACAAACCATGGGTTTAGCTGACTCCACACGGTGAACCCGCCGAGGACAGCCTGAGCTGGGATTCCAAGACCAAGAATTAGCGCCGGTGCAAATAATCCGCGGTTCAGTTTGCGACCGAGGCGAACAATCACAACGAAGGTAAGCAGGGCGATGAGTGCCAGTACAAAGGTCAGAAGGCGATTCGCAAACTCAATAACTCCGTGCCAACCCATTTCCGGCACCGTAATCAGAGAATCCTCGGTGCACTTCGGCCAAGTTGGGCAGCCCAATCCTGAACCGGTTAGGCGCACAACGCCACCGGTAACCACGATGAGTATCTGGCTAACCAGTGAAAGCCAGACATAAAGCGGGAGTCTGGCAGCAGAAAAGAGGGGATTGTTCGCAATGGTGTTGCGAATCTTTGTAAACAAAGGAAACACTGCCTTTCGACGCGGTTTTTGGCTTCCGGATTCCAAGCCATATCGGTAAACTTGCGGATAGTTTCAACTATTTCTCGATTGCACTGTTGCAATCTTGAGACTTCTCCTGAACCCATCTTTACACAGGGCAAAGTTTGCCTTGCAGGGAATACGGAAGCGCGGTTCATCAGTTGACACTCACAGACTATTTCGGATCAAGAAACTTAGATCTGAGCAGCATAAAAAGGGAGGCCGGCTTGTCCGACATCATCATTGACCGACCAGAACTTGACAGCCTTGGCGTGTACGAGTTCGGCTGGTCCGACTCCGATACCGCCGGTTCAATCGCGAAGCGAGGAATCAACGAAGGTGTGGTCCGGAACATTTCTGGACTTAAGAGTGAACCGGAGTGGATGCTTGAGCGCCGCCTGAAAGGTTTTGACTTCTTCGGCAAGAAACCGATGCCTAGCTGGGGTTCAGACCTTAGTGGCATTGATTTTGACAACATCAAGTACTTCGTGCGTTCAACTGAGCGCCAGGCCAACACCTGGGAAGAGCTTCCTGAAGAAATTCGCAACACCTACGAGCGCCTGGGAATCCCAGAAGCCGAGCGCAGCCGTTTGGTTGCCGGTGTTGCCGCACAGTATGAATCTGAAGTGGTTTATCACCAGATCCGTGAAGACCTCGAAGCCCAGGGCGTAATCTTTCTAGACACCGATACAGCTCTCAAAGAGCACCCTGAGATTTTTCAGGAGTATTTCGGAACCGTTATCCCTGCCGGTGACAACAAGTTCGCTGCCCTAAACACTGCGGTGTGGTCGGGCGGATCATTCGTTTACGTTCCAAAGGGCGTTCATGTGGAGATCCCGCTTCAGGCGTACTTCCGCATCAACACTGAGAACATGGGTCAGTTCGAGCGCACCCTGATCATCGCTGACGAAGATTCATACGTGCACTACATCGAGGGTTGCACCGCACCGATTTACCAGTCTGACTCATTGCACTCTGCCGTGGTTGAGATCATTGTGAAGAAGGGTGCCCGTGTTCGCTACACGACCATTCAGAACTGGTCAAACAACGTCTACAACCTTGTTACCAAGCGTGCAATCTGCCACGAGGGCGCAACTATGGAATGGATCGATGGAAACATCGGCTCAAAGGTAACCATGAAGTACCCAGCGGTAATTTTGGCCGGAGAATACGCTCGCGGAGAGACCCTGTCGGTGGCTTTTGCCGGCGAGGGCCAACACCAAGACGCGGGCGCAAAAATGATTCACCTTGCGCCACACACCAGCTCCTCAATCGTCTCGAAGTCAATCGCACGCGGAGGTGGCCGTACGTCGTACCGTGGCGAAATTCGCGTGATGCCAGGTGCTCACCACTCTGCCAACACAGTTCGCTGTGACGCGCTATTGGTAGACACAATTTCTCGTTCGGATACCTACCCAGCGGTAGACGTGCGCGAGGACGACGTTTCAATGGGCCACGAGGCCACAGTCTCGCGCGTTAGCGAAGAGCAGTTGTTTTACCTACAGTCCCGAGGACTACCCGAAGACGAGGCCATGGCGATGATCGTTCGCGGCTTTATTGAACCAATCGCTAAGGAACTACCAATGGAATACGCCCTTGAGTTGAACAAACTCATCGAAATGCAGATGGAAGGGGCCGTCGGCTAGTGACCACTTCAACACCAACCGTTGAAAGCGGTTCAGTACAGCACGGCCTTGAGGCTCACAGCCATGGGGCAGGCGTTCCAATTCAGACTCGCTACGAGCGCAAAAGGTCGACAAACGTAGCCGACTTCCCGGCAATTTCGACCCGCGAAGAGCAGTGGCGATACTTGCCTGCGGCGCGCCTAAAAGGTCTGGATGCCGATTCACTTGCCGAGTACGTTGGCGACCTTGAAATCAAGCACACCGATGGCGTTACAACCGCATGGGTGGGCTCAGACAATCCGGCCTTTGGCGGAGCAGGCATTCCAGAAGAGCGTCCGAGTGCAGCAGCCTGGGGCTCTGCTGAGCAGGCCTATCTGGTAACCCTTCCAGGCAACGCAAAGTCTGAGGTTCAGCTAACCCTCAATTCAGAATCAACCGAGCCAAGCGCTATTCACCTGATTGTCGATGCAAAACCATTTGCAGAATCAACTGTGATTCTTGACCACAAGGGTGACGCGATTTTGAGCGAAAACCTCGAGATTATTGTTGGCGACGAAGCCCACCTAACTCTTATCTCGATTCAGGATTGGAATGCCGAGGCGGTTCACGCGTCGACTCAAATGGCCCGCCTTGGTCGAAACGCCAAACTGAAGCACCTGGTTGTCAGTTTGGGAGGCGAGACCGTTCGAGTTAGCACTTCTGCCGAATTTACTCAGCCGGGTGGCGACGTTGAGTTGCTAGGAATGTACTTCGCAGACGAGGACCAGCACCTAGAGAACAGACTTTACGTTGATCACGCAGTTCCTAACTGCAAGTCTCGAGTCACCTACAAGGGTGCACTTCAGGGAGACGGCGCACACACTGTTTGGGTTGGAGATGTACTAATTCGCATGGCTGCGGAGGGCACTGATACCTACGAGCTAAACCGAAACCTATTGCTAACCGATGGCGCACGAGCTGACTCGGTGCCAAATCTAGAGATTGAAACCGGTCAGATTGCCGGGGCCGGGCACGCATCGGCCAGCGGCCGCTTCGACGACGAGCAGTTGTTCTACCTACAGGCCCGCGGAATTCCAGAGATTGAAGCCCGTCGCCTTGTCGTACGTGGTTTCCTCAACGAAATCATCCAGCAGATTGGTAACGAAGAAATCGAAGCCCGCCTCACCGACGCAATCGAGGCTGAGCTAGCAAGGAGTAACTCATAATGGCAGTCCGCATCTGCAAGGTAGACGAAATCAAAGCTGGCAAGGCTATCCGTGTGAAGGTGGGTGAACTTCAGATCGCAATCTTCAAGACCAAGGATGGCGAAGTCTTTGCACTTGATGACAAGTGTTCCCACGGTGAAATCTCGCTGAGCGAGGGCTTCATCGGCAAAGATAAGACCGTCGAGTGCTGGGCACACGGCGCCAAGTTCTCACTTGAGACTGGCGAGGCTCTAACTCTCCCTGCCTACGAACCAGTCGTGGCGTACGAAGTCATCGTCGAGAACGACGAGATTTTCCTCGAAATCGACGCCGAATAACTCAGACCTCTTAGAAAAGAAAAAATCACATGTCAGTTCTTGAAATCAAAAACCTCCACGTAACCGTCGAGACCGACCAGGGCACTAAAGAAATCCTGAAGGGTGTTGACCTAGTTATTCGCTCGGGCGAAAGCCACGCAATCATGGGCCCGAACGGTTCAGGTAAATCAACCCTGGCCTACACCATTGCAGGTCACCCAAAATATGAAGTTACCGAGGGTGAAATTCTGCTCGATGGCGAGAACGTGCTTGAGATGAGCGTTGACGAACGCGCTCGTGCCGGACTATTCCTAGCGATGCAGTACCCTGTTGAAATTCCTGGCGTATCAGTGTCGAACTTCCTGCGCACCGCAAAGACCGCCATCGCTGGCGAGGCTCCTGCGCTGCGTAACTGGATCAAGGATGTCCGCGGAGCCATGGATGCCCTTCACATGGACTCTTCGTTCACCGAGCGCAACGTAAATGAGGGATTCTCAGGTGGCGAGAAAAAGCGCCACGAGATTCTGCAACTAGAACTATTGAAGCCAAAGTTTGCTGTTCTTGACGAAACCGACTCTGGTCTAGACGTTGACGCGTTGAAGATTGTTTCAGAGGGTGTAAACCGTGCCAAGTCAGAGAATGACTTTGGTTTGCTTCTAATCACCCACTACACCCGAATCCTGCGCTACATTAAGCCTGACTTCGTGCACGTTTTCGTTGCCGGAAAGATCGCTGAACAGGGCGGCCCAGAGCTTGCAGATCGCCTTGAAGCTGAGGGCTACGACCGTTACGTAAAGGCCTAATCATGAACGCCACTGAGCTTGATCCAACCCTTTATGACAATGTCATAGAGGCTCTAAAGGATGTGATCGACCCAGAAATCGGTGTGAACATTGTTGATTTGGGTCTGATTTACGGTCTTCAGAAGTCTGAAGATGGCAACCTGCTAATCAACATGACTTTGACCTCTGCGGGATGCCCTTTGACCGATGTTCTTGAAGAACAAACGGCCGAAGCACTTGACGGCGTGGTTGAAGCATTCCGCATCAACTGGGTTTGGATGCCACCATGGGGTCCAGAAAAAATTACCGAAGATGGGCGCGAGCAAATGCGAGCCATCGGGTTCTCAATCTAGACCCACCCTAAATTCGCACCAGAAGCCCAAGTCGCAACTTGTAGACTTGGGCTTTTGTGCGTCGCAACCCGATACACCCTTTTACCAACGGAGATTCAAATGATTAGCGTGAGTAACCTAGAGATCCGCATCGGAGCTCGCGTCCTCATGTCTAACGTGAATTTTCGCGTTGATAAGGGTGACAAGGTGGGACTGGTGGGCCGAAATGGTGCCGGCAAAACCACCCTCACTAAAATTTTGGCGGGGGATGGGCAGCCATCTCAGGGTGCCGTGGCTCGCGGTGGGGAAATCGGTTATTTGCCGCAGGACCCTCGTTCGGGTGACCCAGAAGAGCTAGCTCGCACTCGAATCTTGAACGCCAGAGGCCTTGGCGATATTGCGGCCGAAATGGCAAAGTGCACCGAAGACATGGGCAGCATCGAAGAAGACGTCTACAACCGCGCGATGGCTAGGTACTCGGAACTTGAAGAAAGCTTTCAGGCAGCTGGTGGGTACGCCGCCGAGGCTGAAGCTGCAACTATTGCCAGCAACCTAAACCTCAAGGACCACATTCTCGACCAGCCGCTAAAGACACTTTCCGGTGGTCAGCGCCGCCGAATCGAGTTGGCAAGAATCCTCTTTTCGAACGCCGAAACCATGATTCTCGATGAGCCAACCAACCACCTTGACGCCGATTCAGTGGTTTGGTTGCGTGAGTTCTTGAAGGGCTATCAGGGTGGCCTGATTGTTATCAGTCACGACGTTGACCTAGTCGAAGAAACGGTAAACCGCGTTTTCTATCTTGACGCCATTCGCTGCGTAATCGATATCTACAACATGGGCTGGCGCCAGTACCAAAAGGCTCGCGAGACCGATGAGGAGCGCCGCAAGCGCGAACGAGCCATCGCTGAAAAGAAGGCCAATACCCTGCAGATTCAGGCAGCCAAATTTGGTGCAAAAGCCTCCAAAGCTGTTGCTGCAAAGCAGATGGTTCGCCGCGCTGAGTCCCTACTGAACTCACTCGATGAGGTCAGAGAAGTTGATCGCGTCGCCAAAATCAAATTCCCAGATCCAGCTCCATGTGGCCGCACTCCGCTAATGGCTAACAACCTAAGCAAGAGCTACGGTTCGCTTGAGATTTTCACCGCCGTTGACCTAGCCATTGACAAGGGTTCAAAGGTAGTCATCATCGGTATGAACGGTGCCGGTAAAACCACGATGCTGCGCATGCTTGCGGGTCTCGACAAGCCAGACACCGGTGAAATTGTTCCAGGTCACGGACTGAAGATCGGCTATTTTGCCCAGGAGCACGAGACCCTGGACGTCTCCAAATCTGTGCTGGAAAACATGCAGCGTGCAGCTCCACAACTTGCCGACACCGATGCCCGCAAGGTCTTGGGATCATTCCTTTTCACCGGTGATGACGTCAATAAGCCTGCCGGTGTTCTGAGCGGTGGAGAGAAAACCCGCTTGGCACTTGCCTCACTTGTTGTGTCATCGGCCAACGTATTGCTGCTCGATGAGCCGACTAACAACCTTGACCCGGCCAGCCGCGAAGAAATTCTTCGAGCGCTGAGCACATTCACCGGTGCAGTTGTGCTGGTTAGCCACGATGTTGGTGCGGTTTTGGCCCTGAACCCAGAACGGGTGTTGATTTTGCCGGATGGCGATGAAGACCACTGGAACGACGGATACGCCGACCTGATTGCACTCAGCTAAAACCCACTGCTATTCCTGGCCCAGAAGCGCGTCTTCAGCTGCTTTATCGTCGTCGCCCACGCGTTTGCGCCTTTTAGGTCGGTAGGTTTCATCTTCAGCCATACGCTTGAATCTGAGTTCTTGCCGAACACCCCAGATCAATGCGGTGAAAGCCATGAGCGCAAAAAGAATCCACTGCAACGCATAACTCAGGTGATTTCCCTCGGTAAGTGCCGGTTTGGGTAGAAGTTTCGGTACCGCCTCACCCTGGTTGTAGCTTTCGGCTAACCGAAAATACACCGATTCAATTAAGTCACCCGACAAACCAGCCTGCTTGAAGAGGTTCGCCGAGTTTAGAGTGCCAAGTTGACCAGCCGGAGCATCGCGGTTGAGAGTTGGCTCAGTTGGTCTAATTCGAGCGAGGATAGTCCGCTCTTGGTCATCTGGGAGCGGAATTAAATCTGGTGAGTCCTGGCGCGACCCCGTAGGTAACCAACCGGTCTCAATGGCTACCAGCTGGCCAGTAACGGCCTTAAATGGAATGACCTGCAAGAAGCCCGGCTGCCCGTTGTATGGGCGATTTCGAACTAGGTAAGCCTTCTCGGGCAGGAATTGGCCGGTAATCGACACCGGTCGCCACTCATTGCGGGCGTCAAACTCGTCGGACCGAACAACATCCTCTAGTGACAGAGGGGCCTGATCGTAGTTTTGCGCCACAACTTCAATTTTTGCCAAGGCCTCTTGACGGCGGTCAAACTGCCAATCAGAGAGAAAAACACAGGCAACTGCAAACACCGATGCAGCAATCAGCCAAGCCAGCCAACGTTTCCAGGAATCGTTGAGCCAGCTCAGTTTGTAATTGGTCATTGAATCTTTTCGGTAGTTAGCAGAAAACCTCGGGTCTCTAAATAGTCAACCAGAAATTGTCGATGCTCATCACAGGCCGACCAAACTTTAGTTCGCCCATCGGTGTGAATCTTGGGGTTTCGCCAGGTGAGACTGAATTCAGCCGTTGTAGTACAACCTGCTCTGGAACATTTCAGATTTGGGGGAGAGATACCCAGCAACTAACGGTTTTCCTCTGGCTTTGGCGCGGCAACGAATTGGTCGGCGGAAATAACCAGTTTTGGCGCAACTGCGGTGGCTAGTTTTGGCTTGTCGTCTGTGACCACAGCGTTGGCTAGGACAACGGCAAAATAAGGCAGTAGGACTGCTCCAGCCGCAAACACCCAGGCTAACCAGCCTTGAACGACCAAAGCCAGCACCAAACAAACCATTCGAATGATCATGGCAATCAGGTATTTGATCATGCGGGTTTTGCGTTCAGCCTCGGGGGATTGACCGATCGAGGTAACACTCTGCGTTTCACTCATGTCTAATCACCACTTTCAGATCAGCCGAATACAGCTACCAAAGGCTCGCAAAGGTAGACTTCACTTGTCCCAAGCGCAGCGCTAACAGTTGTATTCCCTGAAAGAGAATAGTCAATGACCACACCAAGAACAGTTCTAGTCACCGGCGGTAACCGTGGAATCGGAAAATCGATTGCTGAGGAGTTCATTCGTCAAGGTCACAGGGTTGCTGTGACCGTTCGCAGCGGCGAGGGCCCTGCCGGTTCACTAAGTGTGGTCGCAGATGTGACCAAGCCTGAGACCCTGGATGCTGCATTCGCCGAGGTCGAAGAGAAGCTAGGGGCAATCGAAATCTTGGTTGCAAACGCAGGCATTACCCGCGATACCCTCCTCATGCGCATGACCGACGAAGAATTCGAGTCAGTAATTGACACAAATTTGAATGGCGTTTTCCGCGTACTGCGCCGCGCCACCAAGGGCATGATCAAAGGCAAGTACGGCCGCGTGATCCTGATTGGTAGCGTCGTTGGCCTTCTCGGCTCGGCTGGCCAGGTAAATTACTCAGCTGCCAAGTCGGCCCTGGTAGGTATGGCTCGCTCAGTAACCCGCGAGCTTGGTGCCCGCGGCATCACCGCAAACGTGGTCGCCCCGGGCTTTATTGACACCGATATGACCGCGGCTTTGCCTGAAGCTCAGCAGGACGAGTACAAGAAGAAGATTCCGGCCGGCCGCTTTGCCCAGCCAGAAGAAGTTGCCAAGGTCGTTGCCTGGCTTGCCAGCGACGAAGCCAGCTACATCTCAGGTGCTGTCATTCCGGTTGACGGCGGATTGGGTATGGGCCACTAGCGATTTGATAAAAAAACCGCCCGGTTGGGCGGTTTTTTTATGCTCAGATTTATCAATAAACAGGTTTTTACTGATCAGAGTTTGAGAACCGGTATCAAACCGGCAAGGTCATTACCCTCGAGTACATAATCGGCATGTTCGCGAACAATCGGCTTGCAGTTGAAGCCAACGCCCAGTCCAGCTGCGGCCAACATGTCTAGGTCATTAGCGCCATCGCCCACTGCCACCGTGTTTTCGATGGCGAAGCCCGCCTCTTCTGCCCATTCGAGCAAAGACTCGGCCTTGGCAGCACGATCGATAATTTTGCCAATAACCCGGCCGGTCAGCACACCGTCTACAACCTCAAGTTGATTTGCGCGAGCAAAATCAAGCTCCAAAGTCTTGGCCAATGGCCCTAGAAGCTGGTTGAATCCGCCAGAAACAGCGCCCACCTGTCCACCGGCTGCATGAACGGCATCGATTAGGGTCTTTGCCCCGGTGGTGATGCGAATCCTCCCCAAAACCTCTTCAAAGACGCTTTCGGGAAGCCCGGCGAGGGTTTTAACTCGCTCAATAAGGCTTTCGGCAAAGTCCAGCTCGCCAGCCATGGCGCGTTCGGTTACCGCAGCAACTTCAGCGCCCTTTCCAGCGACATCGGCCAATAACTCAATTACTTCGTCTTCGATGAGAGTTGAATCAACATCAAAAACCACTAAAAACTTGGTCACGGTGTAACCAGAACGCCCTTTCCAACAACGGTGATACCCGAGTCGGTGACGAAGAAGCCGCGGTCAAGATCTCTTTGCTTGTCGACACCGATCGAGGCGCCATCGGCAACGACAACGCTCTTGTCGAGGATAGCCTTTCGAACGGTGCAGTCGCGCCCAACCTGGACGCCATCAAGCAAAATCGAGTCAGTAATTAGAGCTCTGGAGTGAATGCGCACATTCGGCGAGAGCACGCTGCGCTCAACAATTCCCCCCGAAACCACGGTTCCAAGCGAAACAATTGAGTCGGTGGTCCGCCCCTGGTTGCCCTCACCATCGTGAACAAACTTTGCCGGTGGCAAGTTGATCTGCTGGGTGTGTACCGGCCACTCTGAGTTGTACAGGTTGAAAACCGGCATCACTGAGATTAGGTCCATGTGGGCCTCGTAGTAAGAGTCCATGGTTCCTACGTCGCGCCAGTACGAGTGGTCACGCTCTGTAGAGCCTGGAATCTCGTTGTAGGTGAAGTCATAAACTCCAGCGTCCTCGCGCGCAACCATGTAAGGGACGATGTCGCCACCCATGTCGTGCGATGACTCCTCGAGGGTTCCGTCATGCTCAATAGCGTCAATCAGTGCCTGGGCGCTGAAAACGTAGTTTCCCATCGAAGCCAAAACTTCGCCTGGGCTATCCGGCAAACCCTTAGGGTCGCTTGGTTTCTCGCGGAAAGCTGCAATCTTGGTGTTGTCTTTTTCGTCAACCTCGATTACGCCAAACTGGTTCGCCAGCGAAAGTGGTTGGCGAATGGCTGCAACTGTGACTCCACGGCCTGACTTGATGTGCGCTTCAATCATCTGATCAAAGTCCATGCGGTAAACGTGGTCGGCACCGACCACGACGACGATGTCTGGTCGCTCGTCGCTCAGAAGGTTCATGCTCTGCAGAATTGCGTCAGCACTTCCCGAGAACCAGCGCTTGCCAAGTCGCTGCTGTGCAGGAACCGAGGCAACGTAGGCGCCAAGCAGCGGAGACATTCGCCAGGTCTGAGAGATATGGCGGTCAAGGCTGTGTGATTTGTACTGAGTCAAAACAACGATGCGTCGAAGACCTGAATTAATCAGGTTTGACAATGCAAAGTCGATAAGACGATAACTTCCCCCAAAAGGCACCGCAGGCTTTGCGCGATCAGCCGTTAGAGGCATCAAGCGCTTACCCTCGCCGCCAGCAAGGACCATTCCGAAAATACGTGGAGTGCTCATATCGAAATGTTATTAGTCCTTTATGAACGCCAGATAACATGACGCTATGAGAATCGATCTGATCACCAAAGAATATCCACCCTTCATTTATGGGGGAGCGGGCGTACATGTCGCTGAATTAGTGAGAGTTTTGCGAAAACAGATCGATGTCAAGGTCCACTGCTTCGGTGAAGACCGTAATGAAACCGATACATTTGCATACCGCCACAGCGCTGAGTTTGAAGCTGTCAATGGTGCCCTACAGACCATGGCCACCGATTTGAGCATGGTTTCTGCAATTGCAGGCGCTGACCTAGTCCATTCGCACACCTGGTACGCAAACTTTGCCGGGCAAGTAGCCGGAACCCTTCACGGGATCCCACACCTGATTACGGCCCACAGCCTCGAACCGCTGCGCCCATGGAAAGAGCAGCAGTTGGGTGGCGGTTACCGCCTTTCGTCATGGGTTGAGCGAACAGCCTACGAAGGTGCGACCGGCATCATCGCGGTTTCAGACGGTATGCGTCAGGACATTCTTCGTGCCTACCCTCAACTTGACCCTCAAAAAGTTGCTGTTGTACACAATGGCATTGATCTAGATGCATTCCAGGCAGCTGATAACCCTGACTTAGTGCGCGCCAACGGCGTGAACCCAGATCAGCGTTCTGTGGTCTTTGTGGGTCGAATCACGATGCAAAAGGGTTTGCCGTATCTACTCAAGGCAGCCAGGGAATTGCCCGCTGATGTTCAGTTGGTACTTTGTGCTGGCGCCCCAGACACCCCCCAAATTCTCCAGGAGGTTACCGACCTGGTAGCCGAGCTTCGAAAAGTGCGCGACAACGTTATCTGGGTAGAAAAGCACCTGAGCCGCGCCGAATTGATTGCCATGCTCTCGGCCGCAACTGTTTTTGCCTGCCCGTCGATATACGAGCCACTCGGCATTGTGAACTTGGAGGCTATGGCCTGCGGAACTCCGGTTGTTGCCACGGCTACTGGTGGCATTCCAGAGGTCGTTGCCCACAACGAGACTGGACTGCTGGTGCCGATTGAGCAATTGATGGATGGCAGCGGCAAACCACTGGACGAAGGCAAGTTTGTGGCTGACTTTGCTGCGGCCCTCAATGAGATGCTGGATCACCCAAAAATTGCCGAATTCGGGGCAGCCGGTCGTAGGCGTGTGGAGCAACACTTCAGCTGGGACAGTATTGCTGCGGAAACTATTGGTGTCTATGAGAAGGCAATCAACGGCAAGCACATAGGCTAAAAGGCATGTCACGCGTCATAGATCTAAACAACGTCACCGTAGTCCGCGAGGGTCGAAACATCCTCAACAATGTTGACTGGCAAGTTGAGCCAAATCAGCGTTGGGTAATAGTTGGACCGAATGGCGCTGGCAAGACCACCTTGTTGCGCGTTGCTGCAGCCCAGATTCACCCAACGCACGGCCAAGCCACAATACTTGGCGAGCGAATGGGGGAGATCAATGTCTTTGAACTCCGTACCAGGATCGGTTTTGCCTCGAGTGCACTCGCGGCCCACATCCCAAACTCAGAATCGGTGCTCAACGCGGTTATGACCGCCAGCTACGGTGTAACCGGACGCTGGAACGAAAAGTACGAGGACATCGATGAACGACGCGCCCGGCGAGTCCTTTCAGAGTGGCAACTTTCAGAATTTGCAGACCGCGCGTTTGGCACCCTGAGCGACGGAGAACGGAAGCGAACCCAAATTGCTCGCGCCGTTATGCCTGATCCAGAAGTGCTTTTGCTTGATGAACCGGTAGCAAGCCTTGACCTGGCCGCTAGGGAGCAGACCATCAACATCATCGGAGAGTATGCGTCGCACCCGATGGCGCCGGCCATGGTCATGGTTACCCACCATCTTGAAGAGATTCCGGAGGGATTCACTCATGCCCTGCTGATTCGCAACGGAGAAATCTTCGCTGCCGGGGACATCCACAACACCCTGACATCAGAGAAGATCTCGGAGGTCTTTGGTTTTGGCCTCAAGGTCGATTACGAAGATGGTCGGTTCCGGGTCCGCGCACATAAATACTAGAATTAGGTGTTCAAGCTAGCCCAATTCTGGTATGCTTGTCCCTTAGTGCCCTGTGGCACAAACCCCAAAGTTTTCGATTATTACGGAGTTTTCCCATGAAGGCAGACATTCACCCAAAGTACGAAGCAGTCGTATTCCGCGACTTGGCATCGGGTGTAGCGTTCCTTACTCGCTCAACACTTAGCAGCAGCAAGACCATTGAGTGGGAAGACGGCAACACCTACCCAGTTTTCGACGTTGAAATTTCATCAGAGTCACACCCGTTCTACACCGGAAAGCAGCGCATCATGGATGCTGCAGGTCGCGTAGAGCGCTTCAACGCACGTTACAAGAACTTCGGAGCGTAAGCTCCGCGAGAACAGAAGCTGTCCACACAGCTTCTAGGTTGAGACCTAAAAAGGCCCCGCTTCGGCGGGGCCTTTTGTTCTTAATGGTGGTTTATGACAACACCTAATTCAGCTTCAGTGGCCAGCCACGCTTGACACTAAATTCAGGGTTGACACTCCGGCGCATGTAGTTTTCAAAGTCGCTGTCGAGGAAATCACTCCATTGAATTTGCGCGGCATGAAGATCTGGGAGTGACGCTGGCAGTTCATCGGCCCACCGCTTAGCGATAGCCTGTGCCACACGTCCGGCTGCGATTGCGTCGGCCGTAGCGTTGTGAGCATCGGCAAGTTCAACGTTGTAGAACTCTGCAGCGTTCTCCAAGCGGCGCTTTCCTTTGCGATATTTATCCTTGAACCGATCAATGACCAGGGGATCAATAATTGAACCAATTTTCAAGGGTTCTAGGCCGTGACGCATGGCCTCATAATGCAAAATCGTAAAGTCGTATGGTGCGTTATAGGCAACTACTGGGAGCCCTCTAGCGAAAAAACCCTTGAGAGTGTCCAGGATTTCGGCAACCACCTCACTGGCCTCCCTGCCATCTCGTCTGGCCATTTCGGTGGTGACACCGTGAACATCGCTGGCAGGTGTAGGAATCTCGATTCCAGGATCGGCCAACCATTCGACGTTTTGCCCAACCACAGCACCATGCTCGTCAAGCTCCACCGCACAGGCGGTGACAATTCGGGCATCGGTTAGATCTAGGCCTGTAGTTTCAAGATCGAAAACGGCAATTTGCCTAGCCCAATCAGGCAGGGCAGGGGAGAAGTCAAACGAAAGTTGTTGGTCGGTCACGTCTTCAGACTAAAGGTGGCTAGCGACAAAGACCCGCACCACGCGCCAGTTCAATGGCAGCTGCGTGCTGGTTCAGACTAAAGATGTGGAGTCCGGGCGCTCCTGCGGCGATCAGGTCAACCGACAGCTGCTTGGAGAACTCCATGCCGAGTTTGCTCGCTGCCTCGTCATCCAGCCCCTCTAGAGCTTCGAGGAGTTCGGCCGGCATCGCTGCGCCACTCATGGCCGCCATGCGAATAACCTGCTTGGCATTTGCGATTGGCATAACTCCAGGAACAATCGGAATGGTAACACCCGCTTCTGCAGCACTGCTAACCAGATCGGTATAAGCCTTGACGCTAAAGAACAGCTGAGTAACCGCAAACTTTGCCCCAGCAGCCTGCTTCAAGGCAAGAACCATTGAGTCGTGGGCCATATCCGGTGACTCCGGGTGGACTTCTGGAAAGGCTGCGACACCGATTTCGAGGTGAGAGTTTTGATTTGCAACTTCAATTAGCTCAAGGGCAGTCTTGAGCTGTCCTTTACCTAGAGCGTCTGGGTCGTCTTTAGGTGCGTCCCCGCGCAAGGCAAGAATTGCAGCTACCTTTGCAGCTTCAAACTGTCGAATGATGTCGATGGTGCTCTGAGTTGTCGCACCAACGCAGGTCAGGTGGCCAATTGTCGGAACACTTTTAGCCATCCGCTGAACTACAGACAGGGATCTATCCTGGCTGGAACCGCCGGCACCGTAGGTCACCGACACGTAATCTGGCTTGACCTCTAGAAGTTTTTCGAATGCGTCCCAAAGTCGCTCTTCACCGGCATCGTCTTTTGGTGGGAAGAATTCGAAGGACAAAGTTGGTTCACCAATAACAGAACGCGCCTGCATTACCTCGGTGATCTTCTTAAAAGAAGTTAGGTCGAGCTCGGTCTTTCGAAGGAGAGGGAATTCAGGCATTCAATAAGTATATTCCACAGCCACATCAACCTGCCTCAGTTAGACTTGAAACCTATGTTTGCTCCCCGCTCAGAAGCCCTAATCAATGCTGTCCGATCCCGCGTTGTCGTTGCTGACGGCGCCATGGGAACCATGATTCAGGAGGCCAACCCAACGCTGGATGAGTTCCAGGGTTATGAGGGTTGCAACGAAATTCTCAATGTCACCCGACCAGACATCATTTCTGGCATTCATGCTCAGTATCTAAAGGCTGGCGCAGAGGCAATTGAGACCAACACTTTCGGTGCCAATTTTGCCAACTTGGCCGAATACGACATCCAAGACCGAATCGAAGAGCTGGCTTTCGCGGGAGCAGAGGTTGCACGCCAAGTAGCCGACGACTTCAGCACCGATGAAAAGCCTCGTTGGGTACTGGGATCTATGGGACCGGGTACCAAATTGCCTAGCCTCGGTCACGAAAAATTTGCAGTACTGCGTGATGCTTACCAGCTCAGTGCCAGAGGACTAATTCGCGGCGGTGCCGACGCAATTCTGATTGAAACTGCCCAGGACCTTCTGCAGGCCAAGAGCGCAGTCATTGGCTCAAAGCGCGCCATGGCAGAACTCAATGTCCAAATTCCAATTCTGGTTTCAGTCACCATCGAGACCACTGGAACCATGTTGCTCGGCTCCGAAATCGGTGCCGCTTTGACCGCATTGAGCGCATTGGGTATCGATGCGATCGGCCTTAACTGTGCGACCGGCCCAACCGAAATGAGCGAGCACCTCAGGTACCTAGCTAAGTTCTCCGACCTGCCGGTAGTCGTTATGCCTAACGCTGGACTACCGATCTTGGGCCCTCACGGCGCACATTACCCACTCACTCCAAGCGAGCTTGCCACCGCACAGTTGCAGTTTGTGAACGACTACGGCGCCGGTTTGGTTGGTGGATGCTGCGGTACTACGCCAGCACACATCGCTGAAGTTGCAGCTGCCGTCGCCGGCAAGGTTCCGAGCCGACCTCAACTTATTGACGAACCTGGATTGGCCAGCCTCTACCAGCACCAGCCTTTTGACCAGACCATGACCTATCTTTCGATTGGCGAAAGAACCAATGCCAATGGTTCGAAGGCATTCCGCGAAGCAATGCTCGCCGAGAACTGGGATGAATGCCTTGAGATTGCCAGATCTCAAACCCGTGAGGGTGCGCACCTTCTTGACGTTTGTGTTGACTACGTTGGGCGCGACGGCGCCAAGGACGCACGAGAATTGGTCAGCCGTTTGGCGACCTCTACGACCCTTCCGCTGGTCCTAGACTCGACCGAACCGGCAGTACTGGAGGCCGGCCTCGAGTGCATGGGTGGCCGAGCGATGATCAACTCGGTCAACTATGAAGACGGAGACGGACCTACTTCTCGTTTCGCGCGAATTATGCCCATGGTTCGAGAGCATGGCGCAGCTGTTGTTGCGCTAACCATTGACGAAGAGGGCCAGGCTAGAACAGCCGACACAAAGTTTGCCATTGCCAAGCGCCTGATTGAGGATTTGACCACTAACTGGGGTATGCGTTTGGTGGACATCACTGTCGACACCCTGACCTTCCCAATTGCAACGGGTCAGGATGAAACTCGCCGCGATGGAATTGAAACCATCGAGGCTATCCGACGCTTGCACGAGGCTTTCCCTGGCGTTCAAAGCACACTGGGCATTTCAAATATCTCATTTGGATTGAGCCCAGCAGCACGACATGTGTTGAATTCCGTGTTCCTTCAAGAGTGTGTGAAGGTTGGCCTAACCTCGGCTATTGTCCACGCTGCTCGCATCATGCCGTTGAGTCAAATTCCAGCCGAACAGCTCGAAGCGGCTCTCGACTTGATTTACGACCGACGAACCTACGATGCCGATGGCAACATCACCTTCGATCCATTGACTCGGTTCCTTGACGTATTTAGCGGTGTTGATTCAGCTGCCAACCGTCAGTCGCGTGCGGAAGAACTAGCCGCGATGCCCCTTGATCAAAGACTTGAGCGTCGAATCATCGATGGTGAAAAGAAGGGTCTAGAACCAGACTTGGATGAAGCTCTAGCAAGCGGTATGACCGCGCTGGGAATCATCAACGACCACCTTCTCAAGGGCATGCAGGTTGTAGGCGAACTTTTCGGCAAGGGCGAGATGCAGTTGCCGTTCGTTCTACAGTCAGCTGAGGTTATGAAGACCGCAGTTGCCCACCTAGAGCCATTCATCGAAAAAACTGAAGACGCTGGCAAGGGCCGCATTCTGCTGGCAACCGTTCGCGGTGACGTTCACGATATCGGCAAGAACTTGGTCGATATCATCCTTAGCAATAACGGTTTTGAGACGGTAAACATCGGAATCAAGCAACCAATCAATGAGATTTTGCGTGCGGCAGAAGAGCACGATGTTGACGTGATTGGCATGAGTGGACTGTTGGTTAAGTCCACCCAGATCATGCGCGAAAACCTCGAGGAAATGAACCTACGCGGAGTAGCTGAGCGCTGGCCAGTCATTCTCGGCGGTGCCGCTCTGACCCGAAGCTTCGTGGAACAGGACCTTGCCGAGATTTTTGACGGAGAAGTACGTTACGCCCGTGATGCCTTCGAGGGACTTAGATTGATGGACACCATCATCAAGATCAAACGCGGTGACACCGATGCCAAGTTGCCAGAACTTAAGAAGCGCGTCGTTCAGCCGAAAAACCTTTTGGTGCGAACCGTGCCGGACATGATGCCGGACCGATCAGATGTCTCATCTGACAACGAAATTCCTAGCCCTCCATTCTGGGGAACCCGAATCATCAAGGGTGTTCCGCTTCGCGACTACGCATCATTCTTGGACGAGCGCGCAACATTTATGGGCCAGTGGGGGCTAAAGCCTTCGCGTGCCGAAGATGGCGCGAGCTACGAGGAATTGGTTGAAACTGAGGGACGCCCACGCCTGAGGGCTTGGTTGGAGAAAATTCAAACTGAAAGCCTGCTAGAAGCAGCCGTCGTATATGGTTACTTCCCAGCGGTATCTGACGGCGATGACCTAGTGATCCTGCACCACGGTCCTGAGGGCGCTACCGACGGTGGATCCGGTGGAATCCCTGGCACCGAGCGTCTCCGCTTTACTTTCCCTCGACAGGCGCGTGATCGCCACCTTTGCTTGAGCGACTATATCGCTTCAAAGGAGAGCGGAAAGATCGATGTCGTGCCCTTCCAGCTTGTGACAATGGGAAACCGGGTTTCAGAAGCCGCAAACGAGCTGTATGCAGCCAATGATTACCGCAACTACCTCGAGTTGCACGGACTATCAGTGCAGCTGACCGAGGCTCTTGCCGAATTCTGGCACGCACGCGTTCGCGAGGAACTCGGATTCAGCGCCGAGGACCCTGCCGAGGTCGAAGGCAACTTCCGCCTCGAGTATCGCGGTGCTCGATACTCGTTTGGCTACCCGGCCTGCCCAGAGCTTGAGGATCGAGTGAAACTGGTCGAACTGCTAAAGCCAGAGGCCATCGGTGTCACGCTCTCAGAGGAACTACAGTTGCACCCTGAGCAGTCAACTGACGCGATGGTGCTTCACCATCCAGAGGCTAAGTACTTCTCGGTTTAGTCATGAGTCCGAAATCTGCGTCGCTAACCAAGGCTGCTCTAGCCAGATCCAACGCGTCGAGCAGTGAAGTTCTGGACACGGTTACCCGGTTTTGGACATATCCCGCAGACAGAGCGAATGCCAAAACAATTGTGTTCGTGCACGGTTATCGCGGAAATCATCACGGTTTAGAGGCCATTGCCGGCGCACTGCCAGACTTCAACGTGGTAATTCCAGACTTACCCGGATTTGGTCAGAGCACTGAATTCGCTGGCGCGCACAGCATCGAGGCTTACTCAAAGTGGCTCGAGGCTTTCATCGCGGCCCTGAACCTAGATGAGAAACCTGTTCTTTTGGGTCATAGTTTTGGAAGCATTATTTGCTCGGCATTTGCGGCAAAATCAGACGCAATTTCACTCTTGGTACTGGAGAACCCGGTATCTGCTCCGGCTTTGAAGGGGCCAAACGCGCCACTGACCAAGGTAGCTCAGAGCTTCTTCACGTTAGCCGGCCGGTTGCCACTGAAGCAGGGGCTTTGGATCCTGAAGAGCTGGCCGATGGTCCGAGGAATGAGCATTCTGATGACTAAGAGCTGGAACCGTGAACTCCGCGCCTGGGTGCACGAGCAGCACGACGCCAACTTCAATGACTTTGCCAGCAGGCGAGTGGCCATCGAAGGCTACACCGCATCGATTTCACACAACGTTTCTGATTACGCTGCCGACTTCAAAGTGCCAACCCTGTTGATAATCGGCAGTCGAGATGACATCACATCACCGAAGCAGCAACGAGAGATGGCCCTGAAAATCGGGGCAGAGCACGAATTAGTAGAACATCCAGGAGTAGGACACCTTACCCACTACGAGGTTCCAGAATTGGTGGCCGCTGACATTCGTAGCTTTGTAAAGAAGCACTCATGAAACCCAGCTCGATTTTCTTTGACGCCAGGTACATCCGGGTAGATCACCACGATGGCATTAGCCGCTTTTCAGCAGGGCTTTTTGAGGCCCTAAACCGAAAAACTGACGTTGTGGCGCTGATTTCAGACCCAGCGCAGCTTGAGAAACTCCCGCCATGTCGGTACGAAATCATCGGTGCGCCAACCTCAGTGTTGGAACCTCTAGTTGCGCGTCAGGTAAACAAGCTTGGTGCAGAGGTCGTATTTTCACCGATGCAGACCATGGGAACCATGGGCCGTCAATACAAGCTAATCCTTACCCTGCACGACTTGATTTACTATCGCCACCCAACTCCACCACCGAGCTTCAACGTAGGCATCAGGGCCCTTTGGCGAGTTTTCCACCTGGTCTATTGGCCCCAGCGCATGCTACTTAATCGCGCAGACGCGGTGGCAACGGTTTCCCACACAACAAAAGACCTAATCAGCAAGCACCGCCTGACTAAGCGTCCGGTTTCTGTGGTTTACAACGCGGCTGAAACAGCTGAAAAGCCACGTATTGAACGCAACAGCGCACCGAGTAAAAAACTTGTTTACATGGGCAGCTTCATGGAGTACAAAAACGTCGAGACCCTGATTCGGGGAATGGCCCTGCTTCCGGATTTCGAACTTGTTCTGCTCAGCCGAGTAGCCCTAGAGCGAAAGGTGGATCTTGAATCGCTGGACGCTATCGGAAATGTGAAATTTCGGAATGGCGTTTCTGAGATCGAGTACATCGATGAAATTGACACTTCCTTCGCCCTTGTTTCAGCCTCTAAAGATGAGGGTTTCGGAATTCCATTGGTGGAATCGATGAATCGCGGAACACCGGTCATCGTCTCAGATATTGACATTTTCCGCGAAATCGGCGGATCGGCGGCCAGCTACTTTAACTTTGAATCGCCAGCGGATTTTGCCAATCAGGTCAGGAACCTTGATAACCCTGCAAGTTGGAAAGCCGCGTCAATTGATGCCTTGGAGCGGGCTAAAAACTTCAGCTGGGAAGCATCTGCTGACGCACTGCTCAAAATGATAGAAAAGCTCTAGCTAAATAACCGTTGTGTCCAGCGGCACCAATTCGCCGGGGGAGTAGTCGGCAATCCTCCAGCCATCTGGCCCATGGGTAAAAATACTCATTGAGGCATTTGAAAGTCTTTCGCCGTCCCGCGGAAACTCACCCTGGCTAACCATTCCAAGAAGTTTGCGAATCAAGGCACCGTGAGAGACGGTCAACACACGGCGCCCCGCGTAATTCGCTGCCAAATGGTCCAACAAACGCCAAGCTCGTTCCTCGAGTGTTTCCAGGGTTTCGGCGCCCGGAACATTGTTGGTATCTGGATAATTCGCTCGCCACTCTTCATGTCTCAAACCCTCGGCCTCGCCAAAAGAGCGCTCAAGCAGCAAATGCTCGATTTGAGGTTCTGGGAGGCCGGACAGCTCAACAATGATGCGAGCTGTTTCTTTGGCGCGTGATAGCGGCGAGGTGAGAACATAATCCCAGTCTTCAGAACGAATCGCGGTTGCAGCAAGCCGAGCCTGTCGCATCCCGGTCTCGTTTAGTGGCACATCAGTCACCCCCTGCAAGCGAAAGTCAATATTCCAATCAGTTTGGCCGTGGCGAAGTAATCCGATTACAGTCTCAGTCAATTAGGAGTCTCTCTAGAACGAGTGAGGTGTTTGCCTCAATCTTTACGGATGCCAACTCATCGCCCTTGGTAACACCAAGGTTGACAATGATGATTGGTTTTTTGGCTTTTGCAGCTCGGCGAGCAAAACGAAGTCCCGAATTAACCGATAGGGAGGTTCCGGCCACCAGGAGTGCCTCAGCTTGGTCCAGAGTGGTCATAGCGTGCTCAACTCGGTCTGACGGCACCGATTCACCGAAAAACACAACGTCCGGTTTTAGAATCCCACCGCAGTTGTCACAACTTGGTATTTGAAATCCGTCTGCCAGCTCCACTTCGGCATCGCCATCCGGCGTAAATTCAAAGGATTCGTCCTTTTTAATGCCTGGATTGAGTTCGCGCAACAAAGCATCCATCTCGGAACGGTGCATTTCTTGGGAACAGTTTAGGCAGGTGACCCGATCCAGGCGGCCATGTAGATCAATGACCCGCTTAGAGCCGGCCCGCTGGTGCAGACCATCGACATTTTGAGTGATGACCTGTGCGACACGACCCAGATTTTCTGCATGGGCCAACGCAAAATGACCCTGATTTGGATTCGCATTCGCTATCCGATCCCAGCCGATGTAGCTTCGAGACCAATACCGAATTTGAGCATCTTTAGACCCAACAAAAACGTCGTAGGTCATTGGGTGCTTGGCAACGCGTCCGGCACCGCGATAGTCAGGAATCCCGGAATCGGTACTAATCCCTGCTCCGGTGAGCACCGCCAAACGCTTGCCCTGAATGCGATCGCGCGCAAAGTCGATGCTGTAGCTAACAGCCGCGCTTAGCGATTCTCTCTCTGACATCACAGCAAGTCTAACTTTGCTGAAGCCTCGTGCGGAATTGAATTACGGGATGACAACGGTTCTCAAAAGTGACCAAAATCTGTGTGTAAACGGCCCTAGAATTTTGGGACACACAAAGGAGTGGCAATGGCACCAAAGGTTACCGAAGTCGATCGCGCAAGAGCGGCGCTGGCTAAGAAACTAGATCTTAGCCAACGCGGTGACGCAGATTTATTGGATCGTTTCGATCGTTGGGGTGGGGATCTAATCGAAGGTCTGCAAGCCACCTACGAGCTGACCGATGTGATCGGGCCACTGATTGACATCATGGTCGATCAGCATGGCAAGCGCAGTGAGACATTAAGACAGCGCGACCGCGAGCGAGTGCTCAACCCAGATTGGTTTCAACGCCCTGACACCATCGGGTATGTGTGCTACACCGACCTATTTGACAAGGACCTCAAGGGCTTGGCCAACCGGGTTGATTACCTCAAGAGACTAAAAGTCTCGTACCTGCACCTTCTGCCTATTCTCGAGCCACGCCCCGGTGAAAGCGATGGCGGCTATGCGGTGATGAATTACCGCGCCCTGCGCAAGGACTTGGGCACAATGGCCGACCTAGCGGCAGTATCCGAACAGCTGCACACCTCCGGAATTTCATTGACCTTGGACCTAGTGCTAAACCACGTCGCGATGGAACACGAATGGGCTGAAAAGGCCAAGCAAGGTGACCAAAAATACCGCGATTATTTCTACGCCTATCCTGACCGCGAAATTCCTGACCAGTTTGAGCAATCACTACCCGAGGTTTTCCCAGATTTCGCACCCGGAAACTTCACCTGGAATCCAGAGATGGAGGCCTGGGTTTGGACAACCTTCAACTCCTATCAGTGGGATGTGAATTGGGCCAATCCAGCAGTATTTTGTGAGTTCGCGGACATTATTGCGAACCTTGCGAATCACGGCGTTGACTGCATACGACTAGATGCAATTGCTTTCATCTGGAAGCGTATGGGAACCATTTGCCAGGGCGAGCCAGAGGTACATGCAATTACCCAAGCGCTACGGGCTTTCTCAAAAATCTTGACCCCGTCAATGATTTACAAGGCTGAGGCAATCGTCGGTCCGGCACAGGTTGGGGCCTATCTGGGTGAAGGCAAGCACGCCGGCAAAGTTTCAGACATGGCCTACCACAACAGCCTTATGGTTCAGATCTGGTCAGCAATTGCCGCAAAGGATGCCAAGCTCCTAGAACTCGTCATGGCCCGTTTCGGCGCTATGCCGGCCAGCACCGCCTGGGGCGTATATCTGCGTTGCCACGATGACATCGGCTGGGCAATTGACGACAGTGACGCGCATCGCGTTGGAATCAACGGACATGACCACCGAATGTTCCTGGCGGATTATTACACCGGAAAGTTTTACGGTTCAGAAGCCCGGGGAGTGGACTTTCAAATTGAAAAACACTCGGGTGAACGACGAACATCAGGAACTGCAGCTGCGCTGACCGGCATCCAGGGTGCCCTAGAGCGCAAGGATAAAGCCGCAGTTGACCTTGCCATCAGACGATACATTTGCGCCTATGCGATGGTGTTTGGTTTTGGCGGAATCCCTTTGCTTTACATGGGAGACGAGATTGCCCTATTCAACGACGATGATTTCGTCAAGGATAAAACCAAACGCGATGACAACCGCTGGATTCACCGCCCCGCCATGCCTTGGCAGGTTGCCGAGGATGCCGCTCAAGGGAAAAAGCCGGGGTCACCAGCTACTCGCGTCCGAAAAGCAATGGAGAACCTGATCCAAGCGAGATTGAACCTTCCTTCTCTGCACGCTGCCGTTGCTACCAAAGTAAGAGCTGGTCAGGGGCACGGAGTGGCGATTTTTGAACGAATCCACCCGAGCGGCAACGTGATTCAGCTTTACAACTTGGCTGAAACCAGACGATGGGTATCGCGAGATGAAATTTTGGCGCTGCCGGATTGGGTGACCGACCAACTTTCCGGTCAAAGTTTTGCCCTTGGCGACGGGTTGGAGTTGGAGCCGTACCAAGTCTTGTGGCTTTCCTAAGCATAAAAAAAGCCCTGGTCGTGGAGGACCAGGGCTTTCGTGTCCAAGAGGGGACTTGAACCCCCACCCTCATAAGAGGACTAGCACCTCAAGCTAGCGCGTCTGCCATTCCGCCACCCGGACAGGTGATTGTCAGTTTTGAGCTTTGACAACTTGAGCAACAATACCAGATAACCGGCTGACTAAATAGACCGCTAGTGCTACCCCTAAGCGAAAAATAGCGGTAGTTTTGGGTTATGGCTCAAGATTCTCGACTAGCACTGCAACAGTTCATCGCCTCATTAGAGCGGCATTTTGAGGCTGTGTCGGCTCGACGCGGCGAGGACGATCCTGCCGTTGAGCAGGCCTACTACCAACTTGAAGATGCCTTTCTCAACTATGAGGAATCTTTGAGCGAGAACTTCGAGGAATACTTGCCAATTGGCCTTGCCGAGGACGAATCTGAGTGAATCCATTTGATGCAGTAATTCTCGGCATCATTCAGGGTCTCACCGAGTTTTTACCCATTTCCTCCAGCGCACACGTACAAATTGCTCAGCAAGCACTGGGGCTTGGCGACATGTCCAAACCTCAACTGACTGCTTTTATTGCAACCATTCAGCTTGGCACCGAGCTTGCTGTGCTGATTTACTTCTGGCGCGACATCGTGCGTATCATCCGGGCTTTTTTCGGGTCATTATCGAAACGCCGCCCGCAAACCATCGAAGCCGCTAAAGACGCCAAAATGGGCTGGCTGATTATCTTGGGCAGTCTGCCAGTGGTTGTCATCGGCCTCGTGTTTCAGGACCTCATTGAGAACCAGCTTCGGAGCCTGTGGGTAATCGGGGTGACTCTGATTGTGTTTGGACTACTTCTTGGCGCAGCTGACCGCTTCGGGAAGCGCCAAAAGGGCATAGATAGCCTGACTACCCGAGATGGCCTTTTGTTTGGACTCGGCCAAGCCTTGGCAGTAATACCGGGTGTGTCCAGATCTGGCGGAACAATCTCGGTGGGCTTGATGATGGGCTACTCGCGTCAGGCAGCGGCACGGTACAGCTTTCTACTGGCCATACCAGCGGTGATAGCAAGCGGTTTTTACCAATTCGCCAAAACCTACCAGGACCTAGCCACGGCTGACTTGGCAGCCACCGCAGTTGCAACCCTGGTCTCATTTGGTGTCGGTTACAGCGTTATCGTCGTGCTCCTGAAGTACCTAAACCGAGGTTCTTTCCTGCCATTCGTAATCTGGCGAGTGGCTCTCGGTTCGACTTTGCTGGTTTTGCTTTCAACGGGAGTGCTCAGCGCCTAGCCAGGTGTCTTACCAAGCTATATGGCCGAATCGTCCTCGTCTGGCTTCTCTTCTGAAGCACGTAAGAATTTTTCAAATTCCATCGCCAGGGCATCTCCTGAGGCAGCTGGGGACTCAACCTCATCGCGGGTCTTCTCGAGCTGAGCGATGTAACCGGCCATGTCTTCATCTGCCTCAGCGGCTTCGTCAATTCCACGTTCCCAATCGAAGGCCTCCTGTGCCAACTCACCGTGTTCAAATTGAACGCCGAGGTACTTCTCGAGTTCGCTAAGCAAAGCGAGGGTTGCCTTCGGCGATGGAGTGTTGTGCACGTAATGCGGTACTGATGCCCATAAGGCAATCGATGGAATAGAAGCCTTTTCCAGAGCGACGCCCAGGACGCTCAAAATTCCGACTGGACCCTCATAATGACTCCGTTCCAGATCAAATGCAGCGCGCGCAGCTTCATTCTGGCTGGTCGCAGTGACCGAAATAGGTCGAGAATGAGGAACATCTGCGAGCATGGCCCCTAGAAAAATGACAGCATCAATTTCACGATCCTCAATCATTTCCATGACCTCTGCCGTGAAAGTCTGCCAACGGCGACTTGGCTCCGTGCCAATCAGTAGGTGCACGCGACCCAAGTCTGGAGATTCGGAAACAACGTCCACTCCCGGTGCACACATTTCGGTTGCTGGCCAGTTGATCACTCGACTCCCCGAGGCATCGTAGGCAACGCTTGGCCGAGTAAAAATGAAGTCGTAGTAGTCCTCTGGGTCCACAGCGCCAACTACATCGCAGTTCAGTTGCTTGGCCAAAAACTTAGCCGCGTTGCTGGCCGATTCCCCGGCATCATTCCAGCCTTCGAAAGCCACAACGAGCGTGCGGCCGGCAAAAATACGATGAGTCAATTTGTTCCCCTGAACCTTTGGATGTTTCAAGTAAAACTCTAAGCGAAGCGGGCAAGGGTAAAATCGGAGCATTATGTTGAAAAATCAGCTGCCTGCAGCAGTCCTCTGGGACATGGATGGCACGCTGGTTGATTCCGAGCACTACTGGATGAAAAGCGAACGCGATCTGGCAGCTGCTCACTCTCGTGAATGGTCCCAGCAGGATGGCTTTGATCTAATTGGAATGAGTCTGTATGACTCATCACAAGTAATCAAAGAGAAACTTGACAGCTCGTTACATCCGCACGAAATTATTACCCGACTCACCGATGGAGTCAGGGAGCAGTTGGCGGTTGAGGTGCCTTGGCGCCCGGGCGCAAAGGAGCTCCTGCTGGCACTCCGCGAAGCTGGCATCAAGACAGCCCTCGTAACCATGTCACTCCATCACATGGCACAGGAAGTCGTGGATCAAATCCCTTTTAAGGCCTTCGATGTAATCGTTGGCGGTGACGACGTTGCCAGAGGAAAGCCGTTTCCAGACCCTTACCTCCGGGCAGCAGAACTGCTCGGAGTCGATGCATCCGACTGCGTTGCAATTGAAGATTCGAATACCGGCCTTCGAAGTGCCGAGGCGGCCGGAACCAGGGCAATTGGCGTACCAAATTTCATCGAGATTCCGCACATCCCGGGTCGGACCATCTGGCCGACCTTGGTAGGAGTCACCGTCGATGACCTTCGTAATCTTTTTTAGATAGGAAACCATGACAAAACTCAGCGATGCCGGCCTACCTACCGGTCCTTTCCGTGCCGGTGATCGAGTTCAGCTCACCGGACCAAAAGGTCGACTTAATACAATCACTCTGATTGAGGGCGCCCGTTACGGCACCCACCGAGGTGATTTGATGCACGACGACATCATCGGCAAGCCTGAAGGTTCAATCATTGCCAACCAGACCGGCGTTGAATACCTGGCTTTCCGCCCACTTCTGAGCGACTTTGTTTTGTCTATGCCGCGAGGCGCCAACATCATCTACCCAAAGGACTCGGCACAGATTGTTGTGATGGGCGACATTTATCCGGGTGCCCGAGTGGTTGAAGCCGGCGTCGGCTCTGGTGGCCTGAGTATGTATCTTCTGCGAGCTATTGGTGATCACGGAACACTCGATTCGTTCGAGCGCCGTTCTGAATTTGCCGAAATTGCCCGTGCCAATGTGGCTACCAACCTAGGCCTGGTTCCAGACAACTGGAACATTCACCTGGGTGATCTTCAGGATGAACTGCCGAAGAAAACCGAACCGGGATCTGTCGATCGAATTGTGCTCGACATGTTGGCACCTTGGGAATGCATCCAAGAGTGCGCAGATGCCCTGACTCCGGGTGGAATCATCATCGGGTACGTTGCGACGGTTACCCAACTTTCTCGATTCACCGAGGCACTGAGAAAGAGCCAGCTTTTTGCCGAGCCAGAGGCCTGGGAATCCATGGTTCGCGGGTGGCACTTACAGGGCTTGGCAGTGCGTCCGGAGCACAGAATGATTGGGCACACCGGATTCCTGGTTACTGCCCGCCGCCTGGCGCCTGGCGCAGTTCTTCCGGACTTCAAAACCACGAAGGCAAAGCCTGAGTTTGCCGATGAGGACTTGGCTGTTTGGAACCCGGATCACATGGGTGAACGGAAAGTTTCAGACAAGAAACTGCGTAAAACCATCCGAAGTGCTAACGCTGCCGCTGAAGCGAAAAGCCAGCAGTAATTTCACAGCACCGCTGAGTAAACTAAAGCCAAACGACTTGAAAGAAATAACCTTGCGCAAATTTATTGCTGTCTTCGCAGCTGCCTCACTTACCGTTACTCTCACCGGATGTGCGTCAGCAAACCCGGTTGATGAACTTTTTGCCGGTGTAGAGCAAACCTGCGACACCTTCGTGGCCGGTGAAAATGCTGCTCAGATCAAGACTTCAGGCACAGCTGGGAGCGTTCCAACTGTGGAATTCCCGACACCCCTAACCTCGGACCAGATCGAGACCAAAATCATCACCGAGGGTGATGGCGCAAAATTCACTGGAGACGAGAGCCTAAAGCTCGAGTTTGTTGCCCTTAACGGCGGCACCGGTGAGGCTTTCCAGTCGACCAAGTTCGATGGCACCGATGCTATTACCCAGACCATCGCTAGCGGACAGTACCCAGACTTCTGTCACGCGCTTTCAGGTGTGCGAGCAGGCTCACGCGTTGCGGTGCTCTTTCCAGCAAAATTTGCCCACCAGGGCGAGGGTGCGAGCGACCTGGGAATTAGCCCGACCGACTCAATCGTCTACATTCTCGACGTGCTAGAAGTTACACTGCCTTACGCAACCGGCGCAGAACAGCCGGCAGAGGCTGGCTTCCCGGCTGTAGTCCGTTCAGCAAAGCATGTGCCAGGTATCACCATGCCAACCGGAGATGCTCCGAAAGAATTCATGGTTTCAACGCTGCTGAAGGGTGTTGGAGACACTGTCAAGCTCAATGATGCGGTGACCATTCACTACAGCGGTTTCGTCTGGGGCGGCGAAAAGTTTGAGTCGACCTGGGACTCAGGAACTCCAGCACAATTCGAACTTCGCGAGGATTCACTAATCAGTGGCTTCATCAAGGCCCTTGAAGGTCAGACAGTGGGCTCGCAGATCATTGCGATCATTCCGCCTGCCGACGGCTATGGTGACACCGCGACCGGAAGCATCCCAGCTAACTCAACCCTAATTTTTGTGGTTGATATCTTGGCTACCAGTTCACCGGCTAACTAAATTTCAAACGGGGGGAGAGTTGACTGAACGCGAATCAACTTGGCAACCGGCCAAGTCTGATAAGTCTGAGCGGTTGCTTCAACTTACCTGTGCGCTGATTTTTGCTGAACGAGGGCTAACTAAGGCTGAAATTTTTAAGGCTGTAACCACATACGCGACAGCACCCCGCAGTAATGATGATGAATCGTTGAACCGGATGTTTGAGCGCGACAAGGCAGATTTGCGAGCCAGCGGTATAAAGCTTGAGCTAGTTGACCCTAAGGCAGACGCAGAGGAACTGCGGTACGTAATAGAAAACGGAAGCTTTGTCTGGCCTCATCAAGTTGAGCTAAGCCCCAAGCAGCTACAAATCCTGAGCCTGGCCGCTCAGGTTTGGGCCAAGGCATCATTGAAGTCTGAGGCTAGCCAGGCGCTGGTTCGACTGCGAGCACTTGGAATTGCGCCATCGGCAGAAGACCTCATTGGATTTGCTCCAAGGATTCAAACCAGAGAGCCGAGTTTCACACCTCTCAACTCGGCCATTGATGACCAGCATGAAGTCGAATTCGATTACCGTAAACCGGACGGCACAGTAAGTAAGCGGCGCGTACAGCCTTGGTCGCTCAGAAACATCGATGGCCAATGGATGCTTCAGTGTTATGACCTGGGTGCATCGGAGGCCCGCAACTTTTTGCTAAAACGAATAGTTTCAAAAGTGAAACTAGTCAAAACTGAGGATGGGCCCGTTTCATTCGAGGCACCAACCGAGGATGCCATTCAGGCTGCTACTAATTCACTAAACGAATTCATCAAGAACAACGTTGCCGAGCTAAAAGTGGCCCGTGATAGCCAGGCCTGGTTTCACTTTCACCTTGACGATGACCTGGGTTCGGCACCCGATGTAATTGTTCAGCTGCACTATTTAGACGTGCATCTGCTCGCCGAAGAATTGCGAAATTTTGCATTGGACATCGAAGTGATTCGACCAAGAGAGCTTGCCGACGCAATCAACAACGGATTCGCGAGAGTGGCGGCTGATCATGCCTAAATTGAACACTTTCAACGGCGAGGACCGCCTCAACTTTTTACTTTCCTTGGTTGGCTTTCTTCAAAATCGCGGACCAGTTTCCATCGCAGAGGCAGCCCAGCACTTTGAGTTGAGTGTTGAGTATGTTCGAAAAGCGGTCACCTCGATAAACGAAGCGCGAGCTGACATAAATGGTTTTGAAGAATGGTTCTTCATGATCGATTTAGACGCTCTCGAAGAAGAAGGCATGTTGTCACTCACCGACAACCTGGTTCTTGATGGCGCCCCAAGGCTTTCGACTCGGCAAACCTCGGCCATCGCGGCGGGCCTAAATTACCTTGCATCGATGCCAGAGTTTGCCAACGATGACGACGTGAAATTCTTGGTTGACCTAATTTCAGAAGGACAGGTTCGCAGCTCGGGTGCCCGGGTTGAAGTGAAGCCTGGAACGGTAGAGGCCGGCCTAGAGTTGCTCCGACGCGCAATTCTTGATGGAGTTCAGATCTCCTGCGAGTATTTCAACCAAAAAGGTGAGCGCACTAACCGGGTTATTGAACCACTCCGCCTAGATCCAAGCCCTGATGGCACTTATCTGCGCGGGTTTTGTCCACTTAACCAAGAGGTTCGAAACTTTCGCCTGGACCGAATGCGCTCTATTGACTTGCTCAACGAACCACTCACCGCTCAAGCCTTGGCGGTGGGCCAAATCGACGATGCCATTTATGTCGCGGGCATTACCGACACTCAAGTCACTGTTGAAGTCGACCCAGAAGCCTATGGCCTAATCGCAGAGTTCCAGCCACTTTCTGAACCTAAAGACGTTGGAAATTCTAAGATTCGCACCACGATAAGCATTGGCCACCTGCCGAATATTGGGCGCCTGATAGCCCGCTACGGCGGTTCTGCAAGAGTTATCGAACCTGCGCAGGCTAGGACTATCGTGCGGGAATACGCACAAAAGGCGATGCGCGAGAATCCAGCTCCAAAACAAATTGAGGATGAGGGATAGCCGTGGGGTTCTGGGCCTGGTTCTGGATTTGGTGCGGTCTAGCTGCGGGTGCGCTCGTGGTGTTTGCGTTTATCGCCCGTTCGCTCTTCATTCGTCTCGAAAGCGTGATGCATCAGCTCGAGAGAATTCTTAGTTCTGCAGAGCGATTGTCGGCCGCTATGGAGGCACCCGCTGAATATGTGGGGCCTGAAAGTAATGTTCTCGACGACCCAGATGTGCTGTTAGCTAAACGGGCGCAATTGCTGAGTGACAAAGCCAGAAAACGCGAGGCCAGACAGCGTAGGCTTATAAGGTCCCTAAAGAACTTCAACCCCGATGAAAGCAGGTTTCACTGATGCGACTACAAGGCTGGGAATGGATCATCATCCTCGTCATCGTCATGTTGTTGTGGGGCGGACCGAAACTTCCGGGTTTGGCAAAGAGCCTCGCGCAGTCACTGCGTATTTTCAAAAAAGAAATTAAGAGCGATGACACCACCACTGGCGCCAACGGCGAGGGCACAAAGCCTGAAACCAAATAGTCGCCGGTCTAGTTAGTTATGGCTAGAAAGCGCAACCCCGAGGGCAAGATGAACCTCGGAGGTCACCTCAAGGAACTAAGAAAACGACTGTTCTGGTCGTCGCTGTTTATTCTTGGCGGAACCGTTGTCGGCTGGATAATTTTTGAGCCAGTTTTTCAGGTATTGCAAGGCCCAATTGTTGAACTCGCAGCCGAGCGCGGCATCAACGCAACTCTGAATATTGGCACTGTAGCCGGAGCCTTTGACCTTCAACTGCAGGTGTCTATCTTCCTCGGCATCATGCTCACCAGCCCAATTTGGCTCTACAACCTTTGGGCATTCATCACCCCAGGGCTTAAGCAAAAAGAGCGTCGCTACACACTAGGTTTTCTATTCAGTGCCATTCCGCTTTTTGCTGCGGGATGTTGGCTTGCCTGGATTTCGCTGCCGAGCTTTGTGGCTACTTTGATTGGCTTTACACCTACCGGCACAGCAAACGTGATCAACGCCAACGAATACATTCTCTTCACGATTCGCATCTTGTTAGTTTTCGGCATTGCCTTTGTTCTTCCGGTCGTTCTAGTGCTGCTCAACTTTGCCGGGTTACTGACTACAAAAAACATCTTGAACTCCTGGCGGATCGCCGTATTTGTCATTGCGCTGATTGCCGCGCTGGCGACCCCAACCGCCGACCCAATGTCGATGTTTTTGGTCATGATTCCTCTGGTTGCGCTCTATTTCTTAGCCGCCGCAGTAACAGCGATAAATGACAAACGACGTGCCAAACGGGACGCCAAAATCGAAACAGAATTGACGGAAACCCTGTGAGTGAAATCGAGTTGAGTGCGGCCGAAAGGTTTGCCCTCGCCAAAAAGAAGGCTAAGGCGCCATCGCTGGATAGTTTTCTAAAACTGTTGGATTTTCCACTCGATGACTTTCAGGAGAAGTCCTGTTTGGCTCTGGCCGCCGGTAAAGGCGTTCTGGTTGCTGCGCCGACCGGAGCCGGAAAGACCATCATCGGTGAGTTTGCAATTCACCTGGCCATCGAAAAGAACCTGAAGGTCTTTTACACCACGCCCATTAAGGCCCTGAGCAATCAAAAGTATGCCGAACTCGTCAAACGATACGGCGCCGAACGGGTCGGACTGCTTACCGGCGACACCAATCAGAATTCAGACGCCCAAATTGTGGTTATGACCACAGAGGTGTTGCGAAACATGATTTACGCAAACTCGAATGCACTAATCAGCCTGGGCTTTGTCGTGATGGATGAGGTCCACTATCTTGCCGACCGCTTCCGAGGTGCTGTCTGGGAAGAAGTTATTCTCCACCTTCCAAAAGACGTCAAAATTGTGTCACTCAGCGCCACGGTGTCGAACGCCGAGGAATTCGGTGCCTGGCTTGACGAGGTTCGCGGGGACACAGAAATTATCGTTTCTGAAATCCGACCGGTCCCACTCAACCAGCACGTACTCTTTGGCGACGAACTCATCGAGTTGTTCGATGATCAGGGTAAAGACGTACGAGTCAACCCAGAACTAGCTCAAATGCATGCCTCAAAGATGCGGCAGCCGATAAACCGACCTCAGCGAGGCAAGAAAGTCTCGTACCACGAAGCCCGCGCCCAGCAAGCACGAATTCCTAGAATTTCGAAGCCTGAAATAGTCGATATTCTTGACGAGGCAGAGCTACTACCGGCGATCTTCTTTATCTTCTCCCGAGTTGGCTGTGAGGCTGCGGTGAAGGCTTGCCAAAGCAGCTCGATTCGCCTAACGACAACTGAAGAAAAGCAAGAAATCCGCCGGGTAGTAGAAGAAAAGTGCTACAACATTGCCGATGAGGACCTCGCTACCCTTGGTTACTTTGAGTGGCTTAGCGGATTGGAGCGGGGCGTCGCCGCGCACCACGCAGGTATGTTGCCGGCGTTCAAAGAGGTTGTCGAAGAACTCTTTCTACGCAAGTTAGTCAAGGTGGTTTTTGCGACTGAGACCTTGGCACTGGGCATAAACATGCCGGCTCGAACCGTGGTTCTTGAGCGCCTGGATAAATTCAACGGCGAGGGCCGAGTCCAAATCACACCGGGGGAGTACACCCAATTGACCGGTCGCGCTGGTCGTCGAGGTATCGACACTCAGGGACATTCGGTCATTCAGTGGAGTGCGAACATGGACCCAAACAACGTTGCGGGTCTTGCCAGCAAGCGCACCTATCCGTTGGTGAGCCCATTCCGACCTACCTACAACATGGCTGTAAACCTGATTGAGGCATTTGGTCGCGAGCGAGCAAGAGAAGTGCTCGAAACCTCTTTCGCCCAATTTCAAGCTGACCGCTCGGTGGTTGGTTTGGCAAGAGGAATCCGCGAAAAGCAGGTTTCTCTGGATGGTTATGCCAAGGCAATGGAGTGCCACAAGGGCGATTTCGTTGAGTACGCCACTATTCGACGCGAAATCAGCGACCTAGAGCGCGCTTTGGCGGCCAGCCGAGTTCGCGCAGATCGAGGCAAAGACATTCGCCAGAGCAAAGGTCGCCACCTTCAAGAACAGCGCCTCAATCAGCTGAAGCGCGACATGCGATCTCACGCCTGTCACAGTTGTCAGGATCGCGAAGCCCACGCCAGGTGGGGCGAGCGTTGGTTCAAACTGCAGCGTGAGCTGGAGGGTATCCTCAACCAGATCGAGGGGCGCACCAATCAGGTTGCGAAAACCTTCGACCGCATCTGCGGAATGCTGGCGGACCTAAATTACATCGCTCCTGACCAAGAAGGAGATTACGACGTCCTGGACGCTGGTCGAACCTTGGCCCGCATCTACGGCGAGCGCGACCTGCTGATTTCAGAGTGTCTGCGCGAAGGTGTTTGGAAGAACTTGGATGCACCGTCACTGGCCGCCGTGGCAGCATCTCTGGTCTATGAGGCCAGACGAGATGAAGAGTGGGAACCTAGGGTTCCAAAGGGAAATTTTGCTGAGGTAATTGAAACTACGCAGGATATTTGGCACGAACTCGAGGAACTATCTCGCCACCACAAGTTGCGCCAAACGCCACCGTTGGACCTAAGCCTGGCGTTGCCAATCCATCGATGGGCAAGCGGCGCACGCCTGGATACGGTGCTAGACAGCGCTGACTTGCTGGCCGGTGACTTTATCCGTTGGACCAAGCAAATCATTGACCTGCTCGATCAAATTGCCCAAACCGCAGATTCAGGTCTTGCGGAAACAGCAAAACTTGCTGTCACTAAAGTCAAACGCGGCATCGTCGCCTATTCCTACTACGGATAACAATGGCCCCTAAGCACATCTTGTATCGCCTAGCTCGGGTTTGGCGCGTGCTTGCTGCCCTCGTGGGCGGTCTGCTGTCCAGCCTGGCAATGCCGAGGGAGGGCATCTGGCCACTGATTTTTGCATCGGTTGCCCTACTCGTACTGTCCGTTCACAACTTACGCTTCAGGGCAGCGCTTGGTATCGGTTTCATCGGAGGATTGACCTATTACCTGAGCCAAATCGAGTGGCTGAGCCTATATCTAGGTCCGGTACCATGGCTGGCGCTTTCAGTTCTAGAGGCAGCGATTTTTGCGGGCGGTCTGGCAGTGCTGGCGTTGGTGTGGCGTTGGCTTGACGAGACCCTATCGGCATCTGCCTGGAAGCCTATTCTCACCGCCTTGGCACTGGCCCTGGTCTGGACTGCCCGAGAGTGGGTGGCTATCAGCCTGCCCTACGGAGGCTTTCCTTGGAGTCGACTGGCACAAACTCAATCGGAGTCAATTCTTTCTAAGTGGGTTTATGTCGGCGGCTTGGGGTGGCTGACATTTCTCGTTGCGTTGGTTGGGGCTGCATTGGCTGTATTTGTCGCCACAAACTTTAAAGGCCGAGTGCGGTTCAGTTGGGTTACACCTGCAGCTGCCTCACTTTTAGTACTGGCGCTACCACTGGCCATTTTGTTGCCGACCGAACCTGAAAACGGGACCCTTGTGGTGGGAAGTGTGCAGGGAAATGCCAAAGCTGGTCTGTTTGCCAACACTGAGCGGGGGACTATCCTCAACAACCATCTCGATGCAACTGAGCTTTTGAAGGAGCACCCTCGATTCAATGAGCTGGACCTAGTGGTTTGGCCAGAGAACGCTTCAGATCTGAGCCCATTCAGAGATGTCACGGCAAGTCAGCAGATTAGCCATCTTGTTGATGAGGAACTAGGTGTTCCTCTAGTTTTTGGAACCATAACGGAGCGCGGTGAGAAGCTCTTCAACAGTTCCATCCTTTGGGAGCCACTCACCGGACCGGTGGACTACTACGATAAACAGCGCCCCGTTCCGTTTGCCGAGTATGTGCCTGACCGTGACTTCTGGTACCAATTGGCCCCGGATCTAATTGGGTTGATTTCTCGCGGATACTCGTTTGGCGAGCGTGACGGCATCTACGAGTTGGCTCAGGGGCCAGTTGGCACCCTGATTTGCTTTGAGATTGCGATTGATGACATCGGACGCAACCTAGTCAATCAAGGGGCCCAGGTAATACTTTCCCAGACCAACAACGCAGACTTTGGTTTCAGTGACGAGACTTTTCAGCAGGCAGCATTTGCCAAACTCAGGGCTATCGAAACCGGTCGGGCAGTTGTAAACGTGTCGACCGTTGGCGTCACTGCCGTTTATGGACCGGATGGGCAAACCCTCGACCAACTAGAAACTTTCACCGCCGGCGCGATGGTTACCGAAGTTCCTCTTCGGACCAGCCTTACACCTGGGGTCGCTGTTGGGGGAGCAGTAGACCTGGCAATCAATCTTTTGGCATCTCTGCTGACCGTCTTGGCTATCGCTCACCGTTACCGCACTAGAAAACCAAAGGAGTTAGCTTGAGAACTTTGGTTTTGATGCCAACCTTCAATGAAATCGAAAGCTTGGCACACTCGGTTGCCGAGCTTCGCGAAGTTTGCCCGCAGGTTGACCTGCTAATCATCGATGACAATAGCCCCGATGGCACCGGACACCTGGCTGATCGCCTTGCCGCCAAAGATCCACAGATTTCTGTGCTGCACCGCTCTGAAAAAGGCGGTTTGGGCGCCGCTTACCTTTCGGGATTCGGCTTGGCGATTGATAGAGGCTATGAGATTGTCATCGAGATGGACGCTGATGGTAGTCATCGGGCAATTGATTTGCCGAAAATTTTGGAGAAAGCCCAAACAGCCGACCTAGTAATCGGCTCTCGTTGGATTCCTGGGGGAGCGGTGGTCAACTGGCCAGCACACCGAAAAGCTATTTCTAAAATCGGCAACCTCTATGCAAACCTGATGCTAAGAACCGGCATCAAGGACATGACCGCAGGATTCCGCGCATTTAATGTTGAATTCCTGAAGGGGCTGAACCTGGAAGGCATTGCCGCACGCGGATACGCTTTTCAAGTTGAAATGGCCCTAAGGTCAAAGCGCGCCGGGGGAGAAGTAGTCGAAGTTCCAATCACATTTGTAGAACGCACACTGGGTTCCTCAAAAATGACAACAGCCATAGTGCTCGAGGCACTATGGCTGGTCACCAAGTGGGGTTTTTACAGGTCTGCTTGACCACCGGCACGGCGTGCACGGATGTAGTCCAAGCGCTCCTGAAGAATCTCTTCAAGTTCTTCGCGGGTGCGGCGTTCCAGCAGCATCTCCCAGTGAGAACGTGGGGTTTTGTCATCCGAAGCGTCAAGAACAATCATCTTGCCGTCTTCCAAAAGGGTTGCCTGCTCTGGGCACTGCTTGCACTGCCAGGTCTGAGGAATTTCTGCGTCAGCTGCAAAAACCATCTCAGAAACGTGGTTGTTTACACACTGGTAAGAGTGGTTTGAACGAGCTGAGTAGTTGACTCCGCGTTCACTTTCAAGACTCTGGGTACCTAGGCGCATTCCGCGCATGGTCTGCTGTGCCATTTATCCTCCAAATAATCACGGCCTTTTGGGCCTTTCGACGAGGAACAACTCGGCGAGAACAGTCAATCTTCCCGCAAAGGTGGGGTTAACAGCAAACTCACAGCCTGTTTTGACGGATATTCACAGCCAAATCACATCTATCGGTGACCAGCCCATTGGCACCGAGATCGAGCAATTCGCTCATTTCATCAGGGGAGTTGATGGTCCAGTAGTGCACTTCTAGCCCAGCCTGCTGAACCGCCCGTATAAATCCAGCGCTGTCAAACCGGAGGAGTCCACTGGAGCGAGGAATTTGCAGGGCAGTCAACGAGCCAAAAAACACCGGCAATAAGCGGCCGAGTCTGAGTTTTATCAGCAGATAAATGACCAAAAGCTCGGTTGCACTTGCCGAGGATTGAACTGGATTTGAAATTGACCGAAGCGCCGCTGCCCGGCGCCTTTTTCGAAACGAGGTGATCAGCACCCGATCAGCAGCGGAATGACGATTGACGACTTCGGCAACCGCTGACGCCGCACGAATATCCTTGACATCGATGTTGAATCGAGCCGAAGGAAAGGTCAGCAATACCTCTTCAAGTGAGTGCAATTGAACACCTACAGCGCCCAAGTGGCTTTTTAGCATCGAAAAAGGCTGCCGGCCAATCCGGATCTTCTGACCGGTGAATCGCAAAAGGTCGGCATCGTGAAAAACCAACGCAACACCGTCAGATGTAGCGCGCACATCGGTTTCGATAATGTCGGCACCTGCAGCCAGAGCCGCCTGAAAAGCTGCGATGGTGTTCTCGTGCGGTGAATCTTCAGTGATGAGCCCTCGGTGCGCCAATATCTGGAAGGCTGGCGTTTTACCGTGCAGACTCGAACTCATAATCCGAGCATATGACAGTTCTGGGGCAAACTTAACTCATGAGACCCGGACAACACCGTGAAACGGCCCGTGTAATTCTTGTGGACGATGAAAATCGATTCTTCCTGTTGCTCACCCATTTTGATCCTGAGGTCGGTTTGCCACCTAGATGGATAACTCCGGGTGGCGGGATTGACTTTGGTGAGACGCCATTAGAGGCCGCCGTGCGTGAACTTAGCGAAGAAACTGGCATCAAGCTGGCTCCAGAAGACCTCGGAGATCAAATTTGGCAAACATCGGGAACCTGGACCTGGGCTGACGGAAATCAGCACACGTATGTGGATTATTTCTATAGCCATCGGGTTTCGAACTTTGAACTTGAGACAACCGGCTGGACTGATGACGAGCGCCGAGATGTCTTAGAACACCGATGGTGGAGCGTTGACGAACTAATTGCCTCTGGCGAGTTAGTTGGACCACACGGGTTGGTTTCCTTTTTGCGCAACCACTTTTGAGCTCAACCACTAACGCCGATAATGTACATTATGTCAAGTAATGTTTCGAAACCGGTCCCCGCCGAGAATTTTCCACGAGGTGCTCGGGCTACGCTGTTGCAGCGACCCAATCAGCAACTTTTTCAGCCGCTGCGCCGCTTTCTAGGGCTGTGGTCACTTTCTGGAGTGCGTCTTCAAATCGAAGCTCCAATGAAACATCGCTTCGGGATGGATCTTTGGCCAATTCGTAGGCAACCACGCCACCGGCTGCGTTAAGCAAAACGATGTCCTTAATCGCACCCAAGTTTCCACTGGATTCCCCGGCAAACAGGTCACGAGCAACGGCAGCGTTCTGAACGGCATCCCCGCCAAGTAGCGAATCGACATTAGCCTTGGCCAAGCCAAGTTTTGTCGGTTGAAGCCCAAATTGCTGCACCTCTCCCCCGACTACCTGCCAAATTTGGCTGTCAGCAACGGTTGAGAGTTCATCGAGGCCATCGTTGCCTCTAAATACCAAGCCGGTACGGCCGCGCGCTGCTAACTCCTGCGCCAAAAGAGGCGCCATGGTGGCATTTGAAACACCGAGTGAAGTTGCAATTGGTTGGACTGGGTTGGCCAGCGGACCTAAAAAGTTGAATGTGGTTGGCACGCCAAGCGCCTTGCGCACCGGACCAACGAAGCGCATGGCTGGGTGAAAAACCGGAGCAAAGAAGAAAGTGATGCCCACTTTTCTGAAAACCTCTGCAACCTGTTCGGGAGTTTGGTCTAACCGGATACCCAATGCCTCGAGCATCTCAGAAGAGCCGGTCTTGCCTGATGCAGAACGTGAACCGTGCTTGAGGACCGGAATTCCGGCACTGGCAACCACAATCGAAGCCATGCTGGAAATGTTCACGGTCCCGATGAGGTCTCCCCCGGTTCCAACAATATCCACTGCGTCAGAACCAGTATCGAGCTTGACCGAATTGAGCAGCATGGCGTCGACCAGACCAGAAAGTTCAGCCACGGTTTCTCCCTTGGCGCGCATGGCCGTCATGAATCCGGCCATCACTGGTTCAGGTGTCTCTCCCCCAAGAAATTGACCCATGACCCAGCTGGATTCTGCTCGAGTTAGATCGGTTCGGTCGATCAGTTTGGTCAAAATCGAAGGCCAGGTCAATGCTGAGGTCATAACCCAAAGTTTATTGCCGAATTTCTCGAATTCATGCCCAAAAAATGCCGATTTCAGGCACTTCTCAGGGTTAGGATTGAAGCATGACGACCTTAAGCGCACCTGTCATTAACCGCCCAAGTTCAACCTCGGTTGGAACAATCGTTTGGCTTGGAAGCGAGGTGATGTTCTTTGCTGGCCTTTTCGCGATGTACTTCAGCCTTCGCGCAAACTCGCCTGAAATCTGGGCTCACGACACAGCGATCCTGAACGTCCCGTTCGCTCTGGTAAACACCATCATCTTGGTCGCCTCATCTTTCACCGCTCAGTTCGGTGTTTTTGCTGCTGAGCGCCTTCAGCCACGTGCCACCGGTTGGTCACCAGCCAAGTGGGGTGTGGCCGAGTGGTTCATGCTCAGCTACTTCTTGGGCGCAATCTTCGTGGCCGGTCAGGTCTGGGAGTACGCCACCTTGATCTCCGAGGGTGTCGCTCTCAACTCAAACTCTTACGGCAGCGCCTTCTACATCACCACCGGATTCCACGCACTTCACGTAACCGGCGGTCTAGTCGCGTTTCTGCTAATCATCGGCCGCACCTACGCAGCCAAGAAGTACGGACACTACGAGGCGACCAGTGCCATCGTGGTTTCTTACTACTGGCACTTCGTTGACGTGGTCTGGATCGGCCTGTTCCTTATCGTTTACGTTTTGAAATAAAGAGAGACTCCAAAGATGGCTTTCATGAAAAACAAGGGCTCGCGACGCAGCCCATTTGCTGCCGTTCTAGTAATGGCGGCTGGTCTTGCTCTAACCGGTGGTGGCTACGCAGCTGCTACAGCAGCGGTCGAGCAGGTCAAGCCAGCATCTGCTGTGGCCAGCGCCGCTCAGGTCGAAGAAGGCCGCAAGCTCTTTTTGGCTAACTGTGCCAGCTGTCACGGTAAGGCTGCTGAAGGTTCTGCAGCTGGTCCAAGCCTGATTGGCGTTGGAGCAGCTTCGGTCGACTTCCAGGTGGGCACGGGTCGTATGCCTGGCCAGGCTTCAGGTCCCCAGCTAGAGGCCAAGAAGGTCCAGTTCACACAGGAGCAGATCGACTCACTGGCTGCCTACGTAGCCTCACTGGCTCCTGGGCCTGCTGTTCCGACCGAAGAAATGCTTGCCGCTGACGGCGATGCAACTCGCGGTGGCGAGCTGTTCCGCATCAACTGTGCAATGTGCCACAACGCCGTTGGTGCTGGTGGAGCACTAACCGAGGGTAAGTTTGCTCCAGCCCTGAAGGGTGTTGAGTCGAAGCACATTTACGAGGCCATGGTTACCGGTCCACAGAACATGCCTGTGTTCAATGACGCAAACCTGACTCCAGAAGACAAAAAAGACATCATCACTTACTTGAAGTACGTGGAAGAAAACCCATCAGCCGGTGGTTATGAACTAGCGAACCTTGGTCCTGTTGTTGAGGGTCTGTTTGCTTGGGTATTTGTTTTGGGTCTGATCATCGCCATCACCATCTGGCTTGGCGCAAAGTCAAACTAACTTTTAGAACTTTAGAAATACAAGGGAGCATAGAGTGAGCAACAAGAGCATCACTTCAGCGGATTCGCAAGAGCCAGAGCACGACTACGCCGCAGGCTTGGCCGTGATTCCAGCTGATCGACTGCAGGACCCAGGCCTGGAGCCTCACCGTGTCCGCATGACAGACAAGAGCGTGAAGCACGAGAAGGCAGCTGCTCGTCAGGTTGCTGCTTTGTTCTTCACTTCTATCGTCGGTAGCGCATTTGCGGTTTACGCGTACTTCGCTTTCCCTATTACCGAAGAGCTCGGCACCGTTCGCCTAAACACTCTCCTATTAGGTCTCGGCATTACCCTCGGCCTCTTGGGAATTGGAATCGGTGCTGTGCACTGGGCCAAGACCCTGATGCCTGATGCTGAAGTTTCAGAGGAGCGCCACATTGCTCGTGGTTCAGAAGAAGTTCGTGCGCGTGCAGTCGAGATCATCAAACTTGCCGACTCTGAGTCTGGTTTTAGCCGTCGCAAACTAATTCGCCGCTCACTCTACGGCGCATTGGCTTTGTTCCCGCTGCCAGCAATCATGATTTTCGGCGACTTGGGACCAAACCCTGGTGACACTCTTCGTCACACCATGTGGAAGAAGGGCACTCGTTTGGCTAAGGACCCAAGCGGTCTACCAATCAAGGCTTCAGACGTAACAATTGGTTCTGTTTTCCACGTAATTCCTGAAGGCCTCAGCGAGCTAGAGCACCACAAGCTCGAGGAGAAGGCTAAGGCAGCTGTTCTTTTGGTTCGCCTTGACCCAGCCGACATCAAAGAATCTGATGAGCGCAAGAGCTGGTCATACGACGGCATCGTTGCTTACTCAAAGATCTGTACCCACGTAGGTTGCCCAGTTGCACTCTACGAGCAGCACACTCACCACCTGCTTTGCCCTTGCCACCAGTCGACATTCGATGTCACTGATGCCTGCAAGGTGGTTTTCGGGCCTGCATCACGCCCATTGCCACAGCTACCAATCACCGTTGACGCCGAAGGTTACCTGATCGCCCAGAGCGACTTCACCGAACCTGTTGGCCCTAGCTTCTGGGAGCGCTAAAAATGAGTAACGCAGTTGCAGCACCTAAAAAGGGTGGATTTCTTGCGGGCACCGCTAACTACCTAGACGAACGCGTCGGCGTAGCAGGCATCCTGAAAGAATTCGGCCGCAAGGTTTTCCCTGACCACTGGTCGTTCATGCTGGGTGAAGTTGCCCTATACAGCTTCCTTGTGTTGCTGTTGTCAGGTACTTTCTTGACCTTCTTCTTCCAACCGGCCATGACTCCGGTTATTTACGATGGCGTCTACGGACCCCTCAAGGGTGCCGAGATGTCGATCGCTTATGCATCGACCCTGGACATTTCGTTTGAGGTTCGTGGCGGTCTATTGATGCGCCAGGTTCACCACTGGTCAGCTCTACTATTCGTAGCTGCTGCCGGTCTGCACATGCTCCGCGTGTTCTTCACCGGTGCATTCCGCAAGCCTCGTGAAATCAACTGGGTAGTCGGTTTCGTACTTTTCGTTTTGGGTATGGCTGGTGGATTCACCGGATACTCACTCCCTGATGACCTTCTTTCAGGTAACGGTCTTCGCATCATCGATGGAATGATCAAGGGCCTACCGGTCATCGGCGCCTACACCTCTTCACTTCTATTCGGTGGCGAGTTCCCAGGCGAAGAAATCATCGCGCGCCTCTACGGTCTGCACATTCTTCTGGTTCCAGCACTGATTTTGGTGTTCATCGTGATTCACCTCTTCATGGTGGTTATTCACAAGCACACCCACTACTCAGGCCCTGGACGTAAGGACAGCAACGTTGTTGGTTACCCGCTAATGCCTGTTTACGTGGCAAAGGCTGGTGGATTCTTCTTCATCGTGTTCGGTGTAATCATGCTGATCTCAGCAACCTTCACCATCAACCCGGTTTGGAACTTCGGTGCCTACGACCCGTCTCCAGTTTCAGCTGGTACCCAGCCTGACTGGTACATTGGTTGGCTGGACGGTGCCCTACGCTTGGCACCTACCGGACTTGAATTCATCATTGGTGGAAACACTTGGGCATTCAACATTCTGCTGCCGATGATCGTTGGCGTTGGCTTCTTGATTGTCGTAGCCGTCTACCCGTTCATCGAAGCCTGGGTAACCGGAGACAAGCGCGAACACCACGTGCTTGACCGCCCACGCAACGCTCCAACCCGTACCGCTATCGGTGCAGCTGGTGTGGTCTTCTACGCAGTCCTCTGGGCTGGCGCAGCAACCGACTTGATTGCGACCAACTTCAAGATGTCACTAAACCAGGTTCTAACCTCGATGCAGATTCTGCTCATCGTAGGCCCGATCTTGGCTTACATCATTACCAAGCGCACCTGTCTATCGCTACAGCGTAAGGACCGCGAAATTGTTCTTCACGGTCGCGAAACCGGTCGAATCGTGCGCTTGCCACACGGTGAGTACATTGAGGTCCACGAGCCTCTAGATGAGTTTGAGCAGTGGAAGCTGGTCGACTTCAAGGACTACGCTCCAACCTTGGCCCGCCCGAACGCTGCCGGAAAGATCACCATCGGTGCTCGAATCCGTGCAGGTCTGTCACGCTTCTACTTCGAGGACCGCATCGCGCCGGTAACTCAGAGTGAGCTTGACGCAGCACACCACGACCACGCACCTGCGGTTGAGGAAAAGCCTAAGAAGGCTGTAGCTGCGAAGAAAACCCCAGCGAAGAAGTAAGTTCTCTGAGAACTCCCCCGCGGCCCAAAGGCTGTGGGGGTTTTCTTTTACCCGGTTGGGCGCTGGCTGCGCGTTCTAGAATCAAAGGGTGACTTTCGAACCAACAGCCAGCTCGCACCACGCGAGTCTGCACACCAACCAAGAGCAATACAACGAGTACAAGCGCGGCCATGATCACATAGCCCAGAACATCGCAGCTCTCATGGTTGAAGGCAATTCAGCTGATTCTGAAGCTATTCAGGAGTGGATTGGAAAGCACTACGCATACGTCTGCCAGTTCTGGACTCCGAGTAGAGTGGCCTACAAATCTCTGGCCCTAACCTACACAATGGATCCGGCATTCAAGGCGACGTACGAGGCCTATGAACCTGGGTTGGCATTGTTCATCCAACGGGCTATTTACTACTGGGCAGACGCCAACCTCGCCTGACGCGAACTGCCCCTGACTTATCCCCTACGTAGATAGCGATTGCGCGATGCAAAGTGCACGCTCATCGATCCAGCGCATAAAAAAGGCCCCAACCAACAAGTGGCTGGGGCCTTTTTTTGAAGCGTTTAGTGGGCGTTTAGACCGCGGCTGCGTTCGAATACGAAACCGATGATGGCAACCAAGCAGAGTGGGAAGGCGATGAAGAATAGCCACCAGCCCACAGCCAATGCTGCGAAAGCCATCGATGCGAATAGACCAAGGAATAGTGGCCACCAGCTCCATGGGGCAAAGTAGCCAAGCTCAGAGTCACCATCTTCAATGTTTGCGTCTAGGCGGTCCTCAGGAACCGGCCCCTGAACCTTGTAGGTCTTCTTGATGTAGAAAGCCAAGAATGCCGACATAAAGCCAAGCATCGCGATAGCCGCGGTACCAATTGGCTCGTACCCACCATTGGTGTTGTACCACCAGATGGCATAACCGATTGCATCTACAAAGTAGAAGACGGTTAGGAACCAGAACAGGTTTCCGTTGAACTTCATGTTGCTAGCCCTTACTTCTTTGGTGCAGCAGAAGCCTTGGCCTCAGGTGCTGCGAACTCTGGGTGGTTCAAGTCGAATGCTGGAGACTCTGAACGCACACGTGGAATCGAGGTGAAGTTGTGGCGTGGGAACGGAGTAGCTGTAGCCCACTCAAGTGAGCGTCCGTAGCCCCATGGGTCGTTGAGGGTGGTCTTTTCACCCTTACGAGCGGTGATGTAGATGTTCCAAAGGAATGGAATGATCGAGAGAGCCAACAGTGCTGAACCAGCAGTTGAAACGCCGTTCATCCAGGTGAAGCCGTCTTCAGGCAGGTAGGTCGCGTAACGGCGTGGCATACCGATGATGCCCAACCAGTGCTGAATCAAGAAGGTCACGTGGAAGCCGGTGAACAAAAGCCAGAACTGGATCTTTCCGAGGCGCTCGTTCAGCATCTTTCCGGTCATCTTTGGGTACCAGAAGTAGATACCGGCAAACATTGCGAACACAACGGTACCGAATACTACGTAGTGGAAGTGAGCGACCACGAAGTAGCTGTCAGACAAGTGGAAGTCCAATGCTGGTGAAGCAAGAATTACACCGGTCAAACCACCGAAGATGAAGGTGGTCAAGAAGCCCAGAGCGTAAAGCATTGGGGTTTCGAACGAGACTGAGCCCTTCCAGAAGGTACCAATCCAGTTGAAGATCTTTACACCGGTAGGCACTGCGATAAGCATGGTGGTGAACGCGAAGAACGGTAGTAGCACCGAACCGGTCACGTACATGTGGTGAGCCCAAACAGTCATCGACAGCGCAGCAATAGCGATGGTTGCGTAAACCAAGGTTTTGTAACCAAAGATTGGTTTGCGGCTGAAGACCGGGAAGATCTCAGAAATGATTCCGAAGAACGGCAACGCAAGGATGTAAACCTCTGGGTGGCCGAAGAACCAGAACAGGTGCTGCCAAAGCATTGGTCCACCGTTAGCCGGGTCGAAGATGTGAGCATCGAAACGACGATCGGCACCTAGTGCAAAAAGTGCAGCAGCTAGAGGAGGGAAACACATGATGACCAGAATCGAGGTAACCAGAGTGTTCCAAACGAAAATTGGCAAACGGAACATGGTCATACCAGGAGCACGCATGGTCAAAATCGTGGTGATGAAGTTGACACCACCCATGATGGTTCCGAAACCGCTAAGTGCAAGACCGAAAACCCAGAGGTCGCCACCTAGACCGGGCGAGAATGTGGTGCTGTTTAGCGGAGCGTAGGCAAACCAACCGAAGCTTGCTGCACCCTGTGGGGTGAAGAAACCAGCAACAGCTACGAATGAACCGAAGAAGTAGAACCAGTAGGCGATGGCGTTTAGACGAGGGAATGCCACGTCTGGAGCACCGATCTGAACTGGCATCAAGATGTTGGCGAATGCCGCGAACAATGGGGTCGCGAACATCAGCAACATGATGGTTCCGTGCATGGTGAACAACTGGTTGTACTGCTCTTTGGTCTGAACGATGTCAAGACCTGGAGCAGCCAGCTGGGCACGAATTACCAACGCCATCACACCACCGATAAGGAAGTATGCGAACGAGGTAATTAGGTACAGGTAACCGATCTTCTTGTGGTCGGTTGTGGTTAGCCAGTCGACCAGGATCTGTCCCTTGGTCTTCTTAGAAGTTCCGTAGGCCGGCTTGGTTGCAGTTGCGGTAGCCATAGTCCTTATCCTCTGATCTCTGGGTTGTCGCCCGGAAGGTTCTGGTTGCGGTCGTAGGTTTCATCCAGCTGACCGACATTGCCGGCTGCAGCTAGGTCAGCAAGGTGAGCGTCATACTCGGCCTGTGAGACAACCTTGACGTTGAACAACATCAATGAGTGGTACTCACCACAGAGCTCAGCACACTTACCCTGGTAGGTTCCCTCAACCTGAGGGGTGAAGTACATGGTGTTGGTGCGACCCGGGAACATGTCCTTCTTGTAAAGGAAATCGATTACCCAGAAAGAGTGGATTACGTCGCGAGCAGAAAGGTCAATCTTGACTGACTTGTTGACTGGCAGGTACAAGGTTGGAAGCTTTGCTTCAGCCCCCTCTTCGCCATCGAAGTCAGACTGAACACCAGAGTCGTAAACGTTGCCGTCAACGTAGTTGAAGTCCCAGCTCCACTGCTTACCGATAACTTCGATTTCTACGTCCGGGTTTGCGACCGGTGCCTCGATGGCTGCCATGTCGCGGGCGGTGAAGGCAAAGAATCCGATGGTGATGATTAGCGGGACCACGGTGAACATGGTCTCAATCGGGTTGTTGTAACGAAGCTGCGAAGGTGGTGCGGTGTCTCCCTTGCGGCGACGGTAGACGATGATTGCCCAGAACATCAGAGCCCAAGCAATACCACCGACGATCCATAGGACAATCCATGATGTGGTCCAGAGACCAACAATGCGCTCGGTGTGGTTGGTTACACCGGTTTCACCCGGCAGTAGACCACGCTGGAACTCCTGAGGAGTACAGCCACTGAGGAGCAACATCAATGATGCTGCAGTAGGCAAGGCTGCCCACTTAATTGCACGCTTTTTTAGCACAATCGACCCTTCGAATATCGAATCGTTACGTTGTCTATCCTACGCTCATTGTGGCCGCCATCCAGCCACAAACGCTGTTGAATAACGGATTTTTGACTAGAAAAACCCCGATTCGCCGCTGAGCAAATCGGGGTTTTAGAAATTTTTTCTGAATTGTGACTAGTTGAATGAATCTCCGCAGGCACATGAACCAGCTGCATTTGGGTTGTCTATGGTGAAACCCTGCTTCTGGATGGTGTCTTCGAAGTCAATCGAAGCTCCGTCGAGGTAAGGAACACTCATCTTGTCGACGACAACTTCTACACCGTTGAACTCCGATACGACGTCACCTTCGGCCAACTGCTCGTCAAAGTAAAGCTGGTAAATCAGTCCTGAACAACCTCCAGGCTGGACCGCTACGCGCAAACGCAGGTCGTCGCGACCCTCAGCAGAAATGAGAGTGCGAACCTTGTCCTGAGCCTGCTCGGTAAGAGTTACGCCGGTTTCTAGAGTCTGAGTCATTTGGTCCGCCTTCTACGTACTTTGGTGTCTTAAGTCTAACTTTCTCGACGCCTTAAGTGAACCCCTCAGAGCTCTAGTTCATTCCCTGCGAGCAGGAAAATCGCCTCAGAAACCATGGCTTTTCTTAGGCTTTCAATGTGAACGGATTCGTTAGGGCTGTGAGCTCGCGAATCGGGGTCCTCAACTCCGGTAACCAGAATTTGGGCGGCCGGAAATACCTCGGTCAAGTCTGCGATGAACGGAATTGAGCCACCGATGCCAATGTTCACCGGAGCCTCACGCCATCCGTGAGCCAAAGATTTCTTGACCAATTGCGCTGCCCAGCCTGAATCATCCATGTCGAAAGGCTTGCCCAATTCAACTTCACCAAATGAAAGCTCAGCACCAAACGGCGTGTGACTTAGCAGATGAGCTTTTAGGAGGTTCAGCGCCTCGGCCGGATCTTGCCCCGGTGCTATTCTCATGCTGATTTTGGCCCTCACACTCGGTAAGAGGGTGTTCGATGACAGGGCGACGGTTTGCCCGTCGATTCCGATTACAGTGATGGCCGGCTTGCCCCAAATTCTCTGCAGGATGCCGCCAGATCCGATTGTTTGAGTTTTTGGCAAAAGCCCTGAGTCCTGCCTCAGTGAATCCTCGGAATAGGCAAGTTCGTCGGTTTGGGCTGATTTTAGCCCCGTAACCGCTACGTCGCCCTGATCATCGTGCAGGCTGGCCAGCAATTTGATCATGGCCAACATCGCGTCGGGCACGGCTCCCCCATACATCCCCGAGTGCACGGCATGATCCAGGGTCTTAACCTGAACAACCACCGAAACTAATCCTCGGAGGGTCGTGGTCAGGGCTGGTACTTCGGTGGTCCAGTTTCCAGAGTCAGCAACGATGATTACATCAGCGGCTAGATCAGCTTGGTTTTCTTCGAGAAAGTTTCTAAAGGTGGGCGAACCGGCCTCCTCCTCGCCCTCAATGAAGAGTGAAATACCGAGGTCGAAGTCTTTACCCTCTGAATCGACTAGGGCCTGCAGCGCTGCCAGGTGGGCAACAATGCCCGCCTTGTCGTCAGCCACTCCCCTGCCAAAAATTCGATCCTCTGTCCTTACCGGATCGAATGGGTTGGTTTTCCACTCATCGCTGTTGCCCGGCGGCTGAACATCGTGATGGGCATAGAGGAGCACCTGGGGTTTGCCGTTTTTGGCAGCTCGTCTGGCAATAACAGCCGGTGCGCCGGGTTTTCCGTCAACTGCGGATCTTCTAACCTCGACAAAGTCAAAAATATTTAGGTTTCTGAACAAATCCGAAACCATTTGAGCGCTGGTATCAAGATGTGAACTATCAAAGGCCTCCCAGGCGATTCCCGGCACCTTGGCTAGCTCCATCAGCGAGGTAAGCGTGGCCTCGAAGCGGTTGTCGACACTGGAGGCCGAATCTTGGGCAAATCGGCTGAATTCTGAGTCTGGCACTGGGGTCATGAGAGTAATCTATAAGCCCAAGCAAGTTACTGAGGACATTAATGACCGAGCAAAAGAAATCTGTCGAGCCAAAGGGGCGCCCTACCCCGAGCCGTAAAGAACGCGAAGCGCTAAACCGCAAGCCACTGGTTGGCGACCGAAGCCCAGAGGCTCGTGCCGCTGCCAAGGCTCGCCTGAAAGAAGAACGTCTGCGTGCACGCGAGGGTATGGCTAGAGGCGACGAGAAGTACCTAAGTGCTCGCGACCGTGGACCACAGCGCGCTTTTGTGCGTGACTACGTGGACTCAAGATTCACTGCCGGCGAAATGGTTATGCCGACGCTGTTCTTGGTAATTATCATCTCGGCCATCGACAGCTACATCGTTCAGCTGACCACACTGGTTGCCATGTGGTTGTTGTTCATTGTTGTAGGTGTTAATGCAACTTTGATCGGCCGCGGAGCTACCAAGGAACTTGCCGAAAAGTATGGAGCCGACAAGGTAGAGTCAGGCCTTCGCTGGTACGCCGCGATGCGCTCGATTCAGATGCGCCCAATGCGCTTGCCAAAAGCCCGTGTCAAGCGTGGACGGAAGAAGTAGCCAAACGACTTAGCAAAAAAGGACCGCCTTGATGGCGGTCCTTTTTTATTAGCGAGTTAGTTCGCGGTTGATTCGCCTTGCCCAGAGCGGACCCTCGTAAATAAACCCTGTGTAACCCTGGACTAGGGTTGCACCGTTATCCAAGCGTTCTTGCGCTTCAGCCGCGGTTTCGATTCCGCCAACAGAAATAATGGCAACCCGGCCATTTAGGCGAGCCCTAAGCAAACGGAGCACCTCGAGCGATCTTGCCTTGAGCGGAGCGCCCGAAAGCCCTCCGGCGCCAGCTGCAGCGACGATGTTGGGGTTAGTTTTGAGGCCATCGCGAGAAATTGTTGTGTTGGTTGCAATCACACCGGCCAACCCGAGGTCAAATGCCAAATCAGCAACTGCAGCGATATCTTCGTCAGCAAGATCTGGGGCAATCTTGACTAGGACCGGGGTGCTTCCGGCTTCTTCTAGAACGGCATTGAGGATTGGCTCCAAGGCCTCAACCGATTGCAGTGAACGCAGGCCTGGCGTATTTGGTGATGAAACGTTCACTGCCAAATAGTCGGCATGCGGGGCTAACAATCGAGCGCTTGCACGATAGTCAGACTCTGCCTGCTCAACCTCAACCACGCGACTTTTGCCGATGTTGACGCCGATAACCGGCAGGTTTGATCCGTGACGGTTCCTGAGCTTTTCTAACCGATTGGCCACTGCCTGAGCGCCATCGTTGTTAAAGCCCATGCGGTTAATCAGGGCACGGTCAGGAATCAAGCGAAACAGGCGTGGTTTCTCGTTGCCACCCTGAGGAATTGCCGTTACGGTGCCGATTTCAACGTGAGAGAACCCAAGCTCTCCGAGAGCTTTAATAGCCACTGCATTTTTGTCAAAGCCAGCGGCTACACCAAATGGAGCATCGAAGTGAAGACCAAAAGCCTGCACTGATCCGCGACCGCTGGTGCGAACCCGAGCCAACTTTGTGAGCCCAATGGCACCCGCAAACCGAATGCCAAACATTCCGATGTGGTGAGCTTGCTCAGCATCTAGACGAGCGAAGAAAAGTTTAAAAATTAGGCGATACAGCACCGGTAAAGAATACCTCAGCGACTAGCTGCAGCCCGAGGTTGAGCCACAACCCTCACAAACGTGGCAGGAACCAGACGGACGCATCTTGATGCCGCAGTTGAAACAGAGTGGCGCATCTGATTCAGTGCCCTGCAGCATTTCGAAAAGCTCGGCCGAGGAATGAATTTCGCGTTTCACACTGGCCTGTGGCGGAGTTGCAACAACTACCTCAGCTACTGCTTCGGCCACCTGACGCAGTGCGTCGTCAACCACCGCTCCTGCGGAAATTGGTGAGTCGGTGTTTTTCGAAACAGGCTGAGTGGTTGGCGGGACAACCTCTGGCAGTCCGTAGGTCGAATTGGCATCGAGTGCCGCGGTGCGCTCCTCCGAGGAGAGAATACCTAGGTAGGTTCGCGTCTCGATTGGCAAGTAGTCAAGAGCCAGGCGCCTGAAGATGTAATCCATCAGCGACTTGGCCATTCGAATGTCGGCGTCATCGGTTAGTCCAGCCGGCTCGAAGGACACATTCGTGAACTTTTGCACAAAGGTTTCAAGTGGGACGCCATATTGCAGGCCGATCGAGACTGCAATCGAGAATGCGTCCATTACGCCGGCCAAGGTTGAGCCCTGTTTACCAAGCTTGAGGAATACCTCACCGAGGCCACCGTCAGGGTAAGACCCGGCGGTCATGTAACCCTCAGCTCCGCCCACAGTGAATGAAGTTGTTGAGGATGGCCGCGACTTTGGTAGGCGTTTGCGAACTGGGTGAGCCATTGGCGAACCCAGCCCTGAAGAGACGACTTTTTGATCACTCTCTGGAGCGGGGGCAGATTTTGCCTTGGCATCAGAAAGTGGCTGACCGACTTTACAGTTGTCGCGATAGATAGCCAGAGCCTTCAGACCCATTTTCCAGCCCTGGAAGTAGACGTCAGCGATTTCCTCGCGAGTTGCTGTCTCAGGCATGTTTACGGTCTTTGAAATAGCACCCGATAGGAAGGGTTGAACCGCAGCCATCATGCGAACATGGCCCATCGGCTCAATTGCCCGGACCCCAATCGCGGTATCAAAAATCGGATAGTGTTCCACCTTCAAACCAGGAGCATCAACCACGTGACCGTGCTGACCAATGTGCTCAATGATTTGCTCAATGGTTTCTTGGGCATAGCCAAGGCGGTGAAGTGCAAACGGAATAGTTTGGTTGACGATCTGCATCGAACCGCCAGTTGAGAGCTTCTTGTACTTGACTAGCGAGAAATCAGGTTCAATTCCGGTGGTGTCGCAATCCATCATGAAGCCGATGGTCCCGGTTGGGGCCAAGAGTGAGGCTTGGGCGTTGCGCCAGCCATTTTGGGCACCGATCTCACGGTTCAAAGCCCACTGATAATTGGCTGCATCGATTACGTCAGCATCAATCTGACTGACCGGATCAACCTGCAAACTGGCCTCTTGGTGCTTGGCCATAATTCGCTCGTGAGCGAACTGGTTTTTAGCAAATCCCTCGTAAGCCCCGACTACACCGGCAAGCTCTGCCGAACGGCGATAAGCGGTTGCTGTCATCAGTGAGGTGATTGCGGCCGCGAGGGCAAAACCTTCGCGACTGTCATAAGGAACGCCAATCGCCATAAGCAGGGCACCGAGATTTGCATAGCCAATGCCTAGTTGGCGGAAAGCACGAGTTGTCTGGGCAATTGCCTCGGTTGGGAAGTCGGCAAAGCAAATTGAAATGTCCATGGCCGTAAAAATAAGTTCATTGGCCTTGATGAAGGTATCGCTGTCAAAAGAACCGTCTGGAAGAAGGAACTTGAGCAGGTTGAGCGAGGCTAGGTTGCAGCTTGAGTTATCAAGGTGCATGTACTCCGAGCAAGGGTTAGATGCTGAAATGCGACCTGACTCGGGAGTAGTGTGCCAGTCGTTAATAATGTCGTCGTACTGAATACCTGGGTCGGCACATTGCCACGCGGCATCAGCAATTTTTGCAAACAGTTCGCGTGCATCAACGGTTTCGATCACTTCACCGGTGGTGCGGGCACGAAGACCAAAGGAGCCACCGTGTTCCACCGCTTCCATGAACTCAGCATTTACCCGCACGGAGTTATTGGCATTTTGATACTGGACCGAGATGATGTCCTTGCCGCCGAGTTCCATGTTGTAACCGGCGTCTCGGAGAACGCGAATCTTGCCCTCTTCACGTGCCTTGGTCTCTATGAATTCTTCGATGTCCGGGTGATCGACGTCCAGGACTACCATTTTGGCTGCTCGGCGCGTGGCCCCGCCCGACTTGATTGTGCCAGCGCTGGCATCTGCCCCACGCATGAACGAAACTGGGCCGGACGCGGTTCCGCCTGACTTTTTGAGAAGCTCCTTGGATGAGCGAATTCGTGACAGGTTGAGCCCGGCTCCGGAACCGCCTTTAAAGATCAGCCCCTCTTCGCGATACCAGTTCAAAATCGAATCCATGGAATCATCGACGGCGAGAATGAAGCAGGCGGATACCTGTTGCGGGCTCTTGGTGCCAACGTTGAACCATACCGGTGAATTGAAGCTGAAGATCTGGTTTAGGAGCATGTATGTGAGTTCGTGCTCAAAAACCGTGGCGTCATTCTCGGAGGCAAAATATCCGTTTTCTCTCCCCGCGTGAGTGTAGGTGTGGACTACCCGGTTGATCAGTTGTTTGAGACTGAATTCGCGGTCAGAAGCCCCAACGGCACCGCGGAAGTACTTGGTAGTCACAATTGTGCTGGCGTTGATGCTCCAGAAGTCGGGGAATTCAACGCCAGATTGCTCAAAAATTGTCTCGCCGGTCTGCCAATTGGTCTGCACGACGTCCCGGTATTCCCAATTCACCTGGTCGAACGGGTGAACGCCCTCTTGCGTGTAAATCCGGCTAATAGTCAGTCCGCGGCCGGTTGGTGTTGAATCTCCGAAGTCTTGGTGGTCATTCATGAACTTGCCTTTCGTCTGTGACTAAAAAGTAATTCTGAGCCGAGGGTACGACACTACTGCTCTCGGTGGCTGGCCCGAAGCTTTCCGATCGCAGCCTCGAAATCTTCTAGAGTTTCCCAACCCTGATAAACGCTGGCGAAACGCATAAAAGCAACCTCGTCGAGCTTTCGAAGTGGCTCCAAAATAGCAAGTCCGATGTCGTTTGCCTCGAGCTGAGCAGCGCCAGTAGAACGCACGTCTTCTTCAACGGTCTGGGCTAATAGCGCAAGGTCTGATTCGGATACCGGACGCCCCTGGCATGCCTTTCTGACACCGTTCATGATTTTGTCACGGCTGAAAGGTTGGGTCACACCGCTGCGCTTCACCACTGTAAGACTGGCGGTTTCGGTGGTGCTGAAGCGCATGCCACACTCAGGGCACTGACGACGACGACGAATCGATGAACCATCATCAGAGGTGCGCGAATCGGTCACGCGCGAATCGGCGAATCTGCAAAATGGACAGTGCATAATCAAGCCCTTCCGAAACAAACCTTGTTCTGTCTACAAATTTTGGCACTAGATGTAGAAATATTTTGTTTCCTAACCACTATATCTTGTGATTTTGGAGGCCGACTTGCAAGTTAAATCTGTTTATTACCGATCAAAACGCGCGGTGACGGCATCACCGTGGCCAGGCAATCCCTCGGATTCAGCAAAATCGGCGACCATCTTGGCGATCGGCTCCAGACCGGATTTCTGATAATCAATGACCTGCTGAGCGCGAAGGAATGTGTGCACACCCAAGCCAGCGCCGAATTTTGCCTGTTGACCGGTAGGTAAAACGTGGTTTGACCCGGCCATGTAGTCCCCCAGAGAAACAGGTGAGTACTCACCGAGGAAAATTGCACCGGCATTGGTAATGGCATCCAATGCAGCCTGGTTGTCACTCGTGTGAATTTCTAGGTGCTCGGTTGCGTAGTGATTGGTGAACTTAATAGCGTCAGTCAGACTGCTGACCAACACAACTGCAGACTGCTGCCCTTCGAGAGCGGTGCGAACGCGCTCAGTGTGACTGGTTGAAGCCACAATCGCCGCCAGTTCATTTATAACCGCGTGAGCAAGCGCCTCTGAATCGGTGACCAAAACAGATGCGGCCGCCTCATCGTGCTCGGCCTGACTCACTAGGTCGTAGGCGATGAAGCGTGCATTTGCACTCTCATCAGCAAGAATCAGGATTTCAGTGGTGCCAGCTTCAGAGTCAATACCGATGGCGCCTCGGAGAGCACGCTTGGCGGCTGCCACATAGATGTTTCCTGGACCAGTCACCAGGCTGACCGGTTCAAAATCGATTTGCTTAATGCCATAGGCGAAGGCTGCCACAGCAGCGGGACCGCCCATGCAGAAGACGTCCTTGACACCCAAAATTGACGCGGTAGCCAGCACCGTCGGGTGCGGACGCCCGTTGAATTCTTTTTGGGCCGGTGAAGCCAGAGCCAGTCGCTCGACGCCAGCAACCTGAGCTGGAATCACGTTCATGATTACGCTGGATGGATAAACCGCTTTGCCGCCGGGCACGTATAGACCAACCGAATCGACCGGCTGCCACCTTTGGTGGACCACGGCACCCTCAGCAAGAGTTACAGAAGTGTCCTGCGGAAGAGTGGCCCGGGACACCTTGAAAACGCGCTCAATTGACTCTTCGATGGCACGACGAAGTTCTGGGCTGAGCTCAGCCTCAGCTCGTCGAAGCTCTTCCTCGGTAACCCGAAGGGGGCGAGGATCGACTCCATCGCGGGTGAGGGTTACATCGACAATTGCCGATTCACCCAGCGTACGAACGTCCTCGAGCAATGGTCGAATTTGTTCTACGGCTTGGGTGATATCAACCGAGGCTCGCGGAACCAAACGGTTAACCTGCGCACTGTCGAAACTCTGACCGCGAAGGTCAACGACTCGCAAATTAACCGGAATTGGCTCGTTCAATGTGTCTCCTCTATTTGAAAACAAGTCTAAACGGCGAGATGAGTTGGATACCCTTGAAGAAACAAACAGTTAGTGGGCCATGTCTGAGTTAGAGATAGAAAAAGATCCGGTTGAAGCACTGAAGGCAACCTTCAGAAGGCACGCCTCGGGTGTTTCGGTTATCACCATGCTCGATGCCGCCGGCAAGCCAGTTGGTTTTACCGCAACATCGATGACTTCTCTTGGTGCAAACCCTCCCCTGGCGAGCTTCAACGTTGCCTGCGGTTCAAGTACCTGGCCAGCCCTTGAGCAGGCCAGCTACGTGGCAATTCACACTCTTGGCGAAGGCAATTTGGCCCTAGCTCAAAAGATGGCAGCCGACCACACCCTCCGCTTTGCTGATGATGACTGGCACGAGGGGCCTTACGGAGTTCCGGTGTTTCCGGCAGCAACATCCATTTTGATTGCAAAAATTCGCGAGAAGCATGCGGTTGCTTCAAACGCGGTAATCATTGTGGACGTTATCGAAGGACTAATCGGCGAACTTCAGCCAGCGCTGCTTTACTACCAACGCGGCTACGTAAAGCCGGGCGAAAAACTGGCCTAAGCCTGAAGGCAGCGCGCTCCCAGCAACACTTTCAACTCACCAAAAAGGTCCTGGCTAACAGTCACTTTTTGCTGCAGTTTGAAAAGCCTTTCGGTACCTTCTCCAACGAGCAGCACCTGGACCTCTTCGCGCCCCGAGTGCACTCGCAAAATTCGAGCAAGTTCTTCGAGAACCTCTCGCGTGGCCTCAGTTTCAGGCATTCGTAAAATTACAGGACCATTGGAGTTCTCAGTCGAACCCTCCAGAGTTTCGATTGAATAGGCGTGCAGACTATTGCCATCGTCACGCTGACTGATGCGACCGCGCACCACTACTACCTGGTCTGGCTGAAGGTTTCGACCGTACTCGAGGTAGGTCTTACCCATGAGCATGACGTTCATCTCACCCTCGAAGTCCTCGATTACCACCGAGCCGTACTGGTTTCCTGAGGCTCTGGCAACCCTGTGCTGAACCGAGGTAATCAAACCGGCAACGGTTACCGTTTCACCATCTTTGATGGTCTCGCTTGAAGCAATGGCACCAATAGTCTGCTCTGAGAATCTCGCCAACTGAGCCTCTCGGCCGGCCAAAGGATGGTCGCTGACGTACAGACCAAGCATGTCGCGCTCGTAGGCTAGCTTCTCTTTTTTAGGCCATTCTGGGCGGTCAGGAACCGAACCACCAAAGGTCTCCTGAACCGATTCATCGGTGTCAAATAGTGAGCCGAAGAGGTCAACTTGACCTACCGCCTCATTTTTCTTGAGAGATGATTGGGCGTCGACAGCTTCTTCGTGAATTTCAAGTAATGCACGGCGAGTGTGCCCCATCGAGTCGAATGCACCCGCCTTGATCAGGGACTCAATCACACGCTTTGAGCAGACAGTAGCCGGAACCTTGCGAAGGAAATCGTGGAAGTTTGAGAATCGGCCTTTTTCGGCACGGGAGGCAGCAATACCTTCGACGACGTTGAGGCCGACATTTCTGACAGCACCCAGACCGAATCGAATATCTTCACCGACAGCGGTGAACGCAGCAATCGATTCGTTTACATCAGGTGCCAAAACATTGATGCCCATGCGGCGACACTCACTTAGGTAAAGACCAAGTTTGTCCTTAGAGTCACCCACCGAAGTAAGCAGTGCTGCCATGTACTCGGCTGGGTAATTGGCCTTCAGGTAGGCAGTCCAATACGAGAGCACACCGTAAGCCGCAGAGTGGGCTCGGTTGAAGGCGTAGTCAGCAAAAGGCAACAGTGTGTCCCAAAGCGCCTTGATGGCTGCCTCAGAGTACCCGTTGACCTTCATGCCGTCCGAGAAGCCTTCGTACTGCTTATCCAGCTCTTCTTTGTTCTTTTTACCCATCGCGCGACGCAAAAGGTCTGCTTTACCCAGCGTGAAGCCCGCAGCTTTTTGAGCTGCAGCCATTACTTGCTCCTGATAAACAATCAGGCCGTAGGTAGGGTCCAAAACCTCAGAGAGTGACTCAGATAGTTCTGGATGAACTGAATCAACTTCTTGCAGGCCATTCTTGCGAAGCGCATAGTTGGTGTGGGAGTTCATACCCATCGGGCCTGGTCGGTAGAGAGCAATAACTGCTGAGATGTGTTCAAACAACGATGGCTTAAGCAAGCGCAAAAGGGAACGCATTGCCGTTCCATCGAGCTGAAAAACACCTAGGGTGTCACCGCGGGATAGAAGCTCAAAGGTTGCCGGGTCTGAATCGAGATCTAGGTCCTCAAGGACCACAGTTTCATTGCGGTTTGCCTTGATGTTCGCCAGGGTGTCATCGAGCACCGTTAGGTTTCGCAGACCCAAGAAGTCCATCTTGAGTAGACCAAGTTTTTCACAAGGCGGTTGGTCAAACTGAGTAATGACGGCGCCGTCATCCTCGCGCTTCATGATTGGAATAACGTCGATGAGCGGCTCGGCTGACATGATAACGCCGGCGGCGTGAACACCCCACTGGCGCTTAAGTGACTCAAGCCCCTGCGCGAGTTTGAATACCTTGGCGGAGTCTTCATCACCCTCGATGAGGTCACGGAAATCCTGGGCTTCTTTGTATCGCTCAGACTTACTGTCGATTAGATCGTTTAGGGCAATGTCGCGGCCAAGAACCATTGGAGGCATGGCCTTGGTCAGCTTTTCACCGACAGAGTAAGGCATTGCCAAAACTCGACCGGCATCTTTCAAGGCCTGCTTTGCCTTGATGGTTCCAAAAGTCACAATCTGGGCAACTCGGTCGTCACCGTACTTGTCCGAGACATAGCGAATTACTTCTCCGCGGCGCCGGTCATCAAAGTCAACATCGATGTCGGGCATGGATACACGCTCTGGGTTTAGGAAACGCTCAAAAATCAATCCGTGCTTAACCGGGTCAAGCTCTGTGATTCCCAGCGCATAGGCCACGATGGATCCAGCGGCTGAACCACGACCCGGCCCGACTCGGATGCCCTGGGCGCGAGCCCAAGCGATAAAGTCGGCAACTACCAGGAAGTAGCCTGGGAAACCCATTTGCTTGATAACTTCAACCTCGTAAGAGGCCTGCTTGGCCTGAGCCTCAGGAATATCTCCCCGATAGCGTCTCTGCATACCCGCAGCAACCTCTTGCTCGAACCAGCTGGCCTCAGTGTGCCCCTCAGGAACTGGGAATCGAGGCATAAGCTCGCGTTCTTGAAAATCAACATTGCAACGTTCTGCAACCAATAGCGTGTTGTCGCAGGCTTCTGGATAGTCGGCAAAAAGTGCGCGCATTTGCTGCGCTGACTTTAGATAAAACTCCTGGGAGTCAAACTTGAAGCGATTCGGATCGTCCAAGGTCGAGCCCGATTGAACGCAAAGTAGAGCCTCGTGTGCCTCGGCGTCGCCGGCGTGGGTGTAGTGCAAATCGTTGGTAGCCAGCAGTGGCATGTCCAGCTCTTTGGCTAGACGTAGCAGGTCGGCCATGGTTCGGCGCTCGATGTCGAGGCCGTGGTCCATGATTTCGGCGAAGAAGTTTTCTTTACCAAAGATGTCCTGAAACTCAGCCGCAGCCTTCTTGGCTTCCTCGTACTGGCCGAGGCGCAATCGAGTTTGAACCTCACCAGAAACACAGCCGGTGGTGGCAATGACGCCCGCTCCGTAGGTCTGCAGTAGCTCTCGGTCCATTCGCGGCTTGAAGTAGAACCCATCGAGCCAAGCCTTTGAGGACATCCGGAACAAGTTGTACATTCCCGCGGTGTTCTCGGCGAACATGGTCATGTGGGTGAATGCACCACCACCCGAGATGTCGTCCTCGCCACCAGATCCCCATCGGACCCTGGTTCGCTCCTGCCGGTTGGTTCCCGGAGCAAGGTAGGCCTCGATGCCGATGATCGGCTTGACGCCGGCAGCCTTGGCTGTTTTGTAAAAATCGAAGGCACCAAAGTTATTGCCGTGGTCGCTGATTCCAATGGCCGGCATGCCCTGTTCTGCAGCAGCCTGGATCAGCGGTTTCACTCGAGCTGCGCCATCGAGCATCGAATACTCGGTGTGCACGTGTAGGTGCACAAACGAGTCTTTAGACGCAGACAACAGCGACTCCTTAAAAGTGGTGGAAGACCAGCCTAACCCCGCGCCGAGGCTCGAGATATCAGGCTTGCCGAGTGATTTTAGCTGGCCCTGAGGACCTCGAGGGCATGGGCAAGGTCAGCTGGATACTCACTGCTGAATTCAACGGTGCCACCCTGGGTTGGGTGTTCAAAACTCAACCTCATGGCATGCAACCACTGGCGATCAAGGTTTAATTTGGCTGCCAACTTTGGATCGGCGCCGTACATTGTGTCACCAACCAGTGGGTGCCTAAAAGCTGAGAAGTGCACTCGGATTTGGTGAGTTCGTCCGGTTTCGAGGACCACCTCGACCAGCGATGCAGCAGGAAAAGCTTCAAGGGTTTCGTAGTGGGTAACCGAATGCTTTCCGTCATTCATGACAGCAAACTTGAACTCAGCCTTGGGGTGGCGGCCGATTGGGGCGTCGAAGGTGCCCGAAAGCGGATCAGGGTGGCCCTGAATCACCGCGTGGTAAACCTTGTGAACGGCACGATCTCTAAATGCCTGCTTAAGGCGCGAATAGGCGATCTCAGACTTTGCCAAGGTCATTAGGCCGCTGGTGCCAACATCGAGGCGCTGAACAATGCCCTGGCGCTCCTGCGCCCCCGATGTCGAAATCTGGATGCCAAGGGCCAGCAGTGCCCCCGGGACCGTCGGGCCGTCCCAACCCACCGACGGGTGTGCGGCCACTCCTGCCGGTTTGTCAACCACGATGATGTCTTCATCCTGGTAAACAATTTTGAATCCAGGAACTTCAACCGGAACGATGGCCAATGGTGTCTTGGGAGTCGGCATTGAAACTTCTAGATAGCCATCAACCACTAAACGATCTGACTTGCCAATTGTTTTTCCGTTTAGCAGTACGTGACCATCAGCAAGCAAATCTGCCGCTGCGGAACGTGACAATCCCATCATCTTGGCCAGAGCGGCGTCGGCTCGCTCGCCAATCAATGAATCTGGAACCGGAAGTAGCTTGAGGGATGTCATGGATTATTCTTGGCCGATTTTTTCGCCGCGAATTACACGGATCGCAGCCAAGACGCACATGCTGACGATCGCAATGTCGGCAATGTTGAACACGGCAAAATTAAATGGAATTTGGATGAAATCGACCACGTGGCCAATAGCAAATCCAGGATCGCGAGTTAAGCGGTCGATTAGATTTCCCACGACTCCCCCGAGCAAAATTCCACCCATCAGTGCCCACGAGTTTGACTGGATTTTACGACTGAACCAAAGCAGAGCCAGAGTTGCCAAAGTCGAGAGCAGGGTGAAAATCCAGGTTGCCCCGAAACCTAGCGAGAAAGCTGCAGAGTCGTTGTACAAGAGGTTCAAACGAACAATCGAACCAAGAAAATCAACCGGTTTGGCAAACTCTAAATTTTGGATAGCCAAATGCTTTGTGAACTGATCGACGCCGATAACCAGCCATGCCGTACCCAAAAACCAAACCTGGCGGACCAAGGCCGCTTTTTTAACAGTCACAGACTAGTAGTTGTTTTCGTTGTTGATCTGTTCGTTCCCGAAAGCCTGGAATCCGTAAGGCTCTGGTCGGAAAATGTTGTCGGCAGCTGGCGCTGGCGCCGGCGCTGTCTCAAAGTTGTAGCCAAGAGCCGGCGAGGTAATTGGTCGGTCCTCGGGCGCAACATCTGAGTCACCTAGATCGGCTAGCTGGGCCTCGATGTATGTCTTCAGCTTGATGCGGTACTCGCGTTCAAAGCTCCGAAGCTCTTGAATGCGGTGCTCGATAAGCGCTTTGTCCTGTTCAAGGCGGCTCATGTCAGCACGCTGCTGGGCTTCGGCCTCGCGAACAACACGAGCGGCAGTCGCGTGACCCTCTGCAATTAGCGCGTCGCGCTTGGCTAGACCCTCACGGACGTGCTCCTCGTGTAGCTTTCGCGCCAACTGAAGGAGGTTGTTGGTGTTGTTGGTGTCTAGAGTCGATGGGTCCTGAGTTGCCTCTGGGAAGGCACTTGGGGCTGCAGGACTGTAGACCGGAGTCAAAGCGGCCTCAGCAGTCGGAGCATTAAGCTGGTCGGCCAGGCCGGCGCCGCTGCGCTGGAGTTCAGCGATGCGGGCCTCAGATGCCAACAGACGCTGGCGTAGGTCTTCGTTTTCTTGGTTTACGCGTCGAAGCTCAACGACGATTTCGTCCAGGAAATCATCGACCTCATCCTGGTCATAGCCTTCGCGGAATTTGGTCGGCTGAAATCTCTTATTGACTACATCTTCGGGAGTCAATGGCATCGCGCACCTCTTTATTTGCTAAACGACCGGCTGGGGAAAACGGCTCGATAAAAGAAAAGATTACCTTAGAGAGACTGTGGTTGGGTACAACCGAGATCCGCAAAAAGTGGCGGAGCGGTGGTTAATTAGGCGATAGCCAGAACCAGTCGCTGGGCAAAGAAAATTACCATCACCAGAAGCGTCCAACCTAGGTCGAAAGCAATGGCGCCCATTCGAATTGGTGGGATGAATCGACGAACGAAGTTAAGCGGCACGTCGGTAATCGTCATAATGATCTCGAGCAGGACCAAGACCATTCCCTTTGGTCGCCAACTTGGGTTTACTGATCTGACCAGGTCTACGGCCAAACGACCCAAAAGGGCAAGAAAAAGGATCTGCAGCAGCCACCAAAGAACGACTGAAAGCAGACCCATTTCTCGAACCTAAACTATCTAAAACTAAGGACGAACGATTAGGTCGTCGCCGGTTTCGGCCTGACCCTGTTCTTCGTCATTAACAGCAACGTGGTTTGGGGTAAGCAGGAAAACCTTTGGAGTTACACGCTTTAGGTGACCCTCTAGGCCTTCTTTTAGACCGAGCATGAAGTCGAGCATGCGCTTTGAGTCAGCCTCAGACATGTTGCTCATGTTTACGATTACTGGGATACCGACACGGTAGTTCTCGGCAACCTCAGGAGCCTCTGAGTAAGAGCGTGGCTCCATGGTGAAAATCTCGTTGACGTCGGTGTTTCCACGACGTGGGCGCATCGGGGTAACACGTGCTACCTGACGCTGTTCGCCGGCAGGAACTGCTGCCGGACGCGCTGGAAGAGCCTCGGTCTCGTCAGCAAGACCAAGCCATCCTGAAACCTGTGAAATTAGACCAGCCATAATTACCCTCCTGCGGATTACTTCTACTCCAGAATATGGCTAGTACTGCCTTTTTCCGGTAATGGCGCTGCCAACCCGAACGTGTGTCGCGCCAAAGGCAATCGCTTCTTCAAAATCCTCTGACATTCCAGCAGAAATAAATTTCGCTGACGGTTGAATAGTCTGCAGCTTTTGGGATGCCCGACGAATGGTTTCGAAATCTTGGGCCGGTGGTCGATCCAGGGCCGCGACACCCATGACTCCCAGCAGCACAACATTTGGAGAAGATAGGACCCGGTTGGCAAATTCTTCAAGTCTCGCAGGCTGAATTCCCCCGCGCCCGGGGTCATCGGTTAGGTTCAACTGAATGAATACCTGCACCGGCTCGGGCAAATCAATAGCAGCCTTGGCAACTGCCGTAAGCAGTGATTCACGGTCAAGAGAATGCAGGACTTTGGCATAGGAAAGCGCCGACTTTGCCTTGTTGCTCTGCAATTGCCCGACAAAATGCCAGGTTATTCCCTCAATACCAGCGGCTGAAACCTCTTCAGATTTTGGCCTTGCCTCTTGATCGCGATTTTCACCAAAATTTCGGGCGCCCATCGCAGCCAAATCAACCACCATAGAAGCCGGGTGATTTTTGGAAATAACCACTAATTCGACTTCGCTCGAATCCCTGCCTGCAGACAAAGCAGCAGACTCAATCCGCGACACTACATCGAAGTAGCGATCACGAAGTGAGGCGCCAGACTGACTCAATTTTTAGCGCAGGAACTCAGGAATGTCTAGGTCGTCGCCCCAGGTTCCGTCATTTGACTGCGGCTGAGCCACGCTGGTTGATTCTTCAGAGCGAGCTTCTGCTGAGGTAGCAACTGAAGTGGCTTCGACTGCGTCGACCTCGGCGTCTTGAGTCACAACTGAAATGGCCTCGGTTGCCGGTGCAGGGTTTGATGCAAACCAGCCTCCAGCTGCCGCAGCAGGAGCGGCAGAGTAGGGCTTGCGCTCAACCTTGCGCACCTGCGGGGTGCCGCCATCAAAACCAGCCGCGATAACAGTAATGCGGACTTCATCGCCGAGAGTGTCATCGATGGTCGTACCGTAAATGATGTTGGCTTCAGGGCTCACGGCCTCTTGGACCAGTCGAGCGGCCTCATCGATCTCGTGAAGACCGAGGTCTGATGCTCCCTGAACCAAAAGCAGGACGCCGTGTGCGCCATCGATGCTGGCCTCTAGCAGCGGGCTAGATACAGCCAGCTCAGCCGCACGAACAGCGCGGTCCTCACCCTTGGCGGTACCAATACCCATCAGCGCTGAACCAGCGCCCTTCATGACCGATTTAACGTCGGCGAAGTCGAGGTTAATCAGACCCGGAGTGGTGATCAGGTCGGTGATGCCCTGAACACCAGCACGAAGAACGTCATCGGCGGTGGCAAATGCCTCGACGACCGAAACAGTCTTGTTGACGAGCTCGAGCAGACGCTGGTTTGGAACGACAATTAGGGTGTCAACTTCACCACGGAGCACATCAATGCCCTGGTCGGCCTGCTGGGCACGACGCTTGCCTTCAAAACCAAATGGACGGGTAACAACACCCACGGTCAGCGCTTCAAGAGACTTTGCAATGCGGGCAACCACTGGAGCGGCACCGGTACCGGTACCACCGCCTTCACCGGCAGTGACGAAAACCATGTCGGCGCCCTTGAGGGCGGCTTCGATTTCATCGGCGTGGTCTTCGGCCGCACGACGGCCGATCTCTGGGTCAGCACCCGCACCTAGACCGCGAGTCAGTTCGCGACCTATGTCGAGCTTCACGTGTGCCTCACTCATCAAAAGCGCTTGGGCATCGGTGTTAATGGCTACGAACTCAACACCACGAAGGCCAGCATCAATCATGCGGTTTAGTGCGTTTACACCGCCGCCGCCGACGCCAACAACCTTGATAACTGCTAGGTAGTTCTGATTTAGACCCACGATAATCCTCTGCTTCCGCTTTTTATGCTTCAACCCCAAACCCTCAACCTCTACATGAGGCTTACGGTTTTACCGATTTAATGCATTGCGCCAAGAAAGTAAGCCGTAAGCGAAGGAGATTGTCGGAACTTCGTAGGCGTGTCTAAAAGTTTCCGTAACGCACTGCCGGTGCGTTCGGTGAGGACACGTCAAAGGTGACCATGTCGTTCTTCTTTTGGTTCTTGATTAGGGCAGCTAGCACCTTAGATTTCAGCACCGAGTTGGAGCCATCGCCCCAAATAATTCGCTGCCCGGAATACCCACGCAACCGCATGGTGACGTCATCCTTTGACTTGGCATCAATCGAGGCCAACCGCTCGAGCAGGCTGGCTGGGAGCGCCATTAGCACGTCAATTGCCGCCGCAAAGTTTTTACTGTTTTCTGGAAGTCCAGCGATGGCCATTTCGGGGTACTTGTCTTTACTCGTAGCCTTACCAACACGAACTCCAGCCGGGTCGTAGAGGTACTTCACTCCCCCGGATTCAATGATCACAATCGGTTGACGCTCGGTGATTTGAATTTTTAGACCGTGAGGAGGAAGGCTCACAATCGCGAAACTCTCAATCAGGGGAAACTTTTCGAGCAGGCTCGCAATTTCAGCTGAATTAACCGTCGGAAGCGGCTTACCAATCTGACTCTTGAGGGCCTTTTGAACCGACTCTTGCTTGATCCGATCGGTACCAGAGATAGTAATTTTTTCAACCGCAAGAACGGGAGTGACCACGGTAGCCAAAACAATTAGCAACAACGATGAAAACGCTGACACCACGGTGATTGTGATGGCACGACGACGACGCGAGTAAGCGGTGAATCGTTTTGCTTCGGCAGAGAGTTTGGCGCTTAGCCCGCGCTTAGACGAAGACTTGCGCACCAGGTTGAGGCGTTTAGTTTCGCGACGTTCGATAGCCTTTGTCGGTCTTGATGTTTTGGTCGACTTGGCAACTTTTGCTGCCTTGGTTGGCTTGGCCGCCTTTGACGCAGAATCTGCCCTCGCCGGTGCGCTCGGCAACCCCGTTGGCCTTGCCTTCGGATTGCCGGAACGTGCTTGGGGGCGCTTCACGAAACTACTTCTTTAACTCTTCCAACAGCTCTGGGCACATCCGGTAAATGTCACCGCAACCCATGGTCATGATGAAGTCACCGTCTTTGGCAATCGAAGCCGCCACGGCTGGAACGTCATCCCACTCAGGCACGTAGTGAACCTTATTTTTATCGGCGAATCGGTCTGATACCAGTGCGCCCGTCACGCCCGGCTCTGGATCTTCTCGCGCCGCATAGATGTCGAGAACAATTACTTCGTCACTCAGCGAAAGGGCGTCAGCAAACTCCTGTGCCATCAGACGCGTCCGGCTGTATAGGTGAGGCTGAAACACTGTGATGAGTCGACCCTGGTCGCCAAGAACAGCCTTGGCCGCTTTGATGGCGGCAGCTGACTCGGTTGGGTGGTGTGCGTAGTCGTCATAAACGGATACACCGCGAACCTGGCCGTGCAGTTGGAAGCGACGGTCAGTTCCACCAAACTCGGCAATCTGGGCCAGGCTCTTTTCTGCGTCAAAACCAAGGCCAACCAAAACTGCCAACGCGCCGGTTGCGTTGATGGCGTTGTGCTCGCCAGGCACACGCAACGTAGCAGAGTAAATTTGGCCACCGTGTTCAACGCTGAACGAAACCCGAGCGCCACTGGCATCGACATCGAACAATCGGAAATTTGCGTCATCAGCCCGACCGAAAGTCAGCACCCGCTTGTCCTTGATTAGCCGAGTCACTCGCACCGCGCCAGGGTCGTCAGAGCTAATTGCAACAAAATCTCGAGCGCCGCTGGCAAACCTTGCGAATTCGGCCTCAAACGCTTCTTCGGTGCCATAGTGGTCGAGGTGATCGGCGTCCACGTTGGTGATCAAGGCAGCGGCCGTGTTGTAAAGCAAAAATGAACCGTCCGATTCATCGGCTTCGAGAACAAACAGGTTTCCGGTACCGCTGGCTGAGGAAGCATTTAGCGAGGCAATTACGCCGCCATTTACAAAGCTCGGGTCTTCACCCAAGCCCAAAAGCGCTGTGATAATCATTCCGGTACTGGTGGTTTTACCGTGGGCACCGGCAACGGCAATTACATCTCGCTTGGTGGTTAGGTAGGCAAGAGCCTGCGAACGGTGAATCACTGGGATTCCCCGCTCTTTGGCCAGGACATACTCAGGATTAGTCGGCCAAAGCGCAGAAGTCACAACCACGGTGTCTGGGTTACCCAAGTTCGCCGCATCATGCCCGATGGTTATCTCGGCGCCGAGTTCACGCAGTGTGGCTACAGTCGCTGTATCGCGCAAATCGCTGCCCGTGACTCGGTGGCCCATGCCCAACAGGATTCGGGCGATGCCACTCATACCCGAACCACCGATACCGATGAAGTGAACCACTCCAAGGTCTTCGGGTACAGGCTGTGAAAAATCGGGCTTGATCATGCGGTTCCTAACACTCGTCTACAAGACTAGGCTCGAGGCCTGAAAATTGGCTTACAAAACACCGCGAATGAGCGATAGCAACCTGGATGAGCCATCTGCAATTCCAAAAGCCTTGGCCTTTTCGGCCATGCTTCTCAAGAGCTTGGTATTCGACACCATCGGGATAACCTCGCTGGCAACGTATTCCGGAGTGAACTGCGCGTCTTCAACCAGCACGGAACCACCTGCGGTAACGAGACCCTCAACGTTGAAGCGCTGCTCTCCGTTGCCCACCGGGTACGGGATGTATGCAGCCGGCAAACCAACCGCCATAAATTCGCTGACTGTGGAGGCACCTGCGCGTGAAATCGCAAAGTCACTTGCTGAGATGGCTAGGTCCATCCGGTCGCAATATTTCAATCGCACGTAACCCGCTTCGCTGACTTCATCGAGTTCAGATTTGCCACCAACGATGTGCAGCACCTGAATGCCAGCCGCGGCGAGCAGATGTCGTGACTGGTCGAGAGTTTCGTTAATACGCTTGGCCCCGAGAGACCCTCCAGTCACCAAAATTGTGACCGAATCCGGATCTAAACCAAAGTGCTCGCGGGCAGCACGCTTGTCTCGAAATTCTGCGATGGCCTCGATTTCACGGCGTAGCGGCATACCAACTTTGACCGCACCCTTGATCGGTGTCGATTCAAACACCACACCCACGGCAGCGGCACGCTTTGCGCCCAATTTATTTGCCCAACCTGGCAGTGCGTTGGCCTCGTGCACCACAACCGGAACACCCAGGCGTCTGGCAGCCAAATACGCCGGCGCACTGGCATAACCACCAAAGCCAACTACAACATCAATCTTTTTATCGGTGATGATGTTTTCAACCTGCTTGATGGCGCGCAAAAGCTTAGGTACAAACCCAAAAGCGTAACTGCCAAGTCGCCGCGGAAAAGGCAGCCGAGCAATGGTCAGTAATTCGTAGCCGCGTGCCGGCACCAGAGCGCTTTCCAGCCCCTCTTTGGTTCCAAGGGCCCACACCTGGTCGGTCGGCGAATCATATTTGATTTGATCAGCCAGAGCAAGTAGCGGATTCACATGCCCAGCAGTGCCACCGCCAGCCAGCAAAAAATTGGTCATCGGCGACGCCCCGGCTTGCGACGTTCCTGGTACGGATTGGCGTGATTCTCTCGCTCAATTGCCAAAACCACTCCGATTGCACCTAGGTTAGCGACCAACGAGGATCCACCGGCAGAAATCAATGGCAGCGGAACACCAAGTACCGGAAGCAACCTAAGCACTACCGCGATGTTTACCAGAGCCTGGAAAACAATCCAAAGCATGACTGCGGAGACCACGATGCGACTGAAATCATCTTGAGTTCGCTGCATGATTCTGAGGAAGGCAAATGCGAGGAAGACAAACAGAATAATCACGACCAGGGCACCGATTAGGCCGAGTTCCTCAGCGATTACGGCAAAAATGAAGTCGTTCTCAACTTCAGGAATCCAACTCCACTTCATTTTGGATTCGCCCAAACCCGCACCAAAAATTCGACCGGCTGCCAATGCCCACATGCCGTGTTCTGACTGCCAGTTGTATTCAAATGGGTCTGGCGCATTTGGGTTCATCCAAGCAGTGATTCGACCCATTCGGGACCCACTGCCCATTACTGCCAGCGGGAGGGCCCCCGCTGCAAGCACAAGCACAAGGTTGATTAGTTTTTGGGGCATGCCCGCCAAAATAAGCATTCCCACGAAGGTGATGCCCATGATGATCACGGTGCCGAGGTCTCGTCCCAACATCACCAAAGTAGCGGCCGCGCCAGAAATCACCAGGGCACGCACCCAAACTGCACGGTCGTGCAGGTAATCTGCCTGTTGCGCCAAGTAATTAGCCACAAAAAGAATGACCGCGATTTTCAAAAACTCTGATGGTTGAATCGCGAACAAACCAAAGTCAAGCCAGTTTCGGTTTCCGTTAATGTCTTTACCGATGAAGATAACTGCAACCTGTAGGAGCATAGATATGCCGAACAGGAGCTTTGCCTTTGACCGGATAAAACTCGTAGACAGCAAGGATGCCAGAGCCATTACGCCAAGGCCGACCACGGCAAAAAAACTCTGCTTCGCGAACACGCTGAACGAATTGTTGTTGGCTACCAGCGAGTCGATAGATGATGCCGACAGCACCATGACGACTCCGAAGGTAACTAGGAAAAGCGTGACTCCTAGCAGTCGGTAAAAGTGAATCGACTGGGCTCGGAAGACTTTGTCGAACCAGCGAGACGCCAATGAGGCCACACTCGGTGATGCTGCCGAAACTTGGCTGACAGAAGGACGCCTGGCCGGCTTCACCTGAGATTTCTTCATGGTGTCTCCAAGTGTGCTCGCACGGCTTCGGCAAATTGGTTTCCGCGGTCGGCATAGTCTTTGAACTGGTCCATAGATGCGGCAGCTGGTGCCAGCAGCACTACCGAACCGGATTCGGTGAATTTACTTGCCGCGGCGACTACCTGTGGCATTACATCGGTGTTGTCTGCAGAGCTAATTTCAACCACCGGCAGGTTTGGAATCTGGGTCGACAAAACCTCAACGACGTGCGAGCGGTCAACACCAATCACAATGGCAGCGCTCAACCGGTCCGCAAATTTCTTGACTAAATCGTTGAGGTCAACGCCCTTGAGTAAGCCACCCACTACCCAGATGACCTTTTCGAATGAGTTCAATGACGCAGCAGCTGCGTGCGGGTTGGTGGCCTTGGAATCATCGATCCAGCGAATGCCATCCTGTTCAGTAACTAGTTCGATGCGGTGGGCATCAAGACGAAAGTCGAGCAGCGCCGCTCTAACATCTGCCGGATCTATTGCATAAGAACGTGCCATTGCCACGGCAGCAGCAGCATTTGCCATCAGGTGTGGGGTTAGCACACCGATTTTTGACAGGCCGTCCAGCGTGGCAATTTCGAGTGCAGAATTGGCTCGGTCATCAAGGAAAGCGCGGTCACACAGGATGTCCTCGACAAACCCAACCTGACTGCGGCCCGGAGTTCCGGTCGTGAAACCAATTGCTCGGGCACCCTCGTGAACATCAGCGTTTTCTACCATTTTTTCGGTAGCCAAGTCGGCTGTGTTGTAAACACAAGCAACCGCAGTGTTCTCGTACACCTTGGCCTTGGCATCTCGGTAGGCCTCGAATGAGCCGTGCCAGTCAAGGTGATCGTCAGCCAAGTTCAGAACTGCACTTGAATACGGGTGGATTTCACCCAAGTAGTGCAATTGAAAACTCGATAATTCAACGATGAGAGCGTCAAAGCCCTCAGGGTCACGGATGGCATCGAGGATCGGTGTTCCAATATTTCCGCAGGCAATCGCCTTTTTTCCACCGCGGTTTAGCATCGCTTCGACCATCTGGACGGTGGTGGTTTTACCGTTGGTACCAGTGACCACTAACCAATCGGCTACACGTGTGGTTTTATCGCGCACACGCCATGCAAGATCAATGTCTACCCAGATAGGAATGCTTTGCTCGGCCGACCAACTGAGGAGGTCGTGGTCTGGGCGAACGCCGGGCGAAGTAACAACTAATTGAGGTTCGAAATCAATGACCTGTTGCGGAAGCCCTTTGGCGGCTTCACCGGTGATGTGAGTAACACCAATTACATCGAGAATATCGAGTAGCTCTGGGTCAGCTTTTTCGGCCACAACCAAAACCTGACAACCCAATTCGGCAAGGGTGTCAGCTACTGAAAAACCGGTGACTCCGAGACCGAAAACCACAACCCGAAGCCCTCGCCAATCGGCATGCCAACTGTTGAGCTTTTCTAATTCATTCATGTCTAGCCGTAAATCCACTCGAGGTAAAACAGTCCGATGCCACCAAGCACGCAAAGACCAGCGATGATCCAGAATCTGACCACAACGGTAACCTGAGCCCAGCCCTTGAGTTCAAAGTGGTGATGCAGCGGACTCATCAGGAACACTCGCCTACCCGTGCCGGTCTTCCACTTAGTGATCTTAAAGAAGACGCGCTGCACGACTACCGAGCCGGTGACGATGACAAAAATTCCACCGATAAGCAAAAGCAGGAGTTCAGTGCGCGAGAGAATTGCCAGCGCAGCGAGTGCGCCACCCAGACCCAAGGACCCCGTGTCACCCATAAAAATCTGAGCCGGAGAAGTGTTCCACCAGAGGAAACCGGTGAGGGCACCGACGATGGCAGATGCCACCACTGCCAAATCAAGAGGGTCGCGCACGTTGTAGCAGGAGGCAATGTTCTCGACGACCTGACCACAGGCCTGGTTGAACTGCCAGAATCCGATCACAGTGTAGGCACCGATAGCCATAATCGATGAACCGGTAGCAAGACCGTCCAAACCATCGGCGATGTTCACACCATTCGATGCGCTGGCAACCAAGATGTAAATCCAGAGGATAAACAGGATTACGCCGGCTATCGAACCAAACATCATCAGGTCAAGGCCGGTGTCCCGCACCAATGAGATTTGCGTTGAAGCTGGGGTCAATCCGGTTTCGTTCGGAAACTGCAGCGCTAGAACTGCGAATACGGTTGCCACAACACCCTGAAGTGCTATTTTTGCCCAGCCGGTGAGGCCAAGGCTGCGTTGCTTATGAGTCTTGATGAAGTCATCGATAAACCCGACCAGGCCCAAGCCCACAAGCATAAAGAGCACCAAAAGGGCTGAAATGGTAGGCGTTTCAAAGTTGACGAGTTTTCCTACAAAGTAGCCGAGTACAGCCGCAACGATGATGACCACGCCGCCCATGGTTGGGGTGCCGTGCTTAGTGTGGTGTGCCTGTGGGCCATCCTCGCGAATAAATTGGCCCCACTTGAGCTTTCGGAACAACCAAATAAATCCTGGTGTGGCCAATAGGGTAAACGCCATGGCAACGCCACCGGCAAGCAAGATCGCTCTCACGAACTAACCTCCATCAAATCGTCCCCCAGGTGTCTTAGGTTGGCAGATTTGGATGACTTGACCAGCACAATATCGCCAGCCACAAGCATTCCACGAACATGAGCCAAAGCTTCGTCAATTGACTCGAAGTATTTTGACTCGCCGGCCCACGAACCTTCTTGCTCAGCACCCATGTGAATCAGTTTCGCCGGGGCGCCCACAACGATCAGCTGATCGATGTTGAGTCGAACCACGATTCGACCAATTGCATCGTGCTGTTCTCTTGAAGCTGCGCCAAGTTCGGCCATTTCGCCGAGGATGGCAATCGTGCGGCGACCCGAGCGACCCAATTGAGCGAGGGTCTGCAAGCCAGCCTTCATTGAATCCGGGCTCGCGTTATAGGCATCGTTGATTACGGTTACCCCATCGGCCCGATGCCTAACCTCCATGCGCCAGCGCTCGGCAAGCGGCATAGCCTCAAGAGCTCCGATAATTTGAGCCCTAGAAACACCAAGCTGATCAGCCACTGCAGCTGAAGCCAGAGCATTCATGACATGGTGCTCGCCAAGAATCTGAAGCTTTACTTTGCTCAATTCGGCATTTGGCCAGTGCAATTCAAACTCGGTGCCGTCAATGGTCAACGCCTGGCCGGTTGCGCGGTAATCGGCATCTCCTGCAGTTCCGAAAGACAAACGCTTTGCTTCAGATGGCATGTCACGCACGTAGCCGTCGTCAGAATTCAGAATTAGCAAATCATCGGCCGTCAGGCGCGCAGGCAACTCGCCCTTGATTTTTGCAGTGCCTTCAATGCCACCAAACTCACCAACGTGGGCCAATCCAACTTTCAGGACCACAGCGATGTCTGGTTTCGTGATGTCAGTCAAGTAGGCAATGCTGCCTGGCCCACCGGCGCCCAGTTCAACAACCAAATACTTGGTTTCAGCATCTACCTTCAGAATCGAAATGGGAGCGCCAACCTCATTATTGAAAGATTCAATCGGGGCAATGGTCGGGCCCTGGGTCTGCAGAATAGCCCGGAGCATGTTTTTGGTAGTGGTTTTACCGTTCGAACCGGTAATGCCAATTACTTTGAGATCGGATTCCTGGCGCACCTTGGCCAGCACAAAGGCTGCCAGTTGGCCAAGAGCAGCCACCACATCAGTGACTATCAACTGCGGGGTGTCTGAAGCCTCTGCAACAAAATGATCAACCACGGCAGCCACTGCGCCCTTTTGAGCTGCAGCACCGATGAACAGGTGACCGTCAGTAACTTCACCGGGTTTGGCAAAAAATAGGCTCCCGGCGCCCACTAGGCGTGAATCGGTTTCTACCGAACCAGAAACCACTATGTTCGCGGCCGCAGCTGAATCATTGGCCTGAATTAGGGCACCAATAGCACCGGCGACTTCTCGCAGGGTCAGATTAATCATGACCAACCTGATTCTTTGAGTGCTGACCGGGCCTCAGCTCTTGCCGAGTATGGAGTTCTCACTCCCCTGATGTCGCGATAATCCTGGTGGCCAGGACCAGCCCACAGAATCGCGTCACCTGGCTGAGCGAGTGCGACAGCCTTTCGAATAGCTGCTTCAGGAGGGCTCACTTCGTAAATCTCAAGCTCCGGTCGAGCCGCCAGTGCATTCTCGACGAGCGTCTTGCGAATCGAGGCTGGATCTTCAAAACGCGGGTGGTGATCAGTAACGACCAAAACATCGCAACCTTCGGCAGCGACTTTGGCCATTGCTGGCCGCTTGGATGCATCGCGATCCCCGTCAGCACCAAACACCATAAACACTCGCCCCGGCGTCACTTTACGGACAGCCGCGAGTGTATTCAAAAATGCATCTGGGCTATGACCAAAATCTACATATACGTCTGGACCCGATTCACCGGTTACTCGCTCTGTGCGGCCTGGAAGGTAGGCATCTATGCCACCGGCAATTGCCTTTGCAATTCGAGCAGCGTCAAAGCCAGCCTCAACCAACATGGCAATCGCCAGACCTGCATTGGCCGCCATGTGGGCACCAAGAATTGGAATTCGCGAACGGATATTTATGCCATCTGGCCCAGCCAAAACGAAAGAAGTGTATTTCGGGGTCTCAGCCGTGATGGCAACGTGCCAGTCAGCATCCACACCCATCTCGCTGGTGATGGTCACCACCGGTATTTCACTCTTTCTGACAACTTCACGGCCGTATTTGGTGTCTAGGCAAACCACGCCGCGCTTGGCGCGTTGGGTAGAGAACAACGGCAATTTTGCCGCTAGGTATTCATCCATGTCCGCATAGTCATCTAGGTGGTCGTGACTCAAGTTTGTGAAACCAACCACGTCAAAGTGGAGACCATCAACTCTCAACTGCGAGAGGGCCTGCGCAGAAACTTCGACGGCAACGGCAGTAACACCCTTTTCACGCATTCTCGCGATCAGCGCCTGCATTTCAGGTGACTCGGGGGTGGTGAGACGCGAAACAATCACCTCGCCCGCAATGTGCCGTTCGGCAGTCGAAGTTAGACCGGTAGTCTCACCCAGCTGGCGCAAGATTCCCTCGAGTAGGTAGCTGGTCGACGTTTTGCCATTGGTTCCGGTTGTCGCGAACAATAGCGGCATGTTGCCTGGAACATTTCCGTAGACATAAGCTGCCATTTCACCGAGGTGGGCGCGTGGATTCTCTTGAATTAGCACCGGAACATCCATGGAACCAACTTCGGCAACCCCAGCGGCATCGGTGACAACTGCGATAGCGCCAAGCTCAATGGCCTTTGCGATGAACTTGGCACCGTGGGTTTTTTTACCGGGCATGGCAACGAAGAGGTCTCCCGCGCGCAAGTCGCCGGTGTTCATGCTGATGCCGGTCACCTCAACCTCGCGCTGCGGCGCGGTAAGGCCAAAACGCTCGGCGAACGCTGACAAACTGACCGGTGCAACGTGGTCAGGGCGAAGAATCGGAGGAATTTGCTCTTGGGTACTCATCGCTACCATTCTTCAGCAATATTCGGAGATTTCGTGGTTGAAGGCGGTACTCGGTATGTCCGCAAAACCTGCTGCATAATTCGCTTGAACGGTGTCGCCACGGCAAGGGAGTTTCGAATAGTTCGGGTCTTGAATGCAGTCACAGCAACGACATACTCAGGGTCTTCGACCGGACCGGCACCGATGTAAGAAACCGCATAAAGATTGCCGTATCGACCGGTTGCCTCATCGCGAATTTCCGCGGTACCTGTCTTGGCGCCTAGACGGTAGCCCGGAACGTATCCGTAGTGCCCGATCGGACCATGCTCGACAACTTTCTCCATCATCAACATGGTTTCGTTGGCAGCCTCCGGCGAAATTACTTTGACGCCTGGTTTTACCTCTGCCGTTGGAATGTTGCCGCCGTCATCTTCACAACCCTCAACCAAGATTGGGTTCAATCGAACACCCTGGTTTGCGATGGCCTGGTACATCATCGCTGACTGGATAGGCGTGACCGAAATACCCTGGCCAAACATCGAGACATACTGCTTGATTCCGTCCCAGTCTTCAACCGCGTTGAGCAAGCCAGAACCCTCGCCAGGGAAGTTGATCGAGGTTTTCTTACCCAATCCGAATTTCTCGAGGTATTCATAGCGGGTCTTGTAGTCAACAGATGAGCCGATTTTGATGATTCCGGTATTGGAAGAATCGCGCAGAATTCCAGTCAGCGTTAGCTTTTCATTCGGGTGGGAGTGCGAATCGGTCACCACGTAACCGGTTTTTGGCAGCGTGAATGCGTACGGAACGACAGCCTGGGTTTCGGCGTTACCGGCACCGGTGTCGACCACGGTAGCCGCGGTAATCGTCTTCAAAGTTGAACCCGGCTCAAATGCGGTTCGGAAAATTCGTGATCCGCGGTCCTCGGCATCGCTCTTTTCAGGCGCATTCGGGTCAACACTAGGTGCCTCAGCTGCGGCAAGGATTCGACCGGTCTTGGCCTCGATCACAATCGCTGTTCCCCAGTCGGCATTGGTGTTTCTGACCGTGTCAGCCATGACTTGCTGGGCAAAATACTGAAGGTCGGCGTTGATTGTGATCTTGATGTCGCGCCCTGGAACAGCCTCTTTTGTAATCACGGCACTCGATGGAATCTTGATGCCGTCAACGCCCTTTTCGAAGGTCTCGCTTCCATCTTGGCCAGCCAAACACTTTTCATACATTGCCTCGACGCCCTCTACACCGATGCCCTCAGAGTCAAGGAACCCAAGGATGTTGCCGGCTACCGCACCATTTGGATAAAGGCGATCAGGAATTGGGTCGTAGTACATCCAGGGAATATCTAAGTCTCGAATTTTGCGATACATCTCTGCATCTACACGTTTTTTAACTTGAGCGTATTCACCAACGCCAGAGATTTTGGTGAGAACCTCAGCTTTGTCCATTTGGAGAATGATGCCAATCTCGCCGGCGATTTCATCGACAGATACTTCAACGGACTTGCCATCAACGGTGCGACTAACCGGCGCAACCTTGCTTGGGGCAACGTTGATGTCATAGCGAAACACGGTTCGAGCTAAAACCTCACCGTTGGCATCCAGAATTGAACCGCGCAATGCCGGAATGACTCGAGTAACCGCGCGCTTTTCGTAAGACTTTGCGTTGATTGCGTCTGCTTCGATGATTTGAAGATCAACCAACCGAATTCCAAAAACCACTGCAAGCCCTAGAACAAAGGCAACGACTTTCTTGAGTCGTTTGTTAGGGTTCCCAGGCGTCAGATAAACCATCTGCCGTCCTGCCTATCTAGTGGGTTGGTGAAGCCGGAATTGCATCACCATTTGAAACTACCGGCTTTGTAGAACTTTTTGCAGCACCGACACCGGAGGCAGAAGCGGCCTCAGCTGAAGCCACGCTTGCAGTGAGGTTAGTTGAAACCTCGGTAAGAGCGGCGTTGGCGATTAGGTTCTTTGAAATGCGACCCGCAGTGTTCAAAGCTTCCTGCGGCTTACCCAATACTTTCTGGTCTGAGAGACGAAGAAAAACTGGGTTGGCGTTGGCAATCATGCCCAGCTTTTGCGCTGAGTTTGAAAGGTTCTGCTGAGAAGACAGAGAGTCAACCTCTTCACCCAAAATTTGAGTGGTGGTAGTAAGTTCCTTGCGCTCCTGCTGGAGAGCAGCCAACTCGTAAACGGCGTTTGAGGTCATGATGTGCAGGAGCAGATTTAGCAGTGCAATCGCAAGTGCACCGATAGTGATGGTTGCCACTACGACCATGCCCGGACGCGAGTTCTGCCACTGGATTGGCGCTGCCTTCAGCTGCTGAGTGCGTACGCGAGTCTGTGCTGGCGCTTTGGTTAGGCGAAGGGTGCTCATGCGGCGCTCCGGATCTTTTCTGCTGCACGGAGTCTGACCGATGCTGCTCTTGGGTTTCTAGTAATTTCTTGGGCGGTTGCTGCTTCGGCGCCTTTGACCAAAAGACGCACGGTTGGAGCATGTTCAGGAAGCTCAATCGGCAGTTCAATCGGAGCCGAGGAGTTGGCCGCGGCAACCAAAGCCTGCTTGGTGATGCGGTCCTCAAGCGAGTGGTAAGACATAACGACGATGCGGCCACCGACGGCTAGAGCATCCAGAGCCGCTGGAATGGTTCGTTCTAGAACTTCGAGCTCACCATTGACCTCGATACGTAGGGCCTGGAACACCCGCTTGGCAGGGTGCCCAGAACTCTTACCCGGAATGAACGGGATAACCTTTGCAATCAAACCGGCCAGTTCGGTACTGGTGGTGAAATTCTTTACCTTGCGAACCGCGATGATTTCTCTCGCGACTGCCTTGGCGTAACGCTCTTCGCCATACTCTTTGAAGATTCGGGCCAATTCTGATTCGGAATAGCCGTTCACAACGTCAGCGGCAGTCTTACCCTCAGTCGAGTTCATACGCATGTCCAGCGGAGCCTCATACGAGTAGGCAAATCCGCGGTCGCGCTCGTCAAGCTGCATCGAAGAAACACCGAGGTCAAGCAAAATGCCCTGCACGGCAGGAATTTCAAGGTCGTCAAGAACTTCAAGGATCTCGTCATAGACAGCGTGGACTAGGTGGACCCGGCTGCCGAATCGAGCTAGACGCTGGCCAGCCAGCTCAAGTGCCTTAGGGTCACGGTCGATGCCCACCAGTGTCAGCTGGGGAAAACGCTCCAGGAATGCCTCACTGTGTCCGCCAAGACCAAGGGTTCCATCCACGAGCACTGCACCCTCGATTTCGAGTGCAGGGCCGAGAAGTTCAATTGCTCGCTCTAGAAGTACCGGTTCGTGAAGTTCAGAAATTTGCTTTGACATGGTGACCCTGGGCTAGAAAAGCCCTGGAATCACCTCCTGAGCAACACTGGCGAATGCGGTTTCCTGCTGGGCAAGGTACTCAGACCAGGCTTCAGCATTCCAAATCTCAGCACGTGAACCAACACCGATGACTACTAGGTCCTTCTCAAGACCGGCATACTGTCGCAGCGCAGCAGGGATAGTTACTCGACCCTGCTTGTCTGGAACTTCATCTGATGCGCCTGATAGAAAAACTCGCAGGTAGTTGCGAGCCTCAATGCTGGTAACCGGGGCCTGACGGATCTTTTCATGAACCTGGGCAAACTCGGCTGCACTGAATACGTACAGGCAGTTCTCTTGGCCGCGGGTGACTACAAGTCCCCCCTGCAACTCCTCACGGAACTTTGCCGGAAGAATTACGCGACCTTTTTCGTCGAGTTTCGGTGAGTGCGTACCTAGCAACATGTGCGCTCCCCCTTCGAAATCGACGCGATGCTTAACTAACTCCACATTACACCACTTTGCTCCACAAATGCTGAAAATTCAGCGATATTTCGCGTTCGGCGTGTTGTAAGTATCAGTAATTTACTGGGATTAAGCAAGTGGAGGGAAAAGCCCAGTTAAACCAAAAAATCCACCCCGAAGGGTGGATTTTGGATATTCAGTTACTGGCCCTGGCGTTTATCCCAGCGATCTTCAAAAAAGCTTCGGTTGAACTCTTTTTTGGTGGCTTTTGGAGCTGATTTACCGGTTGAGGCAGCGACTGACGGAGCCTTTGCGACACCAGAATTCGAGCTGGCCAGGATTAGGCCGGTAAGCATAACCAGGAATCCGACGACACCAAACAGCGCAAACTGGAGCATCACGGCGACTATCAGCAATGAGATACCAATAACGCTGACGGCTAGACCGCCGATGATTCTTCGTGGAGAAAATGTTGCTGGCCGGCTCAGTTTGGAGACAAGGTCGGCGTCGGTCGCGTAGAGACTGCGCTCCATCTCATCCAAAAGGCGTTGTTCACGCTCGGAAAGACCCATTAGATGCTCCTTTGGTGTGTGGTAAACCCACTGGTAAAAGTCTAAACACCTTGTGGCCGTTAGGCTATTCCCGTGAGCGAAACCAAAGTATTACTTAGCCTGATTCAAGAGCACCTGGATGAATTCTGTGCAGCACAGAGACAAGATTTTGATCTGATCTCAGAAGACCTCTCCCCGCTTGTCGACTACACAAAAGACCTACTGCAGGGCGGCAAGCGCTTCAGGGCTCTATTTGCCTACTGGTCATGGGTTGGCGCGCTCAGCACATCTGGGTTTCAGCAGACCGAGGCCGAACGTCAAAAGTCAGCCGAGGCCATTGTTGGCATCACCGCAGCACTAGAGATGTTTCACGCTGCCGCCCTGGTTCACGACGACCTCCTAGATCAATCTGACACCCGCCGTGGCGCGCCGGCGGTGCACAAACGCTTTGAACTGCTGCATGCCGACTCTTCTTGGGCCGGAAGCCACGAGCGCTTTGGTGTCGCCGGATCGGTGCTCGTTGGCGACCTAATGCTCGGCTGGAGCAGCGAAATTTTTGGAACTGCGCTGCTGAACGCTCCATCTGATGAGATTCAGGCTGCTTGCCGCAATGAGTTCAGCAAAATGCGCGTTGAAGTTATGGCCGGCCAGTACCTTGACGTCCTCGAAGAAAATGCAGCTATGACCAGGCCGGTTTCGGAGTCTGTGGGGCGCGCTAATCGAGTGATGCTTTACAAGACCGCAAAGTACAGCATCGAAGCCCCGCTGCTGATCGGCGCCGCTTTTGCAGGCGCAGGATCAGGCCTGCTCCGTGGCTTATCTGCCTTTGGAATTCCCCTTGGAATGGCTTTTCAGTTACGCGATGATGTTCTCGGTGTTTTTGGCGACCCGGCCGTCACCGGCAAACCCGCAGGAGATGACCTTCGCGAAGGCAAGCGCACCGTGCTTATCGGATTGACCAGAGAAACCTTGACGCCATCAGTTGGACGAATTTTTGATGAGCTTTTGACCAGCCGAAGCCTCGATGGCGAGCAAATTGGATTCTTACAGCGGACCATCACCGAATCTGGTGCATTGGCCAAGAGCGAAAGAATGATTGAGGAGCTTGCAGAAGAGAGCATGAATGCCCTGCAGACCTTGGACATCGATGCCCGTGCGAAGGATCAACTCCGCGAACTCGCTCTGAAGGTGATTAACCGCCAGGCCTAGTTAGGCAAGCAGCATTGCAAGTCGGCGAACTGCCGATTTGTGACCTTTCAAGAGAAACTCCATCGGGGTACCAGGCAATGAATCGTCGAAGGTGTAGAGCCATTCGACAGCCTCCTGCTCGGTTAGGACGCAGTCCAGAAGAACAATCATTGTTCCCTGAAGGCTGGCCAGAGGTTCACCGTCGACGATAACCTCAGCTGGAATCTTTAGGACCCCGTCCCGTCTGGCGGCAATCAACTGATGCTCTTCTAACATGCGGCGAACCCTGCCCAACGGGACATTTAGTTCTTCAGCCGCTTCAGGAACGGTCAGCCAATTGGTCACACTATCTAGAACATCATTCACAAGACAAGACTGCCACACCTTGAGCTAAGTTCAGCAATCCCACAGCCCGTGGGATGATATTTAGAGTTGCCGAACACCGGCAGACAACCCGGAGAGGCCTACCATGGCAGATTTGATCGGGCGCCTGATTGGCGACCGCTACCAAGTTTTGCGCATTGTGGCAAGCGGAGGCATGGCCACCGTATACCTGGCAGAAGACCTTCGGCTACAGCGAAAAGTCGCGCTAAAAGCCATTCACCCGCACCTAGCCAATGACCTCGAGTTTCGTGAAAAATTCATTCGTGAAGCCCGGATGGCTGCCCGCCTTGCGCACCCCAACCTCATCAACGTCTTCGATCAGGGCGAGGACGGCGAAATTGCCTACATGGTCATGGAGTTCGTTGCAGGCATCACCCTTCGCGATGCGATAAACGACTTTGGTGCCATCGAACCAGCCCGGGCACTCGAACTTTTTGAGACCGTTCTAGCCGGCCTAGCCGCGGCTCATCGGGGTGGAATTTTGCACCGCGACTTAAAGCCAGAAAACATCTTCTTGGCCGATGATGGGCGCATTAAACTGGGCGATTTTGGCCTTGCTCGAGACATCGACAACGCAACATCTACCGGTTCGCTGGTTGGCACTGTGGCATACCTGTCTCCGGAACTTATCACCCGGGGAACAGCCGATGCCAGGAGCGATGTTTACGCCGCTGGAATCATACTTTTTGAGATGCTCACCGGCAGCCAGCCTTTCAAGGGTGAACAGGCAGTTCAGATTGCCTATCAACACGCTCACCTCTCGGTTCCAGCCCCTTCGACGCTGAATCCGAAGGTTGGCCCGCTGGTCGATGAAATTGTCCTTTGGGCTACAGCGCGCGAAGCTGCCCACCGCCCGGTGGATGCCGGCGAATTACTTGAAGTGGTGAAGCGGGCTAGAACCGAGCTAAAGGCTGGGAACCAAACGATCAGACTTACCCCTGATCGCCCAGTAGACCTAAATTCCGCCACCACTGTCTTGCCCACCGATGCTGTCGACCCCGACGCCACCCAAATTTTTACCGCCGGAAACCTAGCCGGAAACGAAACAGCTGTGCTTTCTGAGCTCGGTCAAACGCAGGTCCTGGATTCAGATCTCGCAGCAGCGGACTCGCTAACGCCGGCAGCTGATTCAGGATTAGTCAAGCTCGGTCGTAAGCGCCGCGGGCTTCGATTGGCTTTGGCGACCGTGCTGATTGTTCTGCTGGGCTCTGGTGCCGGCTGGTGGTTCTCCAGCGGCCCCGGCGGGTTTGCAACAGTGCCCGAACTTACCAATCGCACGCTGGAACAAGCCGAAGTAGCGCTGAACGCTATCGGCGCTGAATTTGAGGTTTTGACCGAGACAAGTGACTCGGTGGCAGCAGGCCTAGTTACCCGGACTGATCCGCCCAGCGGAGCCTTACACTTCGGAGGGGCCATCAAACTGTACGTATCCGAAGGCAAGCGAATGGTGGCTGTCCCAGAAATCACCGGGCTCAACGTGGCTGAAGCCACGGCAGCCCTGATCAAGGCCGGACTGCGGATTGGAGCCGTTTCATCCTGGTTCGACAACGCCACAATAGGTCAAATTTTTGCCAGCAGCCTGGATGGCAAGGCAGAAGTAGAAGTTGGCACTGCAGTGGACGTCAAGATTTCGCTCGGGCCAATTCCCGTAGTTGCTGGCCTGGACAAAGCTGTTGCAGTTGCAGCTCTTGAGGCCGTGGGCCTTAGCGTTTCGACAATCTCTGAGGAATTCAGCGACACAGTCAGCGCGGGTCAAGTGATTTCTTTGGTTCCCGAAGCTGATGCTTTGACCACAGGCGGTAATGTCACCCTGATAATTTCGAAGGGGCCAGATTTGGTCGCAGTACCAGCGGTTGTTGGTGAAACCATTCTTGCCGCGCAAGGCGCTCTCGAATCATCCGGCTTCAAAGCGACCATTGACACTAACCAACTCAGCAGCAAGTGGGGTGTGGTGACAGTGAAGCGCGTCAGCCACCCAGAAGGAACGCTCTTGAAGCGCGGCTCCACCGTCACGATTTACTCTCGCTAGGTAAAAAAATAGACCCCGTAGGGTCTATTTTTTGGCTTATCTCTTGGCCAGCTGCTCAGCCACCAAGAACGCAAGCTCCAGTGACTGCATGTGGTTCAAGCGTGGGTCGCAAACTGATTCGTAGCGGTCCTCTAGGCTCGCCTCGTCAATCTGCTCTGATCCACCAAGACACTCGGCAACGTCATCGCCGGTGAGTTCAACGTGAACACCGCCTGGGAATGTGCCCGCAGCCTTGTGAACCTCAAAGAAGCCTTGAACTTCGTTCATCACATCGTCAAAGCGACGAGACTTGAAACCATTCTTGGTTGTGATTCCGTTGCCGTGCATCGGGTCGGTGATCCACAGCGGGTTGGCCTCAGAGTCGCGGACCGCTTCAACCAGCTTCGGCAATTCATCGCGGATTTTGCCGGCACCCATGCGGGTAATGAAGGTCAAGCGTCCTGGTTCGCGGTTTGGGTCGAGCTTCTCAATCAGCTCAATGACATCCTCAACCTGAGTTGTCGGGCCCAGTTTGACACCGATTGGGTTGCGCACGCGCGATAGGTAATCAACGTGAGCGTGGTCCATCTGACGGGTGCGTTCACCAATCCAGATGAAGTGACCTGAGGTGATGTAAGGGTTACCGGTTCGTGAGTCGATTCTGGTGAGCGGGCGCTCGTAGTCCATCAATAGGCCCTCGTGGCTCACGTAAAACTCGGTGGTCCGAAGTTCGTTGAAGTCTGCACCACAGGCAGCCATGAACTTAATGGCACGATCGATCTCTTGAGCCAAAGATAGGTAACGTTCGTTGGCTGGATTGTTAGCAAATCCACGGTTCCATTCGTGAACCGAACGCAAGTCGGCAAATCCGCCCATGGTGAATGCACGAATGAGGTTTAGCGTAGAGGCCGAGGTGTTGTAGGCCTTGATCATGCGCTTAGGGTCTGGAACACGTGCTTCTGCTGTGAAGTCGTACCCGTTGATGATGTCGCCTCGGAATGCAGGCAGAGTAACGTCACCACGGGTTTCGTTATCGCTGGAACGAGGTTTAGCAAACTGACCCGCCATGCGGCCCATCTTGATAACCGGCATCGAAGCGCCGTAAGTCAGAACGACAGCCATCTGAAGCAGGGTCTTGACTCGGTTGCGAATTCGATCTGCTGTTGCGTCAACAAAAGTCTCGGCGCAGTCACCACCCTGAAGCAAGAACGCCTTGCCAGAAGCGGCCTGAGCGAGGCGATCACGCAAAATGTCTACTTCACCGGCAAAAACCAAAGGTGGCAAGGTTGCAAGTTCCGCACGAACGTCAGCAACCGCGGCAGCGTCAGGCCATGATGGCTGCTGAGCTGCAGGCAACTTTAGATAGTTGTCGAGCCCGGCAAGTACAGCTGGATCCGGCGCAACTACATGTTCGTTCATTTTGCTACTTTCTACCTTGCGAGACGAGCTCGTTTTTCTTTTACTGACGATGCGTAGGCATCGACGTACTCTTGGCCACTTAGTTTTTGCAATTCGTACATGATTTCATCGGTGACGGCGCGCAAGACAATGCGGTCACCCTCCATGCCATCAAATCTGGAGAAATCCAAAGGCTCTCCCACCACAATACCGATGCGTCGAATTTTCGGCATACGCTGACCGATTGGCTGCACCTTCTCGGTGTCAATCATCGCCACCGGAATCACTGGCACTTTGGCCTCCAGGACCATGCGAGCAATTCCGGTTCGCCCACGGTAAAGCCGTCCATCTGGGCTTCTAGTGCCCTCTGGATAAATGCCCAGCAATTGTCCCTGGCCAAGCACTCCTAGGCCGGTATTCAACGACGCCTCAGAAGCTTTTCCGCCCGAACGGTCGATCGGCAACTGCCCAGTTGACTTGAAGAACCAGCGAACCAAAGCACCCTTGATGCCCTTGCCGGTGAAGTACTCACTCTTGGCCAAGAAAACAACAGGGCGTCGTGTTTGCAATGGCAAAAAGATGGAATCCGAAAACGAAAGGTGGTTGGATGCCAAAATCGCTGCTCCGGTGCTTGGAATGTTCTCCATTCCGCGCACCCATGGCCTAAAAAGAACACGCAGCAGTGGGCCGAGAATCAGGGTTTTGAAAATAAAGTACGCCACAGCCTGATCCCCTTTCTCGGTACCTAGGTGAACTTCTAGTTTATCTCGAGGCTAGTGAGACTCGGGCCAGGTCAGCGGCACCGACCACACCCGCATCATTCACAAATTCGGCTGTCACAATTTTGAGTTCTGGCCTAAAACCAGCTGCTGGCATGTGCTTGCGGTAGGCGTCTCGAATTGAGCCCAACAGTAATTCACCTGCAGCGCTCACGCCGCCGCCGATCACCACGATCTGCGGGTCAAGGATTGCGCTAAGTGAGGCAATGGCTTGGCCAGTCCAAGAGCCGACATCAGCCAACAGCTTTCTGGCTCCGGCATCACCCTCGAGGATTGCCTCGTAAACCTGAACACCGGTTAGTTCACCAGCCTGGTCGGCCAGCTCACCTAGTCGAGCACCGAGCGGGTCACCCGAGGCGACCAATTCGCGGGCGGTTCTAACCAGCGCTGTACCCGAGGCATAAGACTCGATGCAGCCGCGTTGCCCGCAGCCACATTCAACGCCGTTTGGAACAACGCGCATGTGCCCGAGTTCACCGGCCACTCCAAAACCGCCGCGAAGCATACGCCCGTCAACGATGACTGCACCGCCAACGCCAGTTCCCAGGGTTAGCATGACCATGTGCTGGAAGCCCTTGCCGGCACCGAATCGGTACTCCGCCCAAGCTGCAGCGTTGGCATCATTCTCGATAATTACCGGAATGTCGAGCTTGGCTTCAATTTCAGCCTTAAGCGGGTAGTTCTTCCAGCCAAAGTTAGTGCCGTAGATAACAGCCGATTGGGCTGCATCGATAAAGCCGGCCATTGCGACTCCGGCCCCAAGGACTTCGTGGCCATTGCGCAGTTCACTGATCACACCAACAACTGCATCAACCAACGCAGCCGGATCTTCAACCGGGGTCGGTACTCGAAGTTCATTCACGATTTGGCCGGACTCATCGACCAGGGCACCCGCAATTTTGGTTCCGCCGATGTCAATTCCGATTGAATACATGGTGTCCTCTAGGTGTCCGAACTGCTTGATTTAGAGGGAAAAATCTCCCTCTCAGGCCACTTGGCCATTCGCTTCGTAAAAGTTTAGCTTGGGCGGCAAAAACGATTGGCCTAATCAGTGCAAAATTAGTGAAAACGACAAGTAGAGTTATGGAAAGTATCGAGCCTGGAGGGGTCAATGAAGACTTACGATGTTGCACCAATTGTTGTCTCAGACGAGTCAGAAAACATCTCGGATCTTTTAGCGAATCGAGCACAAAAGACCCCAAATCTTCCACTCTTTGCCATCGAGTCATCACCCGGCCAATGGGAAGACGTTTCTGCTAAGGCTTTTGAAGAGCAGGTTATCTCCGTCGCCAAGGGCCTTATCGCAGCTGGAATCCAGCCTGGGCAAGCTGTTGGCATCATGAGCCGCACCCGCTACGAGTGGACCGTTCTGGATTTTGCGATTTGGTATATCGGCGCAGTATCGGTTCCGGTCTACGAATCTTCAGCACCAAGCCAAATCGAATGGATTTTGTCAGACTCCGACTGCGTGGCGCTTTTCGTCGAGAACGACGAGCACAAGGCCCGATTCCAAGAAATTATGGCAAGTGCTCCCCTGTGCCGCCAAGTTTGGACCATCGACAACGGAGACATTGAACTACTGGTTAGAGAAGGCAGATCCGTCACCGATGACGAAGTGCAAGCTCGCCGCCGGATTCCAAAACTGTCAGATCTCGCGACCATAATCTACACCTCGGGTACCACCGGCAAACCAAAGGGTTGTGAGCTAACTCACCGCGGCTTCGTCGAACTGAGCAAAAACGCGACTCTCGAACTTCCGATGGTTGTCAAAGAGGGAAACAGCACATTGCTCTTCATTCCTCTGGCACACGTATTCGCCCGATTCATCTCAGTGCTGGCCGTTCACGGAGGCGTTAAGGTTGGCCACCAACCTGATTCCAAGAATGTCGGCCCGGCGATGGCTAGTTTCAAACCTCACTTCCTTTTGGCAGTTCCTCGCGTGTTTGAAAAGGTTTACAACTCAGCCGAGCAGAAAGCTGAGGCAGCCGGCAAGGGCAACATTTTCCGCAAGGCGGCGTACACCGCGATTGCCTACTCAAAGGCGCTGGACACACCAAAGGGCCCAGGCCTTGGCCTGAAGATTCAACACAAGCTTTTCGATGTTTTGGTTTACAAAAAACTTCGCGCTGCTATGGGTGGCCGCGTTGACTACGCGGTTTCGGGTGGTGCCCCACTGGGTGCGCGCCTTGGCCACTTCTATCGCGCAATTGGACTCATTGTGCTCGAGGGCTACGGACTCACTGAGACCACCGCACCGGCCATGATTGGTCGCCCAAACTCGCTGAAAATCGGCAAGGTTGGTCGTATGTTGCCGGGCACCGGCATCAAGATTGCCGAGGACGGCGAGATCTGGCTTCGCGGAATCAACATCATGCGTGGTTACTGGCGAAACCCTGCAGCCACTGCAGCCACCATGGAGGGCGAATGGTTCAAGACCGGCGACATCGGTGAACTGGATGAAGACGGCTTCTTGAGCATTACCGGCCGAAAGAAAGAATTGATCGTCACCGCCGGTGGAAAAAACGTTGCACCAGCGCCGCTCGAAGACCCGCTGCGCGCCAATCCACTAATCGGACAGGCAATTGTGGTCGGAGATCAGAAGCCTTTCGTGGCGGCCCTGATTTCACTTGACCCTGAAATGCTTCCGATGTGGCTGGCTAATCACGGCCTAAACAAAGACCTAAGCCTTGCCGAGGCGGCTAAGGAGCCAGCGGTTATCGCTGAAATTCAGACTGCAGTAGACCGCGTAAACAAGTCGGTTTCTAAGGCTGAGTCGATCCGCAAATTTGTAGTACTAACCCAAGAGCTAAGCGAAGACAGCGGGCACCTAACCCCATCGCTAAAGATCAAGCGTGAGACTGTGCTTTGTGACTTTGCACCGGCTCTGTCAGAGATTTACGATTCTGGGCCGGCGACTCAAGAAAACCAAGCGGTTTAGTTACTTCATAAACCAGTCGGTGGCGCGCAGATTGCGCATCGCATTTTTGCGTTCGTCTGACTCAAGTCGGTCAAGATAAACCAAGCCGTCGAGGTGATCGCACTCGTGCTGAAGCGCCTGAGCCATAAGCCCGGAACCGCTAACCTCTATCGGGTTACCATCAAGATCGAGACCCTCAGCCCGAGCAAACTGCCATCGCGGAGTTTTGTGCCAAAGCCCAGGCACCGATAGACACCCCTCGTCCAGCAAAACCTTCTCGCCGCTGAGTTCGGTCAGGACCGGATTGATTAGGTAGCCGACATCTCCGTGGATGTTGTAACTAAAGGCCCGCAGATTCACACCGATTTGAGGCGCGGCCACACCCGCTCGGCCAGGCAATTTGGTGGTGTCGAGCAAATCCTCAATTAGTGCACGAGTTTTTGCATCAAAACTCGCAATCGGATCAGATACCGTTTTTAAAACGGGGTCGCCAAATAGGCGTATTTCACGCACTGCCATCGATTAGTTTGGGTTGTTTAGTGAGTCCACCAGGAGTGCAGCTAGCTCACGTGCTGCCTCGCGAGTGCCCTTCTTTAGGTCGGCAAACTTGATTACAGAACCGGCGGCTAGCGCAGGGTCGTAAGGAATGCGAACCACTGCGCGCACGCGGGTTTTGAAGTGCTGTTCAATTTCGTCAAGCTTTACCAGCTGAGTGGCCTGGGTAGCCGTGTTCAGAGCAACGATGGCATTACGAACCAAATCGCCGTAACCGTTGGCTTCCAGCCAGGTTAGGGTCTCCGACGCCAAACGAGCCTCGTCAACAGATCCACCAGAGACAATGACCAAACCATTAGCGCGCTGCAGAGTCGGGCGCATGACTGAGTGAACGATACCGGTACCACAGTCAGTTAGCACGATTGAGTAGTAGCGGGCGGCCATATCGGCAACCACGTTGTAGTCACCCTCGTCGAAAGCTTCTGAAAGCATTGGGTCTGAGTCAGACGCCAAAACGTCTAGGCGGGTAACATCTCGCGAGACCATGGTTGAGAAGTCAGTGAAGCCATCGACCGCTGCCGCACGGTTCACTACGTCACGAACAGTAAAGCGGGTCGACTTACTGACGCGCTCCGCAAGGGTTCCGCGGTCAGGGTTTGCATCGATGGCAATAATGCGGTCTTCGCGGGCTAGAGCTAGCGCCATACCGAGGAGCGTACTTACGGTGGTCTTTCCAACGCCGCCCTTGCGAGTAAGCACTGGAACAAATCGGGCACCGCCCTCTAGTGGCGCACCAATTCGAGCATCAACTGCCTTTCGCTCACGCACAGCGAGTGAGTCGCCAAGATTGATGGTTTTTAGGCTCAAGAAGTAGAGGAAGCGACGGAATCCGGCTTCTGGCGCTGGACGGTTACGTGCACTGCCATCAAGCAGACGATCCGCGGTGAGCATTGCGGCAGGTTCTGGCTGGTCAAAAACTTCTCCGCGTAGGCTGTCGCGGCGGGAGTAGTTTGAACGTCGGGTCGCGTTAGGGTCGGCAACTTCAACCTCGCGGGTAAATCGCGGCTCTTCGGCAACAATCTCAATCGATGAGGTTCCCGGTGACACATCAATGGATCCAGCGTCAACGGCTACTTCAGCAAGTGAGTGAGAGCGCACTGGCGTCTCTTCAGCTGCCGGACGAGGTGCTAGAAAGTCACTCTGACCGTCTTCAGGTTTTTTCTCCCAAATTGACACTGTGAACTCCTATGTTTTGGTCAGCGCAAACGAACCTAAGCGCTTAGACAGTCTAACGACTAGAACGAAATTGAGTGAGGGTTACTCTGGCTCAACAACCAGAATCAAGTCGCCTGCATCAACCGATTGGGTCTTCGATACAGCCAAACGCTTGACTACACCGGCAACGCTCGCGGTAATGGTCGCTTCCATCTTCATCGCCTCGATGGTTGCCACAGGCTGACCAACTTCAACGTGGGTTCCCTCAACGGTTGCCAAAGTAACCACACCCGCAAATGGAGCCGCGACGTGACCCAAGTTTCCTGCGTCAGCCTTCTCAGCTTGAACAGTGTCAACCGCGACCTTTCGATCGCGGATGTTGATTGGGCGCAGCTGGCCGTTCAAAGTAGCCATGACAGTGCGGAAACCCTTTGCGTCAGGGGTACCGATTGCCTCTAGGCCAACATAAATTTGAACACCGCGACTGATCTGAACAACGTGTTCTGCACCGGCTTCAAGACCGTACAGGTAGTCGACAGTGTCAATCTGGTCGAGGTTGCCGAAGGTTTCCTGTGACTTCAAGAACTCTGCGGTCGGAGCTGGGAACAATAGTCTGTTCAGGGTAGAACGGCGAAGCGCAGAATCGGCACCCTGAAGCGCAGCCAAATCAGTCTCGTTGACGGGAGTAACCCCGAACTTGATGTTCTTACCCTGCAAGACCTTGGTGCGGAAAGGCTCCGGCCAACCACCCGGCAGGTCACCGAGTTCTCCGGCCATGAAACCGACAACCGAGTCAGGAACATCGTAGTTCTGAGGGTTTTCAGCAAAATCAGCTGGATCTGCATTTACGGCAACCAGGTGGAGTGCCAAGTCGCCAACCACCTTTGAAGATGGAGTCACCTTGGTTGGGCGACCCAAAATCTCATTTGCGGCCGCGTACATGTTCTCAACCTTCTCGAACTGGTCCCCCAGTCCAAGTGCAATTGCCTGCTGGCGAAGGTTCGACAGCTGTCCGCCCGGAATTTCGTGGTGATAAACGCGTCCGGTCGGGCCAGGAAGACCAGATTCGAACGGGGCGTAAACCTTGCGCACTGCTTCCCAGTAAGGCTCTAGTTCAGCAACGGCAGCAAGTGGAATTCCGCTGTCCTTGCTGGTGTGAGCAAGCGCTGCAACCAGCGCTGAAGCAGATGGCTGGCTGGTCGTGCCGGCCATTGGCGCTGAGGCAACGTCAACCGCGTCTGCACCGGCGTTGATAGCCGCCATAAGGGTGGCTAGCTGACCGCCAGCGGTGTCGTGGGTGTGTAGGTGAACCGGAAGGTCAAAACGTTCGCGAAGGGCGCTGACGAGCTTCTCAGCGGCAGCTGGCCGCAACAGGCCTGCCATATCCTTGATCGCAATGATGTGGGCACCTGCAGCGACAATCTGCTCGGCCAGGTTCAAGTAGTAGTCAAGTGTGTAGAGCTTCTCATCTGGGTCCAGCAGGTCGGCTGTGTAGCACAGCACAACTTCAGCAACAGCAGTCTTGGTTTTGAGCACTGCATCAATCGCTGGCTTCATCTGGTCAACGTCGTTCAAGGCGTCAAAGATTCTGAAGATGTCAACGCCGGTTGCGGCTGCTTCGGCCACAAACGCCTCGGTAACCTCGGTTGGGTAAGGGGTGTAGCCCACGGTGTTGCGGCCGCGAAGCAACATCTGGATGCAAAGGTTAGGCATCGCTGCTCGCAGGGCAGCTAGACGCTCCCATGGGTCTTCGCCCAAGAATCTCAGGGCAACGTCATAGGTTGCGCCACCCCAGGCCTCAACCGAGAGCAGCTGGGGAGTTAGGCGCGCAACATAAGGTGCAACCTGCACTAAGTCGCGTCCGCGCACACGGGTTGCCAAAAGCGACTGGTGTGCATCACGGAAGGTGGTGTCAGTAATAGCTACTGTGGTCTGCTCGCGCAGAGCCTTGGCAAAGCCCTCTGGTCCAAGCTCTAGCAACCGCTGACGTGAACCAGCCGGTGCCGGCACCGAAAGGTCTACCTTTGGCAACTTTAGGGCTGGGCTTACGTGACCGGCTCGAGGACCGTTTGGCTGGTTGACCGTTACATCGGCTAGCCAAGACAAAATCTTGGTTCCGCGGTCCTGAGATGCCTTGGCCGTAAATAGCTCTGGGTGCTCATCGATGAATGAGGTACTCAAATCACCGGTTTCAAAAATTGGGTCGGCAAGCACAGCCTGCATGAATGCAATGTTGGTCGAGACGCCGCGAATACGGAATTCGGCGAGCGCACGCTTTGCGCGGGTAACAGCCGACTTGAAGTCGCGACCAGTTGCAATTAGCTTCACCAGCATCGAGTCGAAGTATGGGCTTACCTCGGCGCCGGTTGAAACCGTTCCGCCGTCCAAGCGAATACCCGCACCACCCGGCGAGCGGTATGTAGTGATCTTTCCGGTGTCTGGACGGAAGTTCTGTGATGGGTCTTCGGTAGTGATTCGGCACTGAACAGCAAATCCATGCATCTGGATTTTGTCTTGGGTCAGCCCCAAGTCACCTAGGGACTCCCCTGATGCAATGCGCATCTGGCTCTGAACTAGGTCGACATCGGTGATCTCTTCGGTGACCGTGTGCTCAACCTGAATACGTGGGTTCATCTCGATAAACACGTGCTTGCCTGCATTGGCACCTACTGTGTCAATCAAGAACTCGACGGTACCGGCGTTCTGGTAACCGATTTGGCTCGCAAATGCCACAGCATCGCGGTAAAGGGTTTTACGCAGTTCGTCATCGATGAGCGGCGCTGGAGCAATCTCCACAACCTTCTGGTTACGGCGCTGAATCGAGCAATCGCGTTCAAATAGGTGGACAACGTTGCCCTGGGTGTCGGCAAGAATCTGAACTTCGATGTGTCGTGGGCGAAGAACAGCCTGCTCTAGGAACACTCGAGCATCGCCGAATGCGCTCTCGGCCTCACGTGACGCCTCTACCAGAGCTGCACGCAAGTCCTTTTCTTCAGCAACGCGGCGCATGCCTCGACCGCCACCGCCGGCAACGGCCTTAACGAAGATCGGAAAACCAATGTCCCCGGCCAAGCCAAGCAACTCATCAACGTTTGCTGAAGAGGGTGAAGACTTTAGAACCGGGACGCCAGCGCGAATTGCCGCCTCTTTAGCAATTACCTTGTTGCCGGCCATTTCAAGAACATCAGAAGACGGACCAATAAAGGTGATTCCGTGGGCTTTTGCAGCCTCGGCTAATTCAGGGTTCTCAGACAAGAAGCCGTAACCAGGGTAAATTGCGTCAGCGCCTGACTCGACTGCAACCCGGATGATTTCAGCAACGTCTAGGTAAGCCCGGACCGGGTGACCGACTGAACCAATCTGGTAAGCCTCGTCTGCTTTTAGACGGTGAGTTGAGTTGCGGTCCTCATAAGGAAATACGGCAACAGTCTTAGCGCCTAGCTCATAAGCGGCGCGAAAAGCGCGAACGGCAATTTCGCCTCGGTTGGCGACCAGAATCTTCTTGAACATTAGTTCCTCAAGCGTCGTATTGGCGAACATGGGTGCATGGCGCTCTAAATAAAAAGGTAGCCTATTTCTGTGCATGTACTTAGCGTCAGCTCCCTAAAGGGAGGCGTCGGCAAGACCACCATTACTCTTGGTCTGGCTTCAGCTGCTTTTGCTCGAGGGCTAAGGACTTTAGTAGTAGACCTTGACCCGCAGTGCGATGCATCGACTGGGTTAGGCGCCATTGGAGCTTCAAAAGCCACCGTTGCTGATGTACTGAAGAATCCCCGGCACAACGTCGTGCTTGAGTCAATCGTACCGAGTAGTTGGGGCAAAGTTCAGTCTGGTCACATAGATGTAATGATTGGCAGCCCCCGAGCCTTGGTTTTTGACGTTCCTAGCCCAACTGTTCGAGAAGTCTGGAAGCTCGAGGAAGCGCTTTCCAGGGTAGAGAATGACTACGATTTGGTACTGATCGATACCCCTCCATCGATGAATGGCCTCACCCGAACTGCCTGGGTTGCTAGCGACCGCGTGCTGGTGGTTTCGGAGCCTTCAATTTTTTCAGTGGTGGCAGCCGAGCGCGCGCTGCGAGCCATCGAGGAACTTCGCAGAGATATTTCCCCGAGGCTCCACTCGGTCGGGGTGCTAATCAATCGACTGCGACCACTCTCGCGTGAGCATGACTTCCGCATCCAGGAGCTCAAAAACATGCTTGGGAACGCGGTTCTAGAAGTCCAACTGGAAGAGAAATCGACCATCCAGCAGGCCCAGGGCGCCGCAAGGCCAATTCACACTTGGCCGGGTGAGGGCGCAAGGAACATAGCTATCGAATTTGAGTCCATCCTAGATTTCATCGAGAGCTCATTTGCGGAGCGGGACATCAAACGAACTCGGGCAAAAGCATCTAAATTTACCAAATTTCGTAAAATCATGCGCGGACAGAAGCATCAGGCTGAGCTAACCGAGGATGTTGAGGCGCTTTTGAGCGACACCGCCGAATCGGTTAGTCGCCGAGAGGAAAGCTAGACAGCTTTTTTGCTTTGACGACGAGCTGAAAGTTCATCCAGGTCATCGATGTGATTTTCTTTTATGCTGCTGAGGCTGGCTTCAACCTCGCGGAGCACTCGACCAACGGCAATACCAAATACACCTTGGCCTCGGCCCAATAGGTCCATCACTTCGTCTTGGGTGGTGCAAAGGTAAACCCTCGAACCGTCAGACATCAATGTGATTTCAGCCAGGTCACGGATACCAGCAGCGTGCAGCTGATCTACAGCAACGCGAATCTGCTGCAACGAAACTCCAGTGTCAAGCAGGCGCTTGACCAGCTTCAAAACCAAAATGTCGCGGAAGGCGTATAGACGCTGTGAACCAGAACCTGCCGCACCGCGAACACTTGGTTGAACCAATCCTGTGCGGTCCCAGTAATCAAGCTGGCGGTAGCTAATTCCGCAAGCTGCAGCAGCAGAGGTGCCGCGGTAGCCAACTTTTGGGTCACTTGAAGGCAAACCGTCGGTGAAGAGCATGTTTTGTGAGTAGTCGATCTGGGTTTCAGATTCGTGCTCAGACATTTCTGCTCCTCTCTAGTTAACGTTCAAGTACAGGTTTAATTGTTGCCCTTGATAGGCCCTATGCTCTGTTAATTTAAACCCTCGGCGTGTCGCGGTCTAGAGGCGGTTTTTTAGCCGTCAATCTTGTCTACGACGGCGCGGATTAGCTCGGAGCGGATAGCCGAAAATTGACTCTCGATTTCTGCCGCATAGTGAGCCGCGCGAGACCGGCTACCGGTGTCTTTTTTACTAAGGACCGGCGCCACAACGCCCTCAATGATTCCGATTTCTCGGTCAGCAGAGGCTTTGAGTCCGCGCAGGTGCCTTGGTGAAATTCCAAATCGTTGCAGGTGCACGATTGACTTGGCAATCTCTAGGTCGGTGGCTTCAAAGGGCTCTTGACCAATCAGCGAAACATCCTGCGCCTCAGCGATCAAACCGTCGGTAATTCCGGTTTCGGTGATGACCTCGATACGAGTAAATTTTCGATTGCGCGAAGATGCCAATTGCGGTGCGGCACCGCTACCAGGCAGGGTTGGCTGCTTACCTGCATCCAAGTCAGCTAGATAGGTGCGAATTACCCTCAGAGGCAGGTACTGATCACGCTGCAGTTCGAGAACAATCTGAATCCGCTCAATGTCTAGTTCGGTGAACTTGCGGTAGCCCGAATTAGTTCGTTGAGGCGAAATCAAACCCTGTTCCTCTAGGAATCTGAGTTTTGAAGGGGTCAGATCAGGAAAGTCTGGATTGAGAACAGCCAGCACCTGACCAATGTTGAAAAGTTTTACCTGCCGCGCAGAAAAAATGCTTGCCGGAGCTACCTCAGCCACTAGTTCACCTGACCAAGATCTGCTCGTGAAGCGTAGAAGGTCAACCGGAACTTGCCGATTTGAACTTCGCACCCGTCGACTAGTCTGGCCGCATCAATGCGCTGACCATCGAAGTAAGTTCCATTCAATGAGCCGAGGTCCTTAACCTCAAACACTGCCCCATCGCGGTGGAATTCAGCATGGCGTCGCGAAACAGTGACGTCGTCAAGGAAAATGTCAGCATTTGGGTGGCGACCAATGGTCGTGACGTTCTGATCTAGCAAAAAGCGAGAACCCTCGTTCGGGCCGCGCTTGACGATAAGAAGCGCTGATCCAGAAGGCAATGCACCGATGGCAGCTTCTTCGTCGTTTGATAAAGAGGGCCCCATCTGAGCCAAAAGGTCTTCGTTAAAACGCAGGGTTGACCCAACTTCATCTGAAGAGCCCCCAAAGCCCAACTCTGCAAAATTCATGATCCCCATACTCCTTCGGTGATTAGCCTACTTGACTTCAATCGGGTCATTTTTCACGATTGATCTGACCTGACGCAGGTAAACAAAACCAGCCCACCAGTAAAGCCCAACGCCCCATAGGGCAAAGGCCCAGGCTAGCGGCAGCAGCCAGGCAATCAAGGGCCAAATCTCAGCCATAAGCAACAACGGAAAGGCATAGAGAAGAGAGAATGTGGCTACTTTTCCGAGGAAATGTACTGGCAGAGGGCCGTATCCGTGATTGGCCAAGACCACGTAGGCAACGGCCAGCACCACATCTCTGGCAATAATGACCCACATCAACCAGTAAGGAATGATGCCGGCGATAGCCAGCCCGACCAGGGTAGAAAATATGTAGAGTCGGTCGGCAGCCGGATCTAAAAGCTGACCTAGGCGGGTGACCTGATTCCATCTACGTGCAAAAAAGCCATCAAGGTAATCAGTGAGGCTGGCTAATGCCAATACCAAAATCGCTGAATAAAAATGACTGTTGATAAGCAGCGTAAGGAACACCGGAACCAGCGCTAACCGGAGCATACTCAGCAGGTTAGGCAGGGTTAGAAACTGCTGCCTAAGGCTAAGTGCTGGCTGGTCCGACATATTCAGATTTTATTCCTACGAGCGCTTGCGCTTCTCGCGCACTCGCATACCCACTTCGATAGGCGTACCTTCGAAGCCGTAAGTCTCGCGGAGTCGACGCTGGATAAAGCGGCGGTAACCCGGATCCAAGAATCCGGTGGTAAAGAGCACAAACTTTGGCGGGCGGCTGCTGGCCTGAGTCGCAAAGAGAATTCTTGGTTGCTTGCCACCACGGACCGGGTGCGGAGTTTCCATAGCCAACTCTTGGACAAAAGCGTTGAGCTTTCCGGTAGCGATTCGCTGGTCCCATGAGTCCAGCGCAACCTCTAGGGCTGGTACAAGCTTTTCGAGGTGACGACCGGTTTTGGCTGAAATATTCACGCGCGGGGCCCAGTCAACGTGCGCCAAATCCTGCTCGATTTCACGCTCTAGGTAGCGGCGGCGCTCGTCGTCTAGTTCGTCCCACTTATTGAAGGCAAGAACCAGTGCGCGTCCACTCTGCAGAGCCATGTCGACGATTCGAATGTCTGCTTCGCTGATTGGCTGAGTTACGTCAAAAAGAACCACGGCAACTTCGGCACGCTCTAGTGCGGCAGCGGTGCGCAACGACGCGTAGAAGTCGGCACCCTGGGTTAGGTGAACACGACGACGGATTCCGGCTGTGTCTACGAAACGCCAAACCTTTCCACCAAGTTCTACCTGCTCATCGATTGGGTCACGGGTAGTTCCAGCCAGATCGTTGACTACTGCTCGCTCAGAGCCAACAGCTTTGTTGAGCAAGGATGACTTACCAACATTTGGGCGTCCGATGAGAGCGACTCGACGTGGTCCGCCGAACTCTTCTTTGGCAACGCCAGAAACCTTAGGAAGAACCGCCATAGCAGCATCCAGCATGTCTGCAACACCACGACCGTGCAGGGCCGAAACCGGATAAGGCTCCCCTAGCCCAAGACCCCAAAGACCTGCAGCCTCTGGCTCTTGACGTACATCATCGATTTTGTTTCCGACCAAAATTACCGGCTTGCCCGAAGCGCGCAACATTTTCACAACGCGCTCATCGGTGCTGGTTGCACCAACCATGGCATCGACAACAAACAAGACAGCGTCGGCAAGCTCAACTGCGATTTCTGCCTGCAGAGCTACCGAGCGATCGATACCCTTGGCATCCGGCTCCCAACCACCAGTGTCAACAAGGGTAAATTTACGTTCGTTCCACTCAGCCTTGTACGAAACGCGGTCACGGGTAACACCAGGCTTGTCTTCGACAACGGCTTCGCGTCGACCGAGGATTCGGTTCACCAAAGCAGATTTACCGACGTTTGGACGCCCCACGATTGCGAGCACCGGCAGGGCTGGCAGGTAGCGCGGCCCATCTTCAAAGTCATCATCTGAGTCGATAACGTCGAGGTCTTCATCATCAAGGTCGTACTCGTCAAGCCCGGTGCGCAAAGCACGAACGCGAGTCTCTTCTTCAACGGTGCTCATGTTTTTGAGCCGCTCTACGAACTCGGGATTCACCGGTTCGGCATTAAATTCTTGTTCACTCATTGGTTTCCTTAGGCTTCCTCTGGTCTACCAATGCCAGAACGGCTGAGACCGTCTGGTTGAAGTTGAGATCAGTTGAATCCACTAATTGGACTCCGGGTGCCGGAGTCATAAAGTCAACGACACTGGAGTCGCTGGCGTCACGTTCTGATACTTGACGCTTTAGGCTGGCCGCCGAAACTTCGGAAAGTTCAGCAGCACGTCGGTTAAGTCTAACGGCTTCACTGGCTGTCATGAGAATTCTTAATTGCGCTTCAGGCAAAACCACCGTTGTGATGTCTCTGCCCTCAACGACTACGCCGGGCTGACTGGCGCTGAGAACGAGCCGCTGCGTGAGTAATTTCATGAACGCTCTGACGTTTGGCAACTTAGCTACCTGCGATACGTATTCGGCAACCTGACTGTCACGAATGGCAGCGGTAACATCGTGGCCGGCCACGGACACCGAATAAAGATCTGGATCCAGTGAAATTGAGTAATCAAACTCGCGACCCAAATCTGCATTGGCCAGGTCAAGCCCCTTGAAATTTGGCAAATTCAACACAGCCCAGGCTAAAGCGCGGTAGGCAGCACCGGTATCCAAGTACCCGTAACCAAGTTGCCTAGCGACCTGCTTGCTGACACTCGATTTTCCCGATCCAGCTGGTCCATCAACTGCAACTACAAACTTGTCCACTAGGCAATTCTCCAGCCGCGCGCAACGAGGTCAGCGGTCAATCTTTCTGCCTCAGTTTGGGCAACGTAGAGCTCAGCTAGACCAATTTGGGCACTCGGCGAATGCTCGAGTTGCAATTCCTCGAGGTTGATTCCGATCTCACCGACTTCGGTTAGCAGACGAGCAAGTTCTCCCGGACGGTCATCGACCATAACGATTACCTGAGCGTAGTTCGTGTGTTTACCACCGTGCTTGCCTGGGATGCGCCCCACACCGATGTTGCCGGCTTCCATCACTGCACGGATTTGCGCCTGCGGCTCTCGAACTTCGAAACCTGAAATAAGTGAGGAAAGGTCAGCGGCAAATCCCTTCAAGAGCGGCAGCACCTCATCGGCGTTTGCCTCGAGAATCTGAAGCCAAAGCTCAGGGTCGCTGGCCGCGATGCGAGTTGTGTCGCGTAGCCCTTGACCTGCCAAAGCTATGTCTTCAGTCGCGGCCGTTGCCAATCGGGCAGCCAACAAGCTGGACACCAACTGGGGCACGTGCGAGACCAGTGCTACTGCCCGATCATGTTCTTTGGTGCCGACGCGCACCACAGCGGATCCGAGGTGCGATGCAAGATCGGCAACTAAATCGACGCCACGGTCATCTGCACCAGCGTGCGAGGCGATGACCCAAGGGCGACCAACAAACAAATCAGCACGTCCAGAAATCGCTCCTCCACGCTCGCGGCCGGCCATCGGGTGCGAACCAACATAGCGCTCGAGCGGAGTGCCCGAGGCCTGAAGTTCGTGCAAAACTGAACCCTTTACGCTGGCAACATCAGTGACCACCGCGTTTGGGTAGCGCACCAACTCATCCGCGACGATTTTTGCAGTCATAGCTGGAGGCACGCACACCACAATAAGCTCTGGCAAATCAGTTTCTGTTGCTACTCGCCCCGCACCGTAGCCGACAGCCAAATCGACACTCTTTGGGGATTGCGAAGAAATTACGACGTCGAACCCCTGCTTCGTCAATGCCAAACCGATGCTGGTTCCTAGCAAACCAGCACCAACTATCCGGACCGTGCCGGTTAGGTGGTTCACTGAGCGATGTCCGATCGAAGTGCAGTGGCACCGCGAAGGTAAATGTGCTGAATCTCGGCGCGACTCTTGTTTAGGTCGGCTGTAATCATGATGCGAATAGTTCGAGGCAGCGCGTGCTTTACATCCATCTCGACAAAACACATCAGTGGGACATCGGTCAAGCCGATTGACCGAGCCGCAACAGCCGGAAACTCACTCGTAATGTCTGGCGTTGCTGTGAACAAAATCGAGACCAGCTGACCATTATCGATGTCATTGGCATGAAGCGTCTTGGTCAAAAGTTCAGCAGTGGATTTCAGAAGGTGCTCACGCTCATCGGAATCAATTTGAACTGCGCCACGGATAGCCCTAATCGCCATAATTACCGCCTCTTCTGCCTTGGAGCTGCCTTTTGACCTTTCGGCGGCCTTGGTGCACGCTCCTGCTTACCCTCGGCGGCCTTTAGTAGAGCGCCAACCTCTATTTTACTGAGTTCGCGGACACGACCCTCTTTGAGCGGGCCAAGCTGAATTGGGCCAAATTGGCGGCGAACGAGGCCGACTACCGGATGCCCGACAAAGTCAAACATTCGTCGAACAATTCGGTTTCGCCCTGAGTGCAGGACAATTTCAACCAAGCTCTCTTCGGGCTGAACATCAACAATGTGCGCTTTGTCAGCCTTAATAAAGCCGTCCTCGAGTTCAAAACCGCTCAACAGCTTGTGAATAATCGATGGAGTAACTACTCCCTCAACGCGGGCAACGTATGTCTTGGTCACACCGAACTTGGGGTGCGCTAGTTTGTGTGCCAGGTCGCCATCGTTGGTCATAATGATCAAACCGGTGGTCTCTGAATCCAGACGTCCGACATTGAAAACCCGATCGTAGCCAATCACAAACTGAGTAAGGTCGGGGCGACCGTTTTCGTCTGCCATGGTGCTAACTACTCCGCGCGGCTTGTTCAGCGCCAGGTACACACGCGAGTTGTCCAACTGAATCGGGGTCCCACCCACGGTGACCTTGTCCACCTCAGGGTTGATCCTGGTTCCAAGCTCGGTAACAACCTTGCCGTTTACCTTTACTCGACCCTGGGTAATGAAATCTTCGCAGACCCTACGGGACGCAACGCCCGCAGCAGCCATTACTTTTTGTAGTCTTACGCCCTCAGGCTCGTCATTAAAGTTTGTCATCAAAATCACTATTCGCGTCTGGTAGGTATGGACTGATAAGTGGCATCTCATCGAGAGAGTTGATGCCCAGCACTTCGAGCAAAAGCTCAGTTGTGCCGTAGTGAATCGCACCTGATTCAGAGTCGGTGTACAACTCTGTAATTAGCCCACGGCTCAAAAGGGTTCGGACTACCGAATCTACGTTTACCGCTCGGATGGAGGCTATTTGCCCTCGAGATATCGGTTGCTTATAGGCAATGACAGCGAGAGTTTCCAAAGCGGCTTGGCTCAGTTTGGTCGGATTCTCGTTGGCGATGAACATTTTCACTGCCCAGTCATATTCATGGCGCACGAAGATTCGCCAACCACCACCAACTTCGCGAAGCTCAAAACCTCTCGGGGCTGAGCCGTTGGTGCCATCGTAGTCAAGTTTCAGTGAAGAAATGAGGTCGCGAACCACGTTAACCGGGCATTCAAGCGCGGTAGCGAGAGCAACTACTGTCAGCGGAACATCGGTGACCATCAAAATAGCTTCGACGGCACCTCTAAGGTCATCGCCTTGAGCCGGCACTGCACGTCCATCTGAACTAAGAGTCATAGTCAGCTCCTAAGGTCGCTAGTTGTTCATCATCAAATTTCTCTGCACGCCAGGCAAGCTTCAAGTCGCCCAGGGGTGCATCCTGTTCAAAACTGATCGCTGCAAGACGATAGAGCTCAAGGACGGCCAAAAACCTGGCCACAACCACTGCCCGGTCACGGACTGAACCAATAATTTCGCGGAAGGTGAGAGTCGAGGCTTGACGCAACATTGCAATTACCTCGCTGGCCTGCTCGCGAATACTCACTCGCGGTGCGTGAAGGTGAGTTAACCCAACCGTTGGGATTTCTTTTGGGGTCAAAGTTTCTTGGGCCAGTTTGGCAAACTCCTCCAAAGTCAGACTCCAAACTAACTCTGGTTTTTGCTTGCGGAACCGCTCTTCAATTCTTACGTCTCGAGCAATTCGACTGGACTCCAAGCCCATAGCAGTGCTGAACCAGCTACTGATTTCCTTAAAGGCACGGTATTGAAGCAAGCGGGCAAATAGGAGGTCTCGCGCCTCGAGTAGCGCCACATCTTCGGCATCAACAACCTCACCCTTAGGTAGCAGGCCAGCAATCTTGAGGTCCAGCAAGGTAGCAGCAATTACTAAAAATTCAGAAGCTTGATCGAGTTCCTCAGAGTCGTCTAGCCCCTTAAGGTACGAGATGAATTCGTCGGTGACCCGACTCAACGAAATTTCGGTGATGTCCATCTCATGCTTGGAAATTAGCGAGAGAAGCAGGTCAAAAGGCCCCTCGAAATTTCCGAGGGATACAGCAAAGCCTTTTTCGACTACTTCTGTCGCGTTCTCGCTATGGAGCACAGCCACGAGAAACAAGCTCTCTAGCTACAGTGCGGTAAGAACTTGCCGCTTCTGAATCTGGTGCAAATACAGTGATTGGTGATTGAGCCACCGTGGCATCAGGAAACTTTACGGTTCGATTGATCACACTGCGGAAAACTTTTTCACCGAAGGCATCGTGTAGGCGCTCAAGAACCTCGCGTGAGTGCAGAGTACGCGGATCAAACATAGTCGCCAAGATTCCGTCGAGCTGCAGTGCAGGGTTCAGCCCCTCTTTAACCTTGCTGATGATGTCTTCGAGAATTGCAACACCGCGAAGCGCGAAGAACTCAGTGGCCAATGGAATGATCACACCGTGAGCTGCCGTAAGGGCATTTACCGTGAGCAAACCAAGTGAAGGCTGGCAGTCCACAATGATGACGTCGTAGTCATCGGCCACCTGCTTCAAAATCTTTGCCAGAATTTGCTCGCGGGCAATCTCGTTGACCAACTTCATCTCAGCTGCCGAAAGCTCAATGTTTGCCGGAATCACATCCAGATTCGGAACTTCGGTGTGCTGAATAGCGCTCTTTGCATCGATAGTGCGGTCAAGCATCAAGTCGTAAATTGTGGTTGCATCATGGGCGTTCACGCCAAGTCCCGCTGAAAGAGCACCCTGAGGGTCAAAGTCCACCAAAAGGACCTTGCGGCCATACTCGGCGAGCGCAGCGGACATGTTAATTGATGTTGTGGTCTTTCCAACACCGCCCTTTTGGTTACACATCGCAATGATGCGCGCTGGGCCATGCGAAACGAGGGGCTTAGGTGTCGAAAACCGAGTATCCGTTGGTTTCTTCTTCGCTGCAGCCATGATTTCCTCCCGAAATTCCGCTCTTTGTTGCTCCCCCTAGCCTATCGGTCTCGAAGGACTAATTCCGGGCACGCGGATGCGCAGTGGCGTAAATCTCTCTTAGTCGGTCAACCGTCACCAGTGTGTAAATCTGGGTGGTTGCAACCGATGAATGGCCAAGCAGCTCTTGCACCACACGGACGTCGGCACCACCTTCGAGCAAATGTGTGGCAAATGAATGTCTGAGCGTGTGCGGTGAAACCTCGGCTTCGATCCCAGCCACGGTTGCGGCGTCACTGATTATTTGCCAAACGCTTTGCCGAGACAGGCGGCCACCCCGCTGATTTAGAAATAGCGCTGGACTCCCCCTCCCCTGCACGACCAGTGAAGGGCGAGTGCGAACCAAATACTGCTCAAGGGCTGACTGGGCAAAACGACCGACCGGAACCACTCTCTCCTTCGATCCCTTACCAAAAAGGCGAATCAGGGTCGGATCGAGCAGGTCATCCAAATCAACTCCGGTGATCTCGCTCACTCGAGCGCCAGTCGCGTAAAGAAGTTCGAGGATGGCTCGGTCGCGAATTCGAATTAGGTTGGTCGCCTCGGGTAATGTTTCCTGCGGATCTGGTCCGGCAGCACTTAAGAGCTGTTCGACCTGGGTAACTGAAATGGCCTTGGGCATGTTTCTCGGAAGTTTGGGCGGTTTGACACGAAATGAAACATCATTAGGCACCAAGCCTTCAATGAGCCAAAATCGATGAAGCCCTCGCACGCCCGACAAAACTCTGGCCACTGAGCTTGGCCTAAGACTCAAATTGTTTCCAAGGTGCTCAACGAACGCCTGCACCTGCTGCTCAGTTATCTGCTCTGCTGTCCCTACGTCAAAATTCAACAGAAATTCTCGATACCGGGCCAAATCAGCTGAATACGCTGAAAACGTATTCTTGGCTAGGCCCCGCTCAATCGAAATATGCCTTAGGTAGGCATCGATTTGTTGCGCCAACTTAGTCACTAGCTGAGATGCCCAACTTGTGAGCGAGGGCAAGGATGCCAACAACTGCACTCGGGTTCTTGATTTCTGCAGCAAGAGCACTCGTCAAGGCCTGTTGTAAAGGAACCCATTCCAGCTGCATGTCTCGCTCTTCACCTTCAAGATCGAGGTCATGCCCTTGGAGACGAAGATTCTCGGCCAAGAAAATAGTGATGGTTTCGTCGTTGCCGCCAGGAGTTGTGTGGAACGCCGTTAACTCTTGCCAGGTGGAGGCGATGAACCCAGTCTCTTCCAACAGTTCCCGCTTGGCGGCCTCGAGACTCGATTCGCCGGGAACATCCAAAAGACCCGCCGGAATTTCCCAAAGGTAGGCCCTGACTGGGTGCCGATACTGACGAATCATGAGTACTTCACGATTCTCATTCAAGGCCAAAATAGCCACGGCCCCAGTGTGGGCTACAAACTCACGAACGAGTGGTTCGCCCTGGTAGTCAAACGTCTCACGCACAACGTCCCAGATTTTTCCAGAAAAAACAACCTCGCGTTTGGTTACCCCAAACTCGACGGGTTGATCTTTAGGCATCGTTTACCTCAAAGAGCTGGTTTGACTCCTTGCGGGCAATTGCTGCGAGCACCAGACCCTTGAATAGCGGGTGAGCATTGGTAGGACGTGATCGGAATTCTGGGTGTGCCTGTGTTGCAACGTAGTACGGGTGAACTTCGCGAGGCAACTCTACGAACTCGACGAGGTTATCGTCAGGTGAAGTGCCCGAGAACACTAGGCCAGCCTCAGAGATCTGAGGGCGGTAGTGATTGTTTACCTCGTAGCGGTGGCGGTGACGTTCTTCAACTGAATCGGTGCCGTAAACCTCTGAGACAATCGAGCCAGGCTTCAGCTTTGCGGTGTAAAGACCCAAACGCATTGTGCCACCAAGATCACCTGAGGCAAGAATGTCTACCTGCTCAGCCATAGTTGCGATAACTGGATACTTGGCTTCTGGATCAAACTCTGTAGATGATGCTCCTTCGAGCCCAACCACATTGCGTGCATATTCGATAACCATGCACTGGAGCCCCAAACACAGACCTAGGGTCGGAATCTGGTTTTCACGAGCAAACTTCAAAGCACCTAACTTGCCCTCAATACCTCGAACACCAAATCCACCAGGGACACAGATCGCGTCAAGGCTTGAGAGCGCAGCCTTGGCACCCTCTTCGGTCTCGCATGAGTCTGAAGCAATCCACTTGATGTTCACCTTGGCCATGTTGGCAAAACCACCGGCGCGCAGGGCCTCGGTCACTGATAGATAGGCATCAGGAAGATCAATGTACTTGCCCACCAAACCAATGTTTACTTCGTGCTGCGGGTGGTGAACTGCGTCCAGAACGCCCTGCCAGCGACTCCAATCAACATCTCCAGCTTTACCCTGTAGGCCAAGGCGCTCAATGATGTAGCTGTCCAGTCCTTCGTCGTTGATGACGGTCGGCACGTCGTAGATGCTCGACGCATCGGCAGCGTTAACCACTGCCTGAACATCGATGTCGCACATCAGCGCAATTTTGTTCTTGATCGAGGCCGGTAGCGGGCGGTCGGAACGACAAACAACTGCGTCTGGCTGAATTCCGATAGACCTGAGCGTGGCAACAGAGTGTTGAGTCGGCTTGGTCTTTAGTTCTCCGGATGCTGCCAAGTACGGCACCAAAGAAACGTGAACGTAAAAGACATTGTCGCGGCCGACATCGTGGCGAATCTGTCGCGCAGCCTCGATAAATGGGTGAGATTCGATGTCGCCCACGGTTCCACCGATTTCGGTGATGATTACATCCGGCGCTGGTACATCGTGAGCCTGAAGGCGCATGCGGCGCTTAATCTCGTCGGTGATGTGCGGAATTACCTGAACGGTATCACCGAGGTACTCGCCGCGGCGCTCTCGCGCAATCACAGTTGAGTAGATTTGGCCGGTGGTTACGTTGGCAGATTGACCAAGATTGATGTCTAGGAAGCGCTCATAGTGACCGATGTCTAGATCGGTTTCAGCGCCGTCATCGGTGACAAAAACTTCACCGTGCTGAAAAGGGTTCATGGTACCTGGATCAACATTTAGGTATGGGTCCAGCTTTTGCATTACGACCTTAAGGCCGCGGGCACGAAGCAGGTTGCCTAGACTCGAGGCGGTTAGGCCTTTACCGAGTGAAGATGCAACACCTCCGGTGACGAAAATGTGACGTGTAATACCGGAATCCATAGCTTCTACCATGGAATACCAGCCTACCAAATTGCGAGTTCAAAAAACACGCCCAGACTTACCTGAACAGAGTTATTTAAGATTTTTTGGCTAGTTCGACAAGCTCTTGGGCATGTTGACGCGCCGACTCCGACTCGCTCAAACCCGAAAGCATCCTGGCAAGTTCGCTAACTCTACTTTCACCCTGCAAGGCAACCACGTCACTTGCCGTGTAGCTATCTGTGCTGGTCTTTGAGACCTTGAGGTGAGTGTCAGCGAAGGCTGCAACCTGAGCAAGGTGGGTTACCACAATTACCTGAGCGCGGTTTGCCAAAGCCGAAAGCCGCCGCCCAACCTCGATTGCGGCTGCTCCACCGACACCAGCATCAACCTCATCAAATATGAACGTTGGAGCCGATTCAGTCTTAGCCAGAACGACTTCGATAGCCAACATAATTCTTGACAACTCGCCGCCGCTGGCCCCTTTACCGAGAGGCCGAGGATCGGCGCCGGCATAGGAACTCAAAAGAATTGCAACTGAATCCTTACCGTAAGGGCCATACTCGGCCGGTTGCACCTGGACCACCAACGACGATCCTGGCATTGCCAAAGTTTCCAACTCAAGGGTCACTTGCTCGGCCAGGCGCTCGGCTGCAGCGGATCGAATGTCAGTTATTTCTGCTGCCAGAGTTTCAACCTTGCCTAATTCGTCTGCAATGGCTTTGGCTAGCTCCTCAACGCTGGTAGACCCGGCCTCCAATTCCAGTAAACGGGTAACGCCAGATTTCTCAAGTTCAAGCAATTCTTCAAAAGTGCAACTGTATTTTCGGCAAAGGTTGGAAATCAAGGCTCGGCGGGATTGGACCACCTCGAGGTTCCCCGCTGAATCACCTTCTAAATCGGCGAGATATCCTGATAACCCCGCAGCTAGGTCATTGAGTTGGTAGCCCAGGTTTTTCAGCTGCTCGGCGAACTCTGAAAATTGAGGGTCATGATGGGCTACCTGTTCAAGGGCTTTCCTAGCTTTGCCAAGCAAGCCAATGGCATCTACGTCGTCGCCATGTCCATCTGAAGATATCGCCGAGTGAGCCTCTGCTGCAGCGAGCCTTAATTCTTCGCTAAAGGTTAAGCGGTTTGCGGTTTCCGCCAGCATCGTCTCTTCGCCGGGCTGAAGCGCCGCCTGCTCAAGATCGGCGAGCATCTCGGTAAGTTGCTTAACCTCAGTTTCGCGTACCGCCAAGTTTTGCTCAAGACCGACGAGTTCGGACTCCAAAGATCTCCACTTTCGGTAATGGACTGTATAAAGTTCAGCCAAACTGGCAAGGTCAGGGCCGGCATATTGGTCGAGGGCTTCGCGCTGCGCGACGGCAGACTTGAGTCGAATTTGATCTGATTGACCGTGCACAACAACGAGCTGTTCGCCCAGCTCGCTAAGCAAACTCACCGGTGCGGCACGGCCGGAAGCCGATGCTCGCCCTCTACCCTCCGACGAAACCGAACGGTTGAGGATCAATTCGTCAGAATCTAGATCGATTCCAGCGGCAGCCAATCTTTCAGTAACGGCTCCCGGGTCACTTAGGAGCCATCTTCCTTCAACAATCGCCTGTTGCTCTCCCCTTCGGACGCTAGAAGAGTCTGATCTTTCACCCAGTAGTAATCCCAGAGCGGTGAGGACCATAGTTTTGCCGGCGCCAGTTTCTCCGGTTAGGACGGTCAGCCCAGGACCGAACTCAAGGCGGGCTTCTTCAATGACACCAAGATCACGAATGTAGATTTCTTCAATCACTATTTAGCTCTTAGAACTCGAAACTTCATCAACGCCGCGCCAACCTGCTACAGGAAGCGAGAACTTGTTAACCAATCGGTCTGTAAAACTGCTTTGATGAAGTCGTGCCAACCTTACTGGCTTTGAAGATTTCAAAACCTCAACTCGTGCGCCTGGCGGAAGTTCCCACGTACGACGACCATCGCACCAAAGAACTCCGTGCCCAGAGCTGCGTTGCAGAACCTCCACGGCCACCAAGGCGTCCGGCTTAACTACCAACGGTCGCGCAAAGAGCGCATGAGCGCTTAGCGGAACCACCAGCAGAGCCTCGACCGATGGCCAAACAATTGGTCCGCCTGCCGAAAATGCGTACGCGGTCGAACCGGTCGGGGTGGCGATAACTATGCCATCGCACCCAAAACTTGAAAGAGGATGCTGCTCAACCTCAACCACAACTTCAAGCATTCGCTCTCGAGCGCTCTTTTCAATGGTCGCCTCGTTTAGCGCCCAAGTCCTAAAAACCTCAACACCATCAACAAAGACTCGAACATCCAGGGTCAGGCGTTCTTTGATTAGGTAATCGCGTTTTGCCACGCGGTCGACGGCTTCTGACAACCCGTCGCGTTCACTCTCGGCTAAAAACCCAACGTGCCCAAGATTGATACCCATCAATGGAACAGCGTCTTCGCGAACAATTTCGGCGGCCTTCAGAATTGTGCCATCGCCGCCAAGTACCATGGCGAGCTCTAACTCGCTGGCGTCAACATCGACTCCCAGCTTCAGAATTTGATCTAGAAGACCAGACTCTGGAGAGTGCTTTTGGAAATCAACAAATTCCTGTTCGGTCATTACCGGGGTAATGCCGGCGGTGATCAGCTGCTGAACAGTCTCGCGAGCAGCGGAGATTGCCTCATCGCGGCGGGTGTGCGACACCACTAGAACATGTCGACGTGCCGTCATTTATTCTCCCTAGCGATGGTTTCAATTCTTTCAGTCCATTTTGACCGATTTACCGGCTCTTTTGAACTAATCCACAGCAGGTATTCGACATTCCCGTGCGTGCCTGGAAGCTCAGACTTTTCTAAGCCTCGGATACCTAAACCGAGCGAGTGTGCCTCGTCAACGACCTGTTTAATGGCGCCGGCACGCAGACGGTGGTCGGTGACCAGGCCATGTGCGCTGAGAGATTGCTTACCTACCTCAAACTGAGGTTTGATCAGCAAGACAATGTCAGCCGCTGGGGCTGTCTCTGAAATTTGCCTAAGCACCAGAGTTAGAGAGATAAACGATAGGTCTCCGACCACGACATCGATCGAAATTTCTGATTTTGCCTTACCGGCACGCAGAGCCAGCTCTGAAGTTGAAAGTTCACGGGCATTGAACCCCTCGATGCTGATGACTCTAGGGTTCTCTGCAAGTTCTGGGACCATTTGATCGTGACCAACGTCAATCGCATAAACCAAGCCTGCGCCCCGGCGGAGTAGGACATCAGTGAAACCACCGGTCGATGCTCCAACATCCAACGCCGTTTTGCCGACTAGGTCAAGATCAGCAAATTTATCCAAGGCATTAGCTAATTTGTGACCCGCTCTACTGACATAGTCCACTGCCTCTAGAACCAAAATTTTGTCAGTTTCAAGAACGCTCTGAGAGGCTTTCCTGGCCGCTTTTCCATTAATCAAGACACGGTTTGACTCAACTAGCGTTGCCGCCTGGTTTCGTGATCGAGCCAAGCCACGCTCAACAAGAGTTACGTCAATTCGCACTAGTTGACCGATGTTTTCGAAGCAGAATTCAGTTCGTTCTCAAGGAGATCCCGCAAAGCAGAAAATCCGACCGGCTGCTCTTCAAGCGGCAGATCTGTTATTTGACTAACCTGCTCAGAAACCTGTGAAACTAAATCTTCAGACATACCCTAAGCCTATTCGTATAGCGCAGGCTCAACATCCAGCCCATAGATAGGAACCTCTGAAGAGTAAATCACTGAGCAAGCGGCGCGCAAGGCGCCCAAACTCTTCGGATCACCGTGGGTAACCAAAACCTTGTTGCCCAAAAGTTCAACCTCTGCATCACGGCAAGCAAAACCGCGCTTGGTCTTTTTAGGGGAATCGTAGTCAGTCAAAAGCTCAGTCAAGGAACCGACAATGTAGGTCGGGCGACCCTCTTTGTTGATTCCTAGTACCTCTTTCCGGGTACTTACGCCCGTTAGAACCAATACCGAGTCAATGCCGGCACGATTTGCACCAACAATGTCAGTATCAATACGGTCACCGATGAAAATTGGTCGCTGAGCATTGAAGTGACGCACAGCAGTGTTGTAAATCGCTGGCTCAGGCTTACCGGCAACCAATGGCAACTGCCCCACGACAGTATGTACCGCTGAGACCAAAGTTCCGTTGCCAGGAGCCAATCCCTTTTCTTGAGGAAGCGTCCAGTCTGAGTTGGTAGCCACCCACTTTGCACCCTTTTGAATTGCAAAAGCGGCTTCGGCAAGGTGACGCCACGAGACATCTGGCGCAAATCCTTGAACCACCGCAGCCGGCTGTGCATCCGAGTCAGCGACCAATTCAAAACCACCCTCAAGTACACGAGCTCGAAGTCCCTCGCCTCCGACAACCAAAACCTTTGATTTTGGTGCAATGAGAGTTTCCAACAATTCGACGGCAGTTTTACCTGACCCGATGATGTCATCGGGTGAACAAGAAATGCCAAAACCTGCAAGCTGATCCGCGATCACCTCAGGTCGTCGAGATGAGTTGTTAGTTACGTAACCGACTGGAATTCCAAGATCAGCGATGGCCTGCAAAGAACTCGGAGCCCCCGCAATCGCATGGGTACCCTCGAAAACCACACCGTCAAGGTCCGACAAAACTACGTCGTATTGACCCCAAATCTTAGCGGCCACGGGCACCACCAGGACGCCCGCCACCGAAACCACCCTTGCCTCGCGAATCCCCTTGACCACGATTACTTCCGGAGCCGAAACCACCTGATTTCCTGCCCGAATCTGGCCCGAAGCTACGTGGTTGACGATCGGAATCACGAGAGAAACTGCGGGTTTGACGTTCATCGTCACGACGCGGGTTTCTAGGCTCAAAGTTTCGCGGGCGATCGCTGTCGTTTGATGGTTCCCATGGCTTGCGCTCAGACAATACAGGAATCTCGATCTCCTCAAGCACCTGAAAAACCTCATCCTCAGGGCCAGGGTTACCGGCAAGGGCCAATTCGGCCCTGTCTGCTAGATCAAACCAGCGCTTAGCTTCTTCGTTTCGACCTAGTATCTCAAGGGTGTCAGCATAAGCTCTGAACAACGGAGGTGAGTAGTCAAAGACCTTCGCCGGATTTAGCTCAGGAATCTGCAATTCAGCAAGTGCTAGTTCATTTTCATTCTGATCCAAGCGAGCACCAGAGAGCGCGATTGCTAGGTTAACTCGCACGCTAACCGGAAGGCTGTTCCGATCAACGGACCTGCCAACCTCAAGAGCACGCTCAGGCCTACCGAGACCGCGTTCGCAATCGACAATGATCGGAAGCTGGTCATTAGAACCTGAAATTCTTCGGTGAGTCAAAAGCTCACGAAGACCAAGCGCGTAGTCACCAACTGTGTAGGCGGTAACGCCAACAACCTCGCGGACCATAGCAATTCGACCGGCACGCTCAGCCGCAGCCAAGGCATGACGGTGCGCGAGATCAGGGTCCTGCTCGATTAGCAAGCCAACCATAGCCAGGTGACGTGCAACTTTCTCAGCATTTTCTGGTGTGAGGGTCTTCAACTGAACACGTAGCCCCAGTTCGAGGTCCTTTTCAGTTATTTCATCAGGAATCGGAGGAGACTTTGGCTTGTCTGGGTTGAACGGGCGTGCAACGCGATTCTGCCAGTCTGGACGAGATTCGGCACCACCACTTGTCCGCTCAGCACGACCTGAAGGTGCATCTTGGCGCTTGTCATAGCCGCCACGACCGCTTCCAGTGCCCGAGCTACGCTCACCATTGTTGTCAATACGACGCGGACGACCATTTTCAGGGCGCTTTCCGAACTCGCGATCGTTCATATGACTCTCCTCAGTATTGATATATGCATGTTAAACGAAAATGGCCACCTCGAAAGGTGGCCATTTTCTTAAATTAAGTCCGGCGGTGTCCTACTCTCCCACAAGGTCACCCTTGCAGTACCATCGGCGCTGGAGGTCTTAGCTTCTGGGTTCGGAATGTAACCAGGCGTTTCCCCTCCGCTATGGCCGCCGAAACACTATTGAAATAGGTTTCTTCGACACACGAAAGTGTGTTTTGGTTCCCATACTTCGGGAACCACATAGTGGACGCAAGCAAAAAATGTTATCAAGTTATCGACTTATTAGTACTGGTCAGCTCCATGGGTCTTTAGTCCCCACTTCCACATCCAGCCTATCAACGCAGTAGTCTAGCTGCGAGTCTCTCGGTATACACCATGGAATTCTCATCTTGAAGCAAGCTTCCCGCTTAGATGCTTTCAGCGGTTATCTTTCCCGAACGTAGCTAATCAGCGGTGCTCCTGGCGGAACAACTGACACACCAGAGGTTCGTCCATCCCGGTCCTCTCGTACTAGGGATAGCTCTTCTCAAAATTCCTGCGCGCGCAGAGGATAGAGACCGAACTGTCTCACGACGTTCTAAACCCAGCTCGCGTGCCGCTTTAATGGGCGAACAGCCCAACCCTTGGGACCTACTCCAGCCCCAGGATGCGACGAGCCGACATCGAGGTGCCAAACCATGCCGTCGATATGGACTCTTGGGCAAGATCAGCCTGTTATCCCCGAGGTACCTTTTATCCGTTGAGCGACAGCGCTTCCACAAGCCACTGCCGGATCACTAGTCCCGACTTTCGTCCCTGCTCGACTTGTCAGTCTCACAGTCAAGCTCCCTTGTGCACTTACACTCGACACCTGATTACCAACCAGGTTGAGGGAACCTTTGGGCGCCTCCGTTACTTTTTAGGAGGCAACCGCCCCAGTTAAACTACCCATCAGGCACTGTCCCAGAACCGGATCACGGTTCGTGGTTAGATATCCAGAGTTAGCAGAGTGGTATTTCAACAACGACTCCACCTGAACTAGCGTCCAAGCTTCAAAGTCTCCCACCTATCCTACACAACTAACGCCGAACACCAATACCAAACTATAGTAAAGGTCACGGGGTCTTTTCGTCCTTCTGCGCGTAACGAGCATCTTTACTCGTAATGCAATTTCGCCGAGTTCACGGTTGAGACAGCTTGGAAGTCGTTACGCCATTCGTGCAGGTCGGAACTTACCCGACAAGGAATTTCGCTACCTTAGGATGGTTATAGTTACCACCGCCGTTTACTGGGGCTTAAATTCTCAGCTTCGCTTACGCTAACCGTTCCTCTTAACCTTCCAGCACCGGGCAGGCGTCAGTCCGTATACATCGTTTTGCAACTTCGCACGGACCTGTGTTTTTAGTAAACAGTCGCTTCCAACTGGTCTCTGCGGCCATACATCGCTTCGAAAGTAAATTTCTACACGACTCTGGCCCCCCTTCTCCCGAAGTTACGGGGGCATTTTGCCGAGTTCCTTAACCGTGATTCTCTCGATATCCTTAGTATTCTCTACCTGACCACCTGAGTCGGTTTGGGGTACGGGCAGCTAGAACCTCACGTCGATGCTTTTCTTGGCAGCATAGGATCACCCACTTCGACCTTGCGGTCTCATCATCAGATCTCAGGCTATGTGAGTCACGGATTTGCCTATGACTCGCCCTACATCCTTAAACGGGGACAACCATCGCCCCGCGGAGGCTACCTTCCTGCGTCACACCTGTTAATACGTTAACCGCACAAGCATAGGGTCGTGTTATTCACCGTAGAATCTGCCCGAAGGCTTCAACTACAGCTTCAAAGACTTAGCATTACTTGATTAGTTTGGGCGGTTCTTCGCCGGTACGGGAATGTCAACCCGTTGTCCATCGACTACGCCTGTCGGCCTCGCCTTAGGTCCCGACTTACCCAGGGCGGATTAACCTGGCCCTGGAACCCTTGGTCTTTCGGACGGCGGGTTTCTCACCCGCCTTTCGCTACTCATGCCTGAATTCTCACTCGTGTGGCATCCACGGCTGGATTACTCCGCCGCTTCGCTCGCCACACGACGCTCTCCTACCCATCTGTACGCCTGGACCTTACGGCCTGGCAATGGTACAAATGCTACAACTTCGGTGGTGTGCTTGAGCCCCGTTACATTGTCGGCGCGGAATCACTTGACCAGTGAGCTATTACGCACTCTTTCAAGGGTGGCTGCTTCTAAGCCAACCTCCTGGTTGTCTGTGCAACTCCACATCCTTTTCCACTTAGCACACGCTTTGGGACCTTAGTTGGTAGTCTGGGTTGTTTCCCTCTCGACTATGAAGCTTATCCCCCACAGTCTCACTGCTGCGCTCTCACTTATTGGCATTCGGAGTTTGGCTTACGTCAGTAACCTTGTAGGGCCCATCGGCAATCCAGTAGCTCTACCTCCAATAAGAAACACGCAACGCTGCACCTAAATGCATTTCGGAGAGAACCAGCTATCACGAAGTTTGATTGGCCTTTCACCCCTACCCACAGCTCATCCCCTCCATTTTCAACTGAAGTGGGTTCGGTCCTCCACGACGTCTTACCGTCGCTTCAACCTGGCCATGGGTAGATCACTTCGCTTCGGGTCTAGGACATGCGACTCATTCGCGCTATTCACACTCGCTTTCGCTACGGCTACCCCACACGGGTTAACCTCGCCACATATCGCTAACTCTCAGGCTCATTCTTCAAAAGGCACGCTGTCACCAGAACAAGCTGGCTCCAACGGTTTGTAAGCATACGGTTTCAGGTACTATTTCACTCCGCTCCCGCGGTACTTTTCACCTTTCCCTCACGGTACTTGTCCGCTATCGGTCATTAGGTAGTATTTAGGCTTATGAGGTGGTCCTCACAGATTCGCTCAGAATTTCACGGGTTCCGAACTACTTGGGATCCTTCTCCAGCGTCCACAACGTTTCGTCTACGGGGTTGGCACCCTCTATGACTGGCCTTTCAAGACCATTCGACTACATTGCTTTCTACTGTTGCTGGTCGGCAGACCAACTGAAAAGTCCCGCAACCCCGATCATGCAACGCCTGCCGGCTATCACACATGATCGGTTTGGCCTCTTCCGCTTTCGCTCGCCACTACTAACGGAATCACTTTTGTTTTCTCTTCCTGTGGGTACTGAGATGTTTCACTTCCCCACGTTCCCTTTACCTGCCCTATATATTCAGGCAGGAATAACTGGATCGAGTCCAGCTGGGTTTCCCCATTCGGAGATCCTCGGATCAAAGTCTGTTTATCGACTCCCCGAGGCTTATCGCAGATTACTACGTCCTTCTTCGGCTCCTAATGCCAAGGCATCCACCGTATGCTCTTAAGAACTTGATATCAAAGAGATCACTGAACATAATTCAGAGATCGTTAAATCTTATTTTTAAGATGCTCGCGTCCACTATGTAGTTCTCAAAGTACGGTCGGTACCACTCCAGAGACTAGGCCTGCCGCATAAGCGGTGGTTCACTAGCTTGTGTGGTCCAGTCCGTCACATTTCCGAAGAAATGTATCGGTCTTGAAGGTCGGTTACCCGGTCCTTCAGGACCCAACAGCGTGCAAAAGTAGTTTTCATCAGGACTCGTTCCAGGTCACAAGGACCGTACTAGAGCAGCTGATTACGGCTGCTTACAATTCGATATTCCACCCGTGAGCTACCCTGCTAGAAACGTTTGTTCTAGATCAGGATCTCTATGAGAAACCTAAGTTTCTCGAGATGCTCCTTAGAAAGGAGGTGATCCAGCCGCACCTTCCGGTACGGCTACCTTGTTACGACTTAGTCCCAATCACCGATCCCACCTTCGACGGCTCCTTCCTTACGGTTAGGCCACCGGCTTCGGGTGTTACCGACTTTCGTGACTTGACGGGCGGTGTGTACAAGGCCCGGGAACGTATTCACCGTAGCGTTGCTGATCTACGATTACTAGCGACTCCGACTTCATGGGGTCGAGTTGCAGACCCCAATCCGAACTGAGACCGGCTTTATGGGATTCGCTCCACCTTGCGGTATTGCAGCCCTTTGTACCGGCCATTGTAGCATGCGTGAAGCCCAAGACATAAGGGGCATGATGATTTGACGTCATCCCCACCTTCCTCCGAGTTGACCCCGGCAGTCTCCCATGAGTTCCCACCATTACGTGCTGGCAACATAGGACGAGGGTTGCGCTCGTTGCGGGACTTAACCCAACATCTCACGACACGAGCTGACGACAACCATGCACCACCTGTATAGAGACCTTGCGGGGAGCGTATTTCTACGCTTTTCCTCTATATGTCAAGTCTTGGTAAGGTTCTTCGCGTTGCATCGAATTAATCCGCATGCTCCGCCGCTTGTGCGGGCCCCCGTCAATTCCTTTGAGTTTTAGTCTTGCGACCGTACTCCCCAGGCGGGGTGCTTAATGTGTTAACTTCGTCACGGATTCCGTGGAATGGAACCCACAACTAGCACCCACCGTTTACGGCGTGGACTACCAGGGTATCTAATCCTGTTCGCTCCCCACGCTTTCGCTCCTCAGCGTCAGTTACGGCCCAGAGATGTGCCTTCGCCATCGGTGTTCCTCCTGATATCTGCGCATTCCACCGCTACACCAGGAATTCCCATCTCCCCTACCGCACTCTAGTTTGCCCGTACCCACTGCAGGTCCGAGGTTGAGCCTCGGATTTTCACAGCAGACGCGACAAACCGCCTACGAGCTCTTTACGCCCAATAATTCCGGACAACGCTTGCACCCTACGTATTACCGCGGCTGCTGGCACGTAGTTAGCCGGTGCTTTTTCTGCAGGTACCGTCACTTTCGCTTCTTCCCTGCTAAAAGAGGTTTACAACCCGAAGGCCTTCATCCCTCACGCGGCGTTGCTGCATCAGGCTTTCGCCCATTGTGCAATATTCCCCACTGCTGCCTCCCGTAGGAGTCTGGACCGTGTCTCAGTTCCAGTGTGGCCGGTCACCCTCTCAGGCCGGCTACCCGTCGTCGCCTTGGTGAGCCATTACCTCACCAACTAGCTGATAGGCCGCGAGCTCATCCTTGACCGAAATTCTTTCCAGACTGAAAGATGCCTCTCAGTCTCGTATCCGGTATTAGCTACAGTTTCCCGCAGTTATCCCAGAGTCAAGGGCAGATTGCTCACGTGTTACTCACCCGTTCGCCACTAATCCACCGGAGCAAGCTCCAGCTTCATCGTTCGACTTGCATGTGTTAAGCACGCCGCCAGCGTTCGTCCTGAGCCAGGATCAAACTCTCCGTAAAAGTTTTTTAGGTGACGAGCAAGCTCACCACCAAATTTTTACTTCAGCCCCGGAAAATGGGGCCTTTAGCTTGATCTGACTAAATAGATTGTCTGACAATCTGTCTAATCCAATATTTTCTCTGCTTATCTAGCAAGCTAGATAACCAAGAGGTTCTTGGTATCGACATTGTGCACGCTGTTGAGTTCTCAAGGATCGGATGCTCCTGGGAGTTTGTATCTCTACTTGCCTCCAGGGCAACTTCTCTAACTTACCATGTTTCGTCTACTTGTCAAATCTGACACGCCGACTACTTTTCTTGGAAGTCATAATCATAAACACAAAAACAAAAGCCTGCAAGAGGCTTTTTGACCTGGTTTAGGATTTGTTGCTCTTGATCCGGGGTTCTTATCAGAACTTCCTCGGCGTTTCGGCAACAGGTAAAACATTACGGGTAGGTAACGGCAATGTCAAATCCAAGTGCACATTTAGTTTCGACGGTCCTACATCCCAGTGTTTATAAGGGTTCTGGTATTTGCCAACTGGCCGGTTTTTGTCCGTTTTTGGGCCAGACAGCGAAAAAACCTTAAAAATCTTTGAAAATTTTTGATTTTTAGGGTGATTTTTAACCAAAAAGCGGGCACATCCAGTGAAGGTATGTGCCCGCTTGCCCTTTGTTTATAAGGATTTACGCCTTAAAAACGCCGGCCAAAGTTTTTTTGCCTCGGCGGAGAACTGCAAACCGATTTTGGATGAAAGTGTCCAGGGTTGCCTGTTCATCAGTGACTTTTTCATTGTTTAGGTAGACGCCACCCTCAGCTATGGCCCGGCGGCCAGCAGAGTTTGAAGCAACCAAACCGGTTTCAACTAACAGATCTGTAATCAGAGTTCCCGAAGTGGCGGTTGCGTTTGGCAACTCCCCCAACGCTGCAGCCAGGGTTGACGCTTCTAGGTTGGCCAGCTCACCATTACCGAAAAGAGCAGCTGAGGCATCGATTGCTGCCTGCGCTGCTTCAGCGGAGTGGACCAGAGTGGTTACTTCAAGCGCTAGACGCTTTTGTGCAGCTCGAAGGTATGGTGCTTCAAGCGTTTGGCGTTCGAGTTCTTCAATCTCGTTTCGAGTTAGGAATGTGAAAACCTTCAGGCGGTCGATGACATCTGCGTCCTCGACATTTAGCCAGAACTGATAGAACGCATAAGGGCTGGTTAGTTCAGCATCTAGCCAAACCGCATTGCCCTCAGATTTACCGAATTTCTTGCCATCGCTGTTGGTAATCAACGGCGTCGCCAAAATGTGAGCGCTCTTGCCCTCAACCTTGTGAATCAGGTCGGTGCCAGAAGTTAGGTTTCCCCACTGATCGGATCCACCAGTCTGAAGCACACAGTCGTAACGGCGGAATAATTCTAGGAAGTCAAAACCCTGGAGGATCTGGTAGCTGAATTCGGTGTAGCTGATTCCGTGCTCAGAATTTAGGCGGGCCGAAACGGCATCTTTAGACAGCATCTTGCCAACACGGAAGTACTTGCCAACATCTCGCAGAAAATCAATTGCGCTTAGCGGCGCGGTCCAGTCAAGGTTGTTTACCAACCGAGCCGCATTTGGCCCCTCGAATGCAAGAAAGCGAGATGCCTGAGTTCCGAGTTTCTCGACCCACTCGGCAACGGTTTCTTTGGTGTTCAGAGTTCTCTCTGCGGTTGGCCTTGGGTCGCCGACCAATCCGGTCGAACCTCCGATTAGCGCCAAGGGGCTGTTGCCAGCAAGTTGGAGGCGACGCATGGTCAAAAGCTGCACCAGGTTACCTAGGTGCAAACTCGCGGCGGTTGGATCAAAGCCGCAGTAGTAGGTCAGCTTTTCTGAGAGGGCCGCGCGCAGCTCGTCTTCATCGGTGGATAGTGCCACCAGACCACGCCACTTGAGCTCGTCCAGGATGTGCGGAAAGGAAGGGTCGTTACTCTGACCGCGAAGAAATTCAGCTGTTGCCATGACTATGCCTCACGCTTAGGTGCGATTTTACGCAGCGCGGCAATTTGCTCGAGCACCCGAGGCAGTGCTGTACCACCAGCACCAGCGCGCGCTTTAATCGAACCGCCCACAGTTAGGACGTCGCGAACATCAGGGGTTAGGTGCACTGAGATGGCTGCCATGTCGGCGTCAGGAACCTCGTGCAACTCAAGCTTGTTTTGCTCGCAGAAAGAAACCATGCGGCCGGTGATGTCATGAGCGTCGCGGAAGGCAACCTTCTTCTTGACTAGCCACTCGGCAACGTCAGTCGCAAGAGAGAACCCTGCCGGAGCAAGCTGCTCGAGGCGACTGCGGTTGAACTCAAGTGTGGCCACCATGCCGGTGAATGCAGGAAGCAAGACTGTCAAGGTGTCGACCATGTCGAAGACAGGTTCCTTGTCTTCCTGCAGGTCACGGTTATAGGCCAATGGCAATCCCTTGAGTGTTGCCAGAAGTCCGGTTAGGTCGCCGATGAGGCGGCCCGATTTTCCGCGAGCCAACTCGGCGATGTCAGGGTTCTTTTTCTGCGGCATGATCGACGAACCAGTTGAGTAGGCGTCGTGAAGCTTCACGTAGTCAAACTCAGCGCTAGCCCAGATGATTATTTCTTCGGAGAAGCGAGACAGGTTGATGCCGATCAGGCTAGCGATAAAAGCAAACTCTGCGACAACATCGCGGCTGGCTGTGGCATCAATTGAGTTTTGCGTTGGCCCAGCAAGTCCAAGCTCGTGAGCCACCAAATTTGGATCTAGACCCAGGGTGTTTCCGGCGAGCGCTCCTGCACCGTATGGAGAAAGATTTGCTCGCTTGCGCCAATCGTGAAGGCGCTCTAGGTCTCGGACCAATGGCCATGCGTGAGCAAGCAGGTGGTGGGAAAGTGCAACCGGCTGGGCGTGCTGGAAATGAGTGCGACCCGGCATTGCTACACCGAGGTGCTCTTCGGCACGCGATACCAAAACCTCAACGAGATCAATGACCATTGCCGAAATCTCGTTAGCTTGGTCCAGCAGGTAGGTGCGAATCAAAGTTGCTATCTGGTCGTTTCGGCTACGACCGGCGCGAACTTTGCCGCCAAGTTCAACTCCGGCGATTTCGATTAGTCCGCGCTCAAGTGCCGAATGGACGTCCTCATCGGAAGGCTTTGCCACAAAACTGCCCTGCTGAACTCGCCCGAGCAGCTCAACTAGGCTGCGGTCAAGTTTCTCGTGCTCGGCGAGAGTAAGGTAGCCGGCAGACTGAAGCGCCATGATATGTGCACGGGTGCCAGCTATGTCATAACCCGCGAGTCGCCAGTCAAAGTGCACCGAACGACTGAGAGCGACTAGGGCGTCTGACGGCCCGCCCTCGAATCGGCTTCCCCAGAGAGCGTTTGAACCTGATGCCTGGCTAGTCATATATTCCTAAATTCAATAGACACTGCTATGCAATGTGGATTTCAATAAATCTTACTTGGAGCCTTTTAGCCACCTAGGCGCGCTGAGACAACCACAGCATCAAGGCTTTTTGCGCGTGCAGGCGGTTCTCGGCTTCATCCCAAATTACAGACCTAGGCCCGTCAATAACATCGGCACTAACTTCATAGCCCCTATAGGCAGGCAGACAGTGCATGAATATGGCGTCTGACTTAGCCGCGTTGAACATCTCCTGGTCAATGGTGAAACCGTCAAAGTCGCGGATGCGCTGCTCTTTTTCGGCTTCTTGCCCCATCGAGATCCAGGTATCTGTGACAACAACATCTGCGTCAGCCACCGCTAGGTGAGGTTCACCAAATACCGATACCGAACCGCCGGTCTGATCTGCGATAGCTGCAGCCCGCGCTACTACTCCCCCATCAGGCAGGTAGTTAGCTGGGCCGGCCACTGAAACGTGCATGCCGGCTGTGGCGCAGCCAACCAAATAACTGTTGGCCATGTTGTTGCTGGCATCGCCGACGTAGGCAATCTTTAAGCCGGCAAGGTTACCCTTGTGCTCGGTAATGGTTAGCAGGTCGGCCAGGATCTGACATGGGTGGTAGTCATCGCTCAGAGAGTTGATTACCGGCACCCCAGCATGCTGCGCCATCTCTTCTAACCCTGCGTGAGCGTACGTGCGCCAAACAATCTGAGAAACCTGCCGCCCGAGCACACGAGCAGTGTCAGCTACCGACTCTTTTGCCCCCATCTGACTGGACTGGCTATCTATGATCAGCGGGACGCCGCCGAGGTCTGCCACACCAACAGCAAATGAAACACGCGTTCTGGTAGAGGTCTTATCAAAAATCAGTGCCACCGTCTGCGGCCCCTCGAATGGCTTTTGCGAGTATGGGGCCTTCTTTAGATCCAGAGCTAGGCGGAGGATCTCAGCCTGCTCGACTGGAGAGATGTCATCATCTTTCAAAAAGTGTCTAGGCATAGTGATTCCGTTCTAGTTTGGGTGCACAACTGTGCCGACGCCGGAGACAGTGAAAATTTCTAGCAGGATGCTGTGTGGCGTGCGGCCATCAATGACGTGCGAACTTGGCACACCACCCTGAACAGCGCGCAAGCAGGCTTGCATTTTTGGAATCATGCCGGACTCGAGTTTTGGCAGCAATTCCTCAAGCTCCCCGGTGGTGATTTCTGACACGAGTGAATCACGATTTGGCCAGTCACTGTAAAGACCTGGGACATCGGTCAGAACCATAAGCTTTTCGGCACCAAGCGCTACAGCCAGTGATGCCGCCGCTAGGTCAGCGTTCACGTTTAGAAGTTCACCGGCGATAGTTGGCGCGACGGTGGAAACCACCGGAATTCGTCCCGCGTCTAGGGCTTCAAACACAATCCTCGGATTTACCTGAGTGACCTCGCCGACCAGACCGATATCTACTGGACCGGTTTCAGAGTCGAGAACTGTCTTTTCAGCGCGGAACAGGTTGGCGTCCTCACCGGACATAATCACGGTCTCGGCACCGGCCTGCTCGATCATCGCTGCAAGTTGGGCTGAAATCTGCTCTCGCAGTACATCGCGAACCACACTGATGGTTTCATCTGTAGTAACGCGGAAGCCACCGCGGAACTCACTCTCGATACCGAGCTCGGCCAATCGAGCTGAAATCTGTGGACCACCACCGTGAACAACTACTGGCTTGATGCCCACCCAGCGAAGGTAGGCCATGTCCTCGGCAAATGCCTTCTGCAGAGCCTCGTCAACCATGGCGTTGCCGCCGAACTTCACCACCACGACCTTGCCGTGGAAAGCCTGCAACCAAGGCAGGGACTCAATCAGAGTCTCGGCTTTGATTGCCGCCAGGTTTTGATCTTGCTGAGCTGAAGGAATCATTAGCTTGAGTATGCGCTGTTCTCGGTCACGTACTCGTGAGTTAGGTCATTGGTATAAATGGTGGCCGAGTACGGGCCAGCATTCAATGAGATTTTTATGGCAACTTCACGAGGTGTCAGGTCAACTAATTCACGTGGCTGGTCTGGCTGTCCCTTGCGTGAAACGCTCACACCGTTGATATCGACATCGATGTCATACGGATCAAACTCAGCACTCGTCACACCTACCGCCGCCAAGATGCGACCCCAGTTGGCGTCATTTCCATAAATGGCTGCTTTAAAGAGATTGTTTCTGGCCACTGAGCGACCGACTTCCACGGCATCTGCTTCACTGGCAGCGTTGACAACCTCGATGGCAATGTCATGGCTAGAGCCCTCTGCATCACGCAACAGCTGGAGGGCCAGGCTCATACAGATATCGGTCAAAGCGGTTTGAAATTCAGACTCACTTGGGCTAACTCCGCTGGCACCAGAAGCCATCAAAGTTACCTGGTCGTTGGTCGACATACAGCCGTCTGAATCTAGACGGTCGAATGAAACTCGAGTTGCAGACCGTAATGCTCGGTCGAGCGCATCAGAGTCAACGACTGCATCGGTGGTGATGACGACCAGCATGGTTGCCAACCCAGGAGCCAACATCCCGGCACCCTTAGCCATGCCGCCGATTGCCCAACCAGATGGACTCGTGTGGTGTGCAACCTTTGCCACTGAGTCGGTAGTCATGATGGCCTGAGCCGCACTTGGCCCTGCATCTTGACTAAGAATGGCATGTGCGGCAGTGACACCGTTGAGCAGTTTTTCGCGATCGAGTTGCTCGCCGATTAGACCGGTAGAGCACACCAATACGTCACCTGCTGAGACCTCGAGAACCTCTGCAACCTTCTCTGCAGTGGCATGGGTTGTCTGAAACCCCTGAGGACCTGTGTAGCAGTTTGCGCCACCCGAGTTCAAAACAATTGCCGCGACCTGACCATCAGCGATTACCTGTTTGCTCCAGATGATTGGATTGGCCTGACAGCGGTTGGTGGTAAAAACGGCAGCGGCCGCATTCAGTGGCCCCTGGTTAACAACCAGCGCCAAGTCCAAGTTGCCCGATTTTTTGAGGCCAGCGTGAACACCCGCTGCGGTGAACCCCTTTGCATGTGTGACGGTCATCTAGTTATCTCCGTTCTGGCCAAGCGATATAGAAGTGAGTCCCGCAGTTTCTGGAAGCCCAAGAGCTATGTTCATCGACTGGATCGCGGCTCCGCCGGTTCCTTTTACTAGGTTGTCGATTGCGCATACCGAAATCAAGCGATTCGCGTGCTCATCGATTGCCAAGCCAATCGTGGCCTTGTTCTCTCCGATAATGCCTGAGGTCTTTGGGAATTCACCGCTAGGCAATACCTCGATGAACGCTTCATTGCCGTAAGCCTCTTCGTAAGCGGTGACAATTTGAAGCAAATCCACGCCTGGCTTGAGTACGGCGGTGTTCACCGCGAGGATTCCGCGTTCGAGTGAGGCCAGAACAGGCGTGAATGAAACTTGGACGGGTTCACCCGCAGCCTTGGCAAGATTTTGCTCAATCTCTGGGGTGTGACGGTGGATGCCGCCAACTTGATAGGCGTAGGCCGAACCGGTGGGTTCTTCGGCCTGAAGTTTCTCGGTAGCGCCGCGACCGGCACCCGATGTTCCAACCGTCAAAATACTGACGATGTCAGCAGGTTCAACGAGGTGGGCAGACAGGGCCGGCGCCAATCCAATTGTGATGGCCGTGACGTTGCAACCTGGCACTGCAATTCTTTTTGTGGCCTTTAGGGCCTCGCGCTGCTTTGCAGAACCGCCTTGGACCAGCAATTCAGGCATGCCATAGGTCCAGGTTCCGGCATGGGTGCCGCCATAGAACTTTTCCCAGTCAGAGGCGCTGTCGAGCCTAAAGTCGGCACCACAGTCGAGTATCAGGGTGTCCTGCCCCTGAAGCCACGCTGCGACCTCTGCAGATTTTGAATGCGGAAGGGCTAGAAAAACAACATCATGCCCCGATAGGTTTTCGGCGTTATTTTCTTTGAACACAACGTCGGCATACTTGGTCACAGATGGATGCAGAGCGGCCACGCGCTCCCCTACCATGCTGCTCGCAGTGACGGTCTTGAGCTCAAGATCTGGGTGCACGGCGATCAAGCGTAGAAGCTCTCCGCCAACGTTGCCGCTTGCACCAGCTACAGCTACTGAATAAACCATCTGCCTACCACCTGCTATGCCCGCAGCGATGCGCCAAAGCGCTCACTAGCGAGAAAGACTGCACTGTCGCGAGCCTCAGAAGCTTCTACCTGCGTGAGTGTTCTATCTTCGGCGCGGAATCTGAGCGCGAAGGTCAACGACTTCTGCCCCTCAGGCAAGTTGGCACCCCGATAGTCGTCAACCAAGACGATGCGCTCCAATAATGGACCTGCGCCCTCAGTGATCGCGGCCTGCAAATCAGCAGCCGGAACGGATGAAGGAACCAGCAGCGAAAGGTCTTGGGTTGCGGCCGGCATGACACCGAGCGCACCCGCTTGAATGACTTTTGGCGCAACGGCATACAACTGCGAAAGATCAATTTCGAATGCTGACACGCGACGAGGAAGATCGTTCTCGGAAGTGAGTTTTGGATCTAGTTCTCCGGCGTAGCCAAGGACAAAGGTTCCAGCTGCAGTTGAGACCGAAAGCTCGGCGGTTCTGCCCGGGTGGAAACCCGCTGGGCTGGCCTGACGAACAACTAGGTCTAGCCCGACGGACCGAACCACAACTCGGGCTGCCTGAATTGCATCCTGGTATGTAGTTTCAACAGCACTGACACCGACCTGCTGGGCGACTCTATTGCCAGCAAATACACCGGCGATGCGCTTGGGCTGGACCGGAATTGTTGATGCCAGTGCCTGTAGTTGAGCGTCTGTCGGACGTGCATCTCCGGCAGGCAACCCTGGATTTACCTTGACAGGCGGTGCTGGAATGAAAACCGAGCCCTCTTCAAAAATTGCAACGTCAGTCAAGCCACGAGCGATGTTCCTGCGAAGAGCATCCATCAAGCCAGGCAGGATTGATGTGCGCATTTCATTGAGGTCACCCTGCATCGGATTAGCCAATCGAACTCTGGCAGTGTCAGTAGATGCAGCAAACCACGTGTTCTGCTGAGCAGAAACAAATGGGTAGTTCAGGACCTCTACATGGCCGGAGTTAGCCAACGCAGTGATCACCGAACGGCGATGACGCTGACTTGCGGTCAATCCCCTGCCCGGAGGTGCAACTGGAAGGCGAGTTGGGATTCGGTCATAGCCGGTGATTCTGGCAACTTCTTCAACCAGGTCAGTCTTGTGTCGGAGGTCAGGCCTCCAGGTTGGCGGTATTACTTCAAAACCGCCATCGACCGAAGCTACGACGCAGCCGATGAGAGTAAGGGTGTCTACGATCTCTTTGGCTGTGTAGTCAACCCCAACCAAACCCGATGCAAAATCGGCCGGTAACCAGATTGGTGCCGCAGCACGGTGGCTGCGGAAGTCAGCACCCAAAGAGTCGGCTGTTCCGAGAGCTTGAACCTCGAGAAGCTGAACCACTCGGCCGGCCGCGAACTCAGCGATGTTTGAATCTACGCCCCGCTCAAATCGCTTGGACGCCTCAGACGGAAGTTTGTGACGGCGGGCAGTTCGAGCGATGGAAATTGGCTCAAAGTGGGCAGCCTCAATCAGAACGTTGACTGTGGTTTCTGAAACTTCAGTACTTAGACCGCCCATAACACCGGCTAGACCGATTGCACCAGAATCATCTGCAATTACTAGGTCCTCAGGGTGGAGTTTTCGCTCCTGCCCGTCAAGGGTGACCAAAACTTCGCCGGCCTTTGCTCGCCTAACGACCATACCGCCCTGGATTTTATCCAAGTCGTAAGCATGAATAGGTTGGCCGAGTTCAAGCATCGCGTAATTTGTGATGTCAACAATCAGCGAAATTGACCGCATGCCTGCAAGCTTTAGGCGCGCGACCATCCATGGTGGTGTTGGGCGCTTGGCATCTACGCCCTTAACGGTTCGAAGGACAAAACGCTCCGAACCGATCTTCTCTCGAATCGGTGACTGGTCGTCAATCTTCAGTGAGAATCCGTGCCCAGCCTCTGGGTGCACGTTACCAATTGGGTCGCGGAAGTCGCTACCGGTGGCGTGAGAATACTCGCGGGCGATACCGCGGATTGAGAAACAGTAGCCACGGTCTGGAGTGACGTTGACTTCTGCTGCCTTCTCATTGAGGTTCAGCACCTCTAGCGCGTCTGTGCCAACCTTCGGATCAAGACCCAGCTCGTGAAGCCGGATGATGCCAGCGTGGTCATCGTTGAGGTTGAGTTCTCGGGCCGAGGCCATCATTCCGTCACTAACGTGACCGTAAGTCTTGCGCGGAGTGATGTGAAAATCACCCGGTAGAACTGCACCCGGCAAGCAGACAACAACTTTGTCGCCGACTTCAAAATTGCTGGCACCGCAGACGATTCCTCGAACGTCATCGCCACCATCAGCAGCCTTCATACCCTCGGCTGCGACACGAACCTGACACCAGCGAATGGTCTTACCGTTTGACTGTTCTTCTGGGGTGAACTCGAGCACCTGGCCAACCACCACCGGTCCAGAGACACCAAATGAGTGCGAGCCTTCTTCTTCAAGGCCAATTTTTACGAGCTCGGCCATCACACTGTCTGGGGTGGCATCGCCAGGGAGATCGACGTACTCCGCCAACCATGAAAGTGGAACGCGCATTAGATCGAAACTCCAAACTGCTCACTGAAGCGAACATCTGCTTCAACCATGTCGTGCATGTCTCGCACATCATTTCGGAACATCAGGGTGCGCTCAATACCCATACCGAACGCAAACCCGGTGTACTCCTCAGGATCAATACCCGCGGCCTTTAGGACGTTTGGGTTCACCATTCCGCAACCACCCCATTCGACCCAGCGAGCTCCGCCCTTGGCGCCAGGATGCCAAACATCCAACTCAGCCGATGGCTCGGTAAACGGGAAGAACGAAGGACGCAAGCGAATCTGTGCATCGGGACCAAACATGATGCGAGCGAAATGCTCGAGAGTACCGCGCAGGTCGGCCATGGTCAGGCCCTTGTCAATCGCCAAGCCCTCAACCTGGTGGAAGACCGGGGTGTGGGTGGCATCGAGTTCATCGGTGCGGAAAACGCGCCCAGGACAGAGCACATACAGTGGTAGGTCGCGCTCGAGCATGGAACGAACCTGCACTGGAGAAGTGTGGGTGCGAAGGACCAAATTGGCCTCCACCGGCTCAACAAAAAATGTGTCCTGCATTGCTCGCGCAGGGTGGTCAGCGTCAAAGTTCAAAGCGTCGAAGTTGAACCATTCGCTTTCGATTTCAGGGCCTTCGGCAATCTCCCAGCCCATGCCTACGAAAACATCAGCGATGGTGTCCTGGAGCAAACTCAATGGGTGGCGTGCGCCGATGCGTGATGTTTGAGCTGCTGCCGTGACATCGACCGATTCAGCCGCAAGCTTTGCCTGCTCTTCGATGGCAGAGAACTCTGCCTCCTTGGCGCTAAATGCTGCGTTAAGTTGGCCGCGGGCTTGACCAATCATGGCACCGGCGGCTGCTTTGAATTCGTTTGGAACGCTGCGCATCTGGGCGTTCAACTTAGCAATTGGCGATTGCTCACCGATAGCCTGGGCGCGAGCAGCCTTGAGGGCCGCGAGATCTTCGGCTGCTTGGATTGCAACTAGTGCCTCAGCAACGGCCGAATCTACAGCGGATTGAGTGATTGGATTTTCAGCAGACATAGGCTTCTAAGTCTACTGATTACCGCAGATTACTGCCCTAGGCTCCAGTATTTTGAGCGAAGGCAGAGGCGTAGAGGCAGATGCTCGCAGCTGTGGCTAGGTTCAGCGACTCTGCGGCTCCGTAAAGGGGAACTGCAACCTCACGGTCAACCTGCTCGAGAGTGCTTTGCTCGAAACCCCACGCCTCGTTACCAAATACCCAAGCGGTTGGAGCCTGCAAAACCTCAGGTTTAAGATCAGGGATTTGTTCGCCGCCGCCGTTGGCCGCAAACACCTGAATTCCTGCCGCCTTGAATTTATCGATTGCGGTTTCAATGTCGATGTCGATGACAATCGGCAGGTGAAAAATTGATCCGGTCGTAGAGCGAACTACCTTCGGGTTGTAAACATCGACACTGTTGCTGCTGAAAATGACAGCATCGGCACCCGCAGCGTCTGCGGCACGAAGGACGGTACCAGCATTGCCAGGGTCCCGAATGTTTGCCAGAAAGGCAATCAAAGTTGGCTTGGACTCTAGAACATCATCCAGTGAGACATCCAGTTGCTCGCATACGGCAACTACGCCCTGAGGGGTTGTGGTGTCAGAAAGTGCTTTGAGCACTGGCTCAGTTACCAGTTGCACCTGAATGCGCTTGGATTCTGCTCGATCAAAGAGTTCCGGGTAGCGCGAAACGGCTTCCTCGGTTGCGTACAACTCGACGATTAGCCTCGGTCGTTCGAGTGCCTCTTTGAGTCCTTGAGGTCCCTCAAGCAGAAAGAGCCCGGTCGAGGACCGGGCGTCTTTCTTAGTGAGCTTGGCAACCCCACGGACCTTGGCGGCCTTGGGATCAGTTAGCAATTGACTTACTTAACCTTTGGTGCAGAGGTGTCTGCAGGAAGTGCAGCCTTTGCGGTTGCTACTAGGGTTGCGAAAGTCTTGGCATCGTTTACAGCTAGGTCAGCCAGGATACGACGGTCAACCTCAATACCAGCAAGGTTAAGACCCTGGATGAAGCGGTTGTAAGTCATGCCGTTTAGGCGAGCTGCTGCGTTGATGCGCTGGATCCAGAGGCGACGGAAGTCACCCTTGCGGGCACGGCGGTCGTTGTATGCGTAAACCAACGAGTGCAGCATCTGCTGCTTTGCCATGCGGTACAGACGTGAGCGCTGGCCGCGGTAACCCTTAGCGCGCTCTAGTACGGTACGACGCTTCTTAGCGCCGTTAACCGCGTTTTTTACTCTTGCCATTTGATGCTCCTAGTGAAGTTTGAAAGAACTCGGGCTTACTTGCCGAGAAGGGTCTTTAGGGTCTTGTAGTCGGCCTTTGAGACAACCTGGTCTACGTTTAGGCGACGCTTGCGACGGTTCGACATGTGCTCCTGGTTGTGGCGCATGTTGATCTGTTCTTTCATGATCTTGCCGCTACCGGTGAAGCGGAAACGCTTCTTGGCGCCCGAGTGGGTCTTCTGCTTTGGCATTGCTATCTCCTGTTTCTACTCGGCAGCTTCTGCTGCCGATTCCTTTGGCTGTTCTGGGCTTACCTGGTCTTTGGCTGCTGCCTTAGACACCTTGTCTGCCGCTTTTTTGGCTTCTGCTTTGGCATCTGCCTTGTTCTTTAGCGGACCGATGACCATAACCATGTTTCGTCCGTCGATCGAAGGATTCGATTCGACTGCACCCAACTCGGCTACTTCTTCGGCAAGCTTCTGAAGCAACTTGATACCCATTTCTGGGCGAGACTGTTCGCGACCACGGAAAACCACGATCACCTTGACCTTGTCACCGGCCTTGAGGAAGCGTTCGATCTGGCCACGCTTTGTGCCATAGTCGTGAGCATCAATCTTTAGACCGAAACGAACGGTCTTAAGAATGGTGTTGACCTGGTTTTTACGTGCCTCGCGAACCTTCTGTGCAGCTTCGTATTTGAACTTGCCGAAGTCCATCAGCTTTGCAACTGGTGGCTTAGAAGTTGGGGCAACCTCGACTAGATCAAGGTCCTGCTCCTGCGCCATGCGCAAGGCATCTTCAATTCGGACAACGCCAATCTGCTCACCTGCGGCGCCGACGAGGCGAACCTCTGGCACGCGGATGCGCTCGTTGATACGGGGATCGCTGATAAGTTGCTCCTCTAAACGTGACATGAATGGCCACGCTTGCGGCAAATGCCGATGAGCGCACAGAAACGAAAGTTTCATAAGCTTTACCCGGCAACCTATAAGAGTCGGTAGACGCGGGTGGGAAATGAATCCACTTCTGACCGAGGATAAACCTCGGAGCCATGGGTTAGCCTAGCAGAAAGATTACAAAAGGAGAAGCCCCTTGGCTGAGTTCAAAGATGTTGCTGACCAGGTACGCGATATTGCGGAGGTTCCAGCGGTAGAGGTTATTACCACCACTGCTGTGCACTTGATGAGCGCCGCCGCGGTTCAGTGCGGTTTGAGCGAGGATGGTTCAAAGGGTGACCTGGACGAAGCGCGAAAGCTAATCAATGCTCTAGCAGGTCTAGTTACCGCTTCAGCAGCGGAGATCGGTGACCACCACGCGAGGCCATTGCGCGACGGACTTCGATCGCTTCAGTTGGCTTTCCGAGAGGCTTCGGCAATCAAAGATGCTCCGGGAGCAGGCCCGGGCGAAAAATTCACCGGACCGGTCAACTAGCCGCCAACTATCGGGCTTGCTGAATCTCAACCTTCATCGAGTCAACTACGTCACCAAGGTTTGGGATTGTGGACCACTGATTCACAAGTTGAGTCACAACACTCTGCAGTTCTGCCTGGGCCAGGCCCGGTTTCATTTCGAGTGAGATAACCAATTCAGGCCCCGATAGTCTCGACATGAGGTCACCAGAACGTAGATTCAGCGAACGAACAGCTGGCTGACTTCCCAATTGTGCGGTGAACGCCCCAAAGAGTTCGCGATTGAGATGCGGAGGAATCCAGGCTTTCTGCTTGGCCAACGCCTCAATCGCAGGGCGCCTAATTACAAATTCGGTTGGTGAACCCGGATCCAGAATCACCCGCTTGGTGCCTTCGCTCGCAGCAGCCAGCGCGACCCGCACTGCATCACTTGGTACTGGGCGGGCTTTGGTATTCCAAGCCGACATTGCTGTTACCGAGCTGAACACCGGAAGCCCGGTCTCGCCATCGGGAGTCTTAACCGTCACGATGGAGAGGTCGGCACTTTTGTCGACAGTCTGACCATGCGCACCCTGACCTGATTCACCAAGGTCAGCCAACAGTGGAATCAACAGGCGGGATTTCGACACTTCTGCGATTACCTTGCTCGCATCGCCAGACATTTGAAATTCAGCAATTGCCAGGATTAGCTCTGGTCGCGCGGATCCATCGTCGTCGGAAAATGGATTTTGTTCGAAGCTGCGGCCCTCCCACGGCACACCAGCTGAATCCGCTAGCGGATTGGTGTTGATGTGCTCGTGGTCGTGGCTTTTCATGATCTAGGCGTTTGCGATCTCGAGTGCTTCTCCGAGCGTAAATTTGTTGGCGTAAAGCGACTTACCGAGAATTGCACCCTCAAGCCCCTCTCCTACCAAAGCTCGCAAATCACGGATGTCCTGCAGTGAGCTGATGCCTCCAGATGCCACAACTGGCTTATCGGTGCGCTTCATGACCTCACGAAGCAAATCTATGTTTGGGCCACGAAGGGTGCCGTCCTTGGTTACATCGGTAACCACGTAACGAGCACAACCTGCTGCCTCGAGACGAGCGAGCACCTCCCAGAGGTCGCCGCCCTCGCGAGTCCAACCGCGTGCAGCGAGGGTGGTACCGCGAACATCTAGACCGACGGCAATTGCATCACCAAATTTGGCAATGACGCGCTCGGTCCAGTCAGGGTTTTCTAGAGCTGCTGTGCCCAAGTTGACGCGGGTTGCGCCAGCCTCGAGGGCCGCCTCAAGGGAAGCATCGTCACGGATACCACCGGAGAGTTCGATCTTTACCGATGAAGCCGAGTCAACAACGTCACGAATGATGGCGCGGTTATCGCCACGTCCGAATGCGGCATCTAGATCGACTAGGTGGATCCACTCAGCGCCAGCCTGGATCCAGGTCTGGGCCGCCTCAAGTGGGCTGCCGTAATCGGTCTCTGAACCTGCTTCACCCTGGGTTAGGCGAACGGCCTTTCCGTCAGCAACATCGACAGCTGGAAGTAACTCTAGGTAGTTAGCCATTTAAATCTCTTTCCTTGATACTAAAAAGTGCCCAGCCAATTGCTGAGAAGTTTGATGCCCGCTTGCCCGGATTTCTCTGGGTGAAACTGGGTGGCCGACAACGGACCATTTTCGACAGCTGCGATGAAGCGGCAGCCATATTCTGCCCAGGTAACTTGAGGGTGGGTCAACGGCCCCTGCTCATCCATCTGCCAGTTTCTTACTCCGTAAGAGTGAACGAAGTAGAAACGCTCCTGCTCGATTCCGCTGAACAATTTGGTGGCCGCAGGGGGCTGAACAGTGTTCCAACCCATGTGCGGCAGAACTGGTGCGTCGAGTTTTTCAACGATTCCTGGCCACTGCCCGAGGCCTTGGGTCTCAATCCCGTGTTCTAGGCCTTGCTCGAACATAACCTGGAGCCCAACGCAAATTCCAAGTACCGGTTTGCCGGCGACCAATCTGCGGTCGATAAGCTCGGCACCCTTCACATCATTGAGTTGCTCCATAACGGCAGTGAAGGCGCCGACACCCGGAACCACCAAACCATCAGCCGCAAGCACGGCTTCACGGTCTTTAGTGAGTTCAACGCGGGCGCCAGCTACCTCTAAGGCCTGGGCCACTGAGTGGACGTTACCGCTGCCGTAATCTAAAACGACTACGCGGGGTGCAATCACAAAGCACCCTTGGTAGAAGGAATGCCGACTACACGTGCGTCGTTTTCAACGGCCTTACGGAATGCACGAGCAAACGCCTTGAACTCAGCTTCGGCGATGTGGTGCGGATCGCGGCCGTCAAGAACAGTCACGTGCACCGTGATGCCCGCATTTAGAGAAATAGCCTCAAAAACGTGGCGAATCATCGAACCAGTGAAGTGCCCACCAATTAGGTGAAATTCAAATCCTGCAGGCTCACCGGTGTGAACGAGGTAAGGGCGGCCTGAAACATCAACAACAGCGCGAGCAAGTGCGTCATCTAGCGGGACGGTCGCGTCGCCGTAGCGCCCGATACCAGCCTTGTCGCCCAGAGCCTGACGAATCGCCTGACCCAAAACAATCGCGGTGTCCTCAACTGTGTGGTGCACATCGATGTGAGTATCTCCGGTGGCGCGGACCGAAAGGTCGACGAGTGAGTGCTTTGCAAATGCGGTTAGCAGGTGGTCAAAGAACGGGACAGAAGTCGAGATGTCCGCGCGACCAGTGCCATCAAGGTTGAGCGTCAACTCAATTGAAGACTCTGAGGTGCTGCGCTGCAATGATGCAGACCGGCTCATAGTTTTACCTTTCGCAAAGCGATTTTCGAATTCTCTAAGTCTAGCGAATTGCTACTTTGCTAGGACTTCGCGCAGTGCCTCCAGGAAAGCCGTGGTCTCAGCCTCAGTACCTGCGGATACTCGAAGGGTTCCTGGAATGCCAACGTTGCGAATTAGGACACCCTTGGCCAAGAGGGCTTCAAAAACAGCATTCGAGTCCTCGAGCCCTCCGAATAACACAAAATTTGCGTCGGATCGGAATGGATCTAGCCCCATGTCCTTCAGCTCGATGACGATTCGGTCGCGCTGGTATCGAATGTCGTCAACGGTGGCCAGCATTGTTTCAGAGTGAGCCAGGGCTCCTTCAGCAGCTGCCTGAGTAAATGCGCTCAGGTGATACGGCAGTCGCACAAGCCGTAGGGCATCCACGACAGCCGGGTCTGCAGCGAGGTACCCCACTCGGGCACCGGCAAACGCGAAAGCCTTTGACATGGTTCGGCTAATTAGAAGGCGTTCACGACCAGGCAAGAGGCTTACAGCGCTAACCTCGGTGACTCCGCCAAATTCGGCATAGGCTTCGTCAACCACAACGATGCCGCCAGTTGCCTCTGAGACAGCGTCATAAGCAGCCTCAACACAACTCAGGCTGAGGGGCGTACCGGTTGGGTTGTTTGGTGAACACAGCATGACGATGTTCGGACGCTCAGCGAGGATTGCACTACGAATGTGCTCGGGAGTCAGTTCGTAGCGATCAAGACGCGGGTAATCGACGTAATCGGTTCCCGTACCCTGAGCGATTAGGCCGTACATCGAGTAGGTCGGATTGAAACCAAGGGCCTTGCGCCCGGGGCCACCGAAGGCTTGGAAGATGTGTTGGAGGACCTCGTTTGAACCGTTAGCAGCCCAAATGTTTTCGACTGCTAGGTCAGCGTCAAGATAATCGGCTAATGCCTGACGAAGTGCAGTGAATTCACGATCTGGATACCGGTTGATGTCTAAAACCGCTGCAGCCAAACGGCCGATGATGTCGACTGCGACGTCTTCGGGAATACGGTGTGTGTTCTCGTTCACGTTTAGCGCAACAGGAACGGAAAGTTGAGGTGCACCGTAGGGTTTGCGCCCTTGTAGGTCACTGCGTAGGGGAAGGTCTTCTAGATTAGCCACCCGACTAGGTTACCGGAGGGCGGTGCCGAGAACCTCGGAACGACTAGTTAGGAAGCGCGATCTTTTGCCCTGGCTGCACCTCGGTGGTTCCGAGGCCGTTTAGGTTCACAACGTCCACGATCCAGTCGCGAGGGTCACGGTTTGGAGCTAGCTCCTCAGCCATGCTCCAAAGGTCTTGGCCGGCAGAAACGGTTACGTACTGAAACGTGACTTGAGCTGCTGATGAGTTTGCGTTGGCATTGCTGGCGCCGAAACCGTTGGCTGTTGCGATGAAACCCGCAGTTGCAACCGCAAGGATGATTGCGCTTCTAACAAAGCGTCGACCAGCAGTGCTCAACTTGACCTGGTTCTCAACACGAACGGTTGGACGGACCATGCGAGTGGTTGGTGTGTAGCTAGACATCTGAAACACCTCTCAATTGAAACCTTTGTTTCGAACAGTTGTTCGCTTTAGAACAAGAATACAAATAACCACCGACAATTTGTCAAGAAAAATTTGTTTTATTCGAAAATGTGTTTGATTTATACCTGTTTTACGAATACTCTTTCGATAGTTCTAGATTCAAACAGGTACCCATGACAATCACGAAAGGCCTGGCGATGGAAGAAAAGCGCTCCACGAGACGTGCATCCAGCTTGAGCCCAATGCAGGAGAGAATTCTGCAGGCTATTCAACGATCTAAGGCTGAACGTGGTTACGTGCCAAGCATGCGCGAAATCGGTGAAGAAGTTGGGCTGGCCTCACCTGCCAGCGTTAGTCACCAGTTGAATCAACTTGAACTTGCCGGCTACATCAGCCGAGACCCTAAGCGCCCTCGCACAATTGACGTCTTGATCGAACTGCCGGGCTGGGAGGGACAAAGCTCCGAAAGCAGCGAAAACGCAACCCCGATCGGCGATGCGGCCATGGTTCCGATGGTCGGTCAAATTGCGGCTGGTACCGCAATCACCGCCGAGCAGAACGTTGAGGAGATTTTCCCCCTCCCCCGACAGCTAGTCGGAAAGGGAGATTTGTTCCTATTGAAAGTAAAAGGCGAGTCGATGATTGACGCAGCAATTTGCGATGGCGACTGGGTAGTTGTGCGCCAACAGCAGAATGCCGAAAACGGAGACATCGTTGCGGCCCTGCTAGAGGACGAGGCCACAGTAAAGACCTTCAAGCAGCAGGACGGCCACACTTGGCTGTTGCCTAGGAACTCAGAATTTGCACCAATTCTTGGCGACCATGCAGTAATCATGGGCAAAGTTGTTGCGGTTCTCCGCTCGGTCTAAGCCCCAGCCCAAAAACCTCAAATCACCAAACGGTAGTCGGCAAGTTCGGCTGCCGTTTCTGGTTTAACCATTGCCCGAACAAAAGTGCCACCTTCGCGATAGTCAAGCATCATGATTCGACTATTCAGGTGCAGCTTGGATACCAAATCACCACGGTTGTATGGAATCAAAACGGCAATCTCCACATTTGGCTCAGGCAGCAAGTCGGCGATGACCTGCATGAGCTCTTCGATTCCTTCACCGGTACGAGCAGAAACCCCGATCGAGGCAGGCTCCATACCGCGTAGAGCCATACGTTGAGTTTCATCAGCTAGGTCGATCTTGTTAAAGACGATAAGTTCCGGAATCCCTCGGGCCCCAACCTCACCGATAACGTCACGCACCGTGGCGATTTGACCCGCAGGATCGGGGTGCGAGGCATCAACAACGTGAACGATTAGGTCGCTGTCGGCGATTTCTTCGAGGGTGGACCGGAAGGCTTCGACAAGTTGGTGCGGCAGGTTGCGAACAAAGCCCACTGTGTCGGCAAAAGTAAAGTCTCGGCCGTCGGGAGTTTTTGCCTTACGGACGGTTGGGTCAAGGGTTGCAAACAGTGCGTTCTGAACCAAAACACCGGCCTGGGTCATGCGGTTGAGTAGCGATGACTTACCCGCGTTGGTGTAGCCCGCGATTGCCACGGCTGGCACAGCATTCTTTTTTCGATTAGCCCTTTTTGTTTCGCGCGCTGGCTTCATCGCAATAATTTGCTTGCGAAGTTTGGCCATCCGGGTATTGATTCTTCGACGATCGAGCTCAATCTTTGTTTCGCCGGGTCCGCGTGAACCCATACCAACGCCACCGGCAGCCTGACCACCGGCCTGACGCGACATCGACTCACCCCAGCCTCGAAGGCGCGGCAGTAGGTACTCAAGCTGAGCAAGTTCTACCTGAGCTTTACCCTCACGGCTCTTGGCGTGCTGGGCAAAGATGTCGAGAATAACTGCGGTCCGATCAATCACCTTGGCATTGACTACGTCTTCGAGTGCACGTCGCTGACTTGGTGCTAGCTCAGTGTCGGCGATGACAGTGTCTGCCCCAGCCGCGGCAACGAGCTGTTTGAGCTCCTGTGCCTTACCCTTTCCCAGATAGGTGGCAGGGTCTGGGTGGGCACGTCGCTGCAGGAGACCGTCAAGAACCGTTGCACCTGCAGTTTCGGCGAGCGCTGCAAGCTCGCGAAGAGAATTTTCAGCATCTAGCAGCGTGTTTTCACCCCAAAGGCCGATCAGGATTACTTTTTCGAGGCGGAGCTGTCGGTACTCGACATCCGTGATGTCTTCGAGTTCGGTGGAAAGACCGGCAACCCGTCGCAGAGCAGATCGATCCTCGCGCTCGGACTGATCGCCGTCATAAGAATTGAAATTGTGGGTCTCTTCGGCACCCAGCGCAGCCGCACGCTCACCGCGGCGCAGGATGCGTTCTACGACCTCATCACCCCGTGAGGTGCCATGAGTGAAAGTTGGTTGATCATCTTCAGCAAAAAGCTCGTCGTCCACGCAACTAACACTAGTTTGCCTATCTGTATTACTGTTTCCACTATGGCTTCTGAACACTACTTTTCGGAAACCCCAGGCAGCAATTTCAAGCCCAAGCAAATTCAGGTAACCATTGATGGTCGCGCGGTAACGGTGACCACTGCAGGTGGTATTTTCAGCCCAGACCACATCGATCAGGGTACGCAAATACTGTTACAGCACTTGGATGAAGCTCCGCCGAGCGGAAACATTCTTGACATTGGTTGCGGTTGGGGGCCGATTGCCCTATCGCTTGCGGTTCGCTCACCCAAAGCCACAATCTGGGCGGTGGACGTCAACGAGCGTTCATTGGAACTCACTGCGGCCAACGCCGCCAAACTTGGTCTTACCAACATCAACACTTGCAAGCCAGAGGACGTGCCGAAGGATCTCGCCTTCAGTGCCATCTGGTCAAACCCTCCAATTCGGGTTGGCAAGGATGCCCTTCACGAGATCTTGCTGACCTGGCTGCCACGTTTGAGCGCTGGTGCCGAGGGATACCTCGTGGTTCAAAAGAATTTGGGTGCTGATTCACTGCACCGATGGCTTGAGGTGGAACTACCCGAAGGCTTCTCGACTATCCGAGTCGAAACAGCCAAATCATTCAGAGTTTTGCGGGTCAAGAACCGCGCTTAGGCCTCTAGGGACACCCCAACCTAAAGAATGCTGATGTCGATCTGGCCGTCATAAACCAGTTCAGCGGCACCGCTGAGACCAACGTGCTCGCCGTCTTCGGCTGCGAACATGCGCACACCCAAAGTTCCGCCGGGCACCCGTACTGTCCACTGATTCGGAGCACCTGCGCCGGCCCAGTGACGAGTAGCCAAAGCGGCCGCCACAATCCCGGTTCCACAAGACAGCGTTTCACCAACGCCACGCTCGTAAACGCGCATCTGGATGCTGCCAACCCCATCTTTGACCATTGGGTCAGATGGAACAACAAATTCCACGTTCGCGCCCTTGACAGGTTCCGGCTCAATTGCAGGCTTGCGAGTTAGATCCAGATTGGCAAGCTCCTCCGGCTCGGCTAGCGCTACGACAACGTGTGGGTTTCCGAGATTGATCCCCAGACCTGGGCGCGATACCTCCAGGTTTGAGGCCTTGACCAGGCTCTCCCCCTCGAGCTTCCAGCGACCCATGTCGATAGCAAAGCCAGCCATGTTGCGCTGCAGATCTTTAACTCCTGCGCGCGTGCCGATAGACAAGGTTTCACCATCGTGAAGTTCAATCAAGCCCTTTTCGGTCAGATACCGAGCAAAGACACGGGTTCCGTTGCCGCACATTTCCGCAGTCGAGCCATCTGCGTTGTAGTAATCCATGAACCAGGTGGCATTTGGCTCTTCATCAAGCACGGCGGCACCTTCGGGTAGCGCCTCGGACTTAATCACGCGGATTAGACCGTCGGCTCCAATGCCGAAGTGGCGATCACAAATCTTGGCAATCTGCGCAGCAGTGAGTTTGATCTCTCCATCAGAGTCGAGAAACAGCACAAAGTCGTTGCCGGTGCCGTGCCCTTTGGTGAAATTTATCAAATTAGCCATGCGACAAGCCTAAAGGTCAAGCCAATTGGTAACCAGCTGCAGGGCCTTGCTCTGAAACTGAACGTCTTGGTAATCAAGCCAGTTGATTCGTCGATCACGACGGAACCAAGACATCTGGCGGCGGGCATATTTTTGGGTCAAACGCACGGTGTCGGCGATTGCCTCTTCTTCACTCATCAAGCCATCAATTTGGTTTAGCGCCTGCGCGTAGCCAATGGCCCTGGATGATGTTTTTCCGTTTCGAACTCCTAGCGGAATAAGACGCTCAACCTCGTTCAGCAAACCGTTTGCCCACATTTGGTGCACTCGGGCCTCCAGCCGCGCCCTGAGGTCCTCTCGCGGCCCATTGGTGCCTATCTCGAGCACAGGCTGCCAGTCGACAATCTCATCGGGTAATGCCGCCGCAAACGGCTGGCCAGTAAGTGTGACGATCTCAAGGGCACGCACAGTTCGGCGGCCGTTTTCTGGGGTGATTCTTCCGGCAGCCACCGGATCAATAGCAGCCAGCCTTCGATGCAACTCGTGCGGACCGACAAGCTCAAGATCGGCCTCTAGTTGGGCCCTAAGCTGTGCATCGCGGGCCGGAAACTCAAAATTATTCAAAACGGCGGCAACGTAAAGCATTGAACCACCAACCAAAATAGGAACCACACCCTCGGCCTGAAGCTCCTCGATTAGTGGCCGCGCTACGGTTTGATACTCGGCTGCGGTGGACTCATCCGTGATCTCAAGCCAGTCAAAGAGGTGGTGAGTGATTCCTTGACGTTCCTCGACGGAAAGTTTTGCAGTACCAATGTCCATGCCTCGATAAAACTGCATTGAATCAGCGTTGATAATCTCTGCTCGGCCCCCGTGGGACAAAACATGTTTAGCAATTTCAATCGCGAGGTTAGACTTGCCGCTTCCGGTAGGACCAACTACAGCAATAAGTTTGGGCTTCATTCCGGCTTTTTTAGAGTTGGTAAGCCTAGTGAAACCGACTGGGCAGCGCCGCCACTGGAGGTAGCCGGAACGGAACAGCTCGCAGCCTCAGCTCGGTCCCAGGCATCGCCCGCAGTTGTCCGTCTGACGCTGTAGGCACTTAGGTCGTCAGCTAGCAGGTGGTAAGGAGCAGCGCCCGTGATGCGTGCTGTAATCATGTCGCCAGGACGTGGACGCTCGGCACCCTCAGGAATCTCAAAGTGCACCAGACGATTATCCCGGGCACGACCGCTCATTCGGTTAGTGGCTTCATCCTTACGACCCTCGTTGTTGGCAACCAAGATTTCAACGGTTCGACCAATTTGGAGTTGATTTTCTTTCAACGCCACATCATTCACCAAGGCCATCAGGCGCTCGTATCGCTCCTGCACAACTGCCTTAGGCAATTGGTCAGGAAGATCGGCGGCTGGAGTACCAGGGCGCTTGGAGTATTGGAACGTGTATGACGCACTGAAGCGAGACTCCGCTACCACCCGCATGGTTTCTTGGAAGTCTTCTTCGGTCTCGCCTGGAAATCCGACGATGATGTCGGTTGTGATGGCAGCATCGGGAATCAAATTACGAACTCGCTCAATGATGCCAAGGTACTTATCGCTGCGATAGCTACGACGCATGTCCTTGAGGACCTTATCGCTGCCAGACTGCAGTGGCATGTGAAGCGATGGCATGACGTTAGGGGTCTCAGCCATAGCCTCGATGACGTCATCGGTGAAGGCTGCAGGATGGGGGCTGGTAAAACGCACGCGCTCAAGGCCCTTGATCTCGCCGCAGGCGCGCAACAACTTGGCAAACGCCCCCTTGTCTCCAAACTCAACACCATAGGTGTTTACGTTCTGGCCGAGAAGAGTGACCTCGACGGCACCGTCATCTACCAGGGCTTGAACCTCGGCAAGGACATCGCCAGGACGGCGGTCTTTCTCTTTGCCTCGGAGGCTCGGAACGATGCAGAAGGTGCAGGTGTTATTACAACCCACCGAGATCGAAACCCAGCCCGCGTAGGTTGAGTCTCGCTTGGTTGGCAAATCGCTTGGAAAAGTTTCCAGTGCCTCAAGGATTTCGACCTGGGCCTCTTGGTTGTGGCGGGCTCGCTCGAGTAGCGCCGGAAGAGAGCCGATGTTGTGGGTTCCGAATACGACGTCAACCCATGGCGCGCGCTTGATTATGGTGTCGCGGTCTTTTTGAGCCAGACAACCACCCACGGCAATTTGCATGCCTGGGGTTTCACGCTTAATTTCGCCGAGCATTCCCAAATTGCCATACAGCTTGTTATCTGCATTTTCACGCACGGCGCACGTGTTGAAAACGATGATGTCGGCCAAACCAGACTCGACTGGCGCATAGCCAGCGCCCTCAAGAAGTCCAGTTAGACGCTCAGAATCGTGAACGTTCATCTGGCAGCCGTAGGTGCGCACTTCGTAGGTGCGGGTTGCATTTGTCATTAGGTGACTATTTTAGCTCTTGGCTCTCGGCCCAGCGGATAGCCGCGAAGGTGACCGAGCTGGAATACCCTTTGCGCTGAAGGAAACCCGCCAGACGCCGGTCTCGAGTTGTTTTATCAAGGTGAGACATTTGGTTGAACCTTTTGAGAGCAAGTTCTTGTGCCGACTGGAGTTCGTCTTCGGTGGAAACTGTCTCAAGCGCCGTTTCGATGACTTGGGGCTCAACCCCCTTGGTCTTCAACTCCTGGCGGATAGCGGACTTAGATAGCCCGCGAAATGAACGCCTGCTTGAAACTAAAGTAGCCGCAAAGGCCTGATCATCAATCAGGCCAACTTCGGTGAACCGCTCGAGAATCGGCTCAGCAATTTCAGTCGGAATTTCGCGCTTTTCAAGAATTTCACGAAGTTGCTGCTTGGACTTTGCACTCTTGGCAAGTTGGTAAAGGAGGACATTTCGTGCTCGCTGCTCAAGCCTCTCTGGGCTTGGCTGTGGCTTGTCTTTAACTGGGCGAGGCCGGCCCTCGTTCGCCTCAAAAGACTCCTCAGAGCCTGATTTGACGCGTTTGGACCGACCTCGTTGGTAAACCATTCTTAGCCTGCGTTGGCAGCCTTTGCTTTGGTTGAAGCGTCTGGAGCGGATTCGGCCGGCAAATCGGCAACCGCGCGCGGTACACCGATACCTAGCTTGGTTTTGATTTTCTTCTCAATCTCGTCGGCAACCTTGCCGTTTTCGATGAGGTACTTACGGGCATTCTCTTTACCCTGACCAAGCTGTTCACCCTCGTAGGTGTACCAGGCACCTGACTTCTTCACAATCTCTTGTTCGACACCGAAGTCGATCAGGCTTCCCTCGCGAGAAATACCAATTCCGTAAATGATGTCGAATTCTGCCTGCTTGAACGGGGCCGCCATCTTGTTCTTTACGACCTTGACGCGAGTACGGTTTCCGACAGCCTCAGTGCCGTCCTTCAGGGTTTCAATTCTGCGGATGTCCAAGCGGACCGAAGCGTAGAACTTTAGCGCCTTACCACCGGCGGTGGTTTCAGGGCTGCCGAAGAACACACCGATTTTCTCGCGGAGCTGGTTGATGAAGATCATGGTGGTGCCGGTGCTGTTCAAAGCACCGGTCAGCTTGCGCAGTGCCTGCGACATCAAACGTGCCTGCAGACCGACGTGCGAGTCTCCCATTTCACCCTCGATCTCGGCACGTGGTACAAGTGCTGCAACAGAGTCGATGACGATGATGTCGATTGAGCCCGAGCGAATCAGCATGTCGGCAATTTCTAGAGCCTGCTCTCCGGTGTCTGGCTGGCTAACCAAAAGTGCATCGGTGTCAACACCAAGGGCCTTTGCGTACTCAGGGTCGAGTGCGTGCTCAGCATCGATGAAAGCAGCGATTCCGCCGTTGCGCTGGGCGTTAGCAATTGCGTGCAGTGCAACGGTGGTCTTACCTGAAGACTCTGGGCCGTAAATCTCAACGATGCGACCCTTTGGCAGGCCACCGGTACCCAATGCCACGTCTAGAGCGATTGAGCCGGTTGGGATTACCTCTACCGGTGCGCGATCATCTGAACCAAGGCGCATAACTGAGCCTTTACCGAACTGACGGTCAATCTGGGCAAGAGCAGTGTCTAGTGCCTTTTCGCGATCTGATGGTGATGGCATTTGGTCCTCTGATTCTGGCTAATCGCCGTTGCTGATGAACTTCAGGTGGTTTTGATTTCTAAAATCCGACTTTATTTTGCCGGTCTGACATTGCTGAAAAACCGACTCAAATTGTTGAAAACTGCACCGCAAAACTCGTTGTTATTAACCTACACGCATTCGAACAAGATTTCGATAGTTAATTTATTTGGCGTGTCGTTTCTTCGGGTTTTTGTTCAGCGGCCTGTTGGCTTGTCTTTGACAGCCCCGTGCCACCGCTCTTTTGGCACACCAGCAGCGTGGCAGACCGCGAGCCACACCTCTTTAGGCGCTGCACCCTTGGCCAGCGCTTGGTTGGCGGTTAGATCACCCAATTCACCGATAACTAGGTCTTCTGCCACGACAAGCGCATAACCGCGACCAAATTCATCGGTCATGTATTCACGAAATTCACTCAAGCGCACCTTACGACCCTACCCAAGCTTTGAGATATGCAGAAAGACCCCCGACAATACCGGGGGTCTTTCAGAGCCAGTTGTTGTTGGAGCTAGCGAGCTCCAGCAAGAGCGGAATCGTAGTTAGCTACAAACTCTGCCGGAATTGTGTCAGGGATGGTGACTCCCTCAAGCAAAGCAAGGCGGTCACTAACCTCACGCATGATCTGCGAGATTGGGACATCAAGTGCCTCAGCGACAGAAGCGAGAATCTCAGAAGAAGCCTCTTTCTGTCCTCTCTCTACCTCACTTAGATAGCCCAAAGCCACGCTAGCGCGCCCTGCGACCTGGCGAAGGGTTCGACCCTTCTGCAAACGAAAGTCGCGAAGCACGTCTCCGATTTCTTGACGAACTAGAACCATTTGTGCCTCCTTTGTAAATAACCTACCCGTTGCCTCAGACAAACGATAAACCGACCGCCTGAGATTTACCTGAGTGTTACTTGAAACAGAACCGGCTCCGGGGCTGATTTGTTCCTGCTTATTGACGAAGCAGATCCAGAAGGTGCTCGATTGAGGCTGTTACGCATTGACTGCGAATCTCATTCCGATCTCCAAGGAATCGATGTTCAAAAACTTTCGATTCCGGAGCTCCGAGCCCAGTTACCGCAATGAATGCAGTGCCGACGGATACGCCATCCTGTTGATCGGGCCCGGCAACGCCGGTGGTAGCGAGCCCAACCACATTGGTCGGCAATCCATCGATGGCCTTGCTGATTAGGCGGTGAGCCCCCTCGGCCATGGCCACCGCAACCTCGGGGTGAACTGCACCGTGTTGTTTGAGGAGGCTGGCAGGGACCGCCAGCAGGTCACGTTTTAGGTTGGTGTCGTAGGCCACCACAGAACCGGCCAGCACTTTTGAGGCACCGGGTACCGAAACCAACTCGGCTGCGAGGGCGCCGCCGGTGATGGATTCTGCTAGCGCCAGTTTTAACCCCCGGTCGCGAAGAGACTCGATCAGCTCGAGCGCCGCTAAGTGGTTCATTACCGCTTGGCTCTGGAGGCTGCAATTAGGTACTGGAGGCCGGTCCAAACAGTGAGCACAACAGCAATTGCAACCAATGTGTTTTCAAGCCAGTCGTACCATTCACCGAAGTAACCCTGAAATGGTGAAACCACAAAACCAACCATGATGCCCTGGAAGATGGTCTTAAGCTTGCCGCCGGCCGAAGCTGGAACCACGCGCTTTTTGATCACCACAAATCGATAGGCGGTAATGCCGAGTTCACGAGTCAAAATCACGATGGTCACCCACCACGAGACTTCGTTGAGCACCGAAAGGGTAATCAGCGCTCCCCCGAGCAGGGCTTTATCTGCGATTGGATCGAGCAGTTTGCCAAGGTTGGTGACCAGTCCGCGCTTGCGAGCAATCGCGCCATCGATACCGTCACTGGCCATAATCAGAATGAAAATACCTGTGGAGACCCAGCGCATTGAGCTGGCCGGATCAGCAACGGCCATCAGTGACCAGATGAAGAACGGCACCGCCAGGATGCGAGCCATCGTGATGATGTTTGGCAGGTTAAAAATCGATTTGGCGTTTTTTTCAATCATTAGTTTCGACCTGTCAATTGCCACGCATCTTCGTCGCCATCGTCTTCATCACCGGTAGTTATTATCGAGCGATCTACATTCGCGCGAGGGATGAAGTCATCAAATTCCCCAGCCGCCATGGCGCCAACGGGTTCATCTGGAAAGTCAATAAGCGCAGCGGCCTGCTGAACCTGCGGAGTCGCCATAGAGCCTGGCTCGCCACGCAGCTGGGCCAAAACCATTGGTAGATCCTCTGGCTTGACGAGGACATCGCGAGCCTTTGACCCTTCGGATGGGCCAACAATTTGGCGCGACTCGAGGAGATCCATGAGTCGCCCAGCCTTGGCAAAACCAACTCTAAGTTTGCGCTGAAGCATCGAAGTGGAACCGAACTGGGAGTTGATGATTAGCTCAGCTGCTTGAAGCAAGACATCCAGGTCATCGCCAATGTCTGCATCGACGACCTTGGAGACGGCCGCCTCTTGAACATCTTGGCGGTATTCAGGCTCCATCTGAAGCTTCACGTGTTCAACAATCTTGGCAAGCTCTGATTCGGCAAGCCATGCGCCTTGAACACGGATTGGCTTGTTGGTGCCCATTGGTGAGAACAGTGCGTCACCCTGTCCGATTAGTTTCTCAGCACCCGGCTGGTCAAGGATCACTCGCGAGTCGGTGAGCGAGGTCACAGAAAATGCCAAACGGCTTGGCACGTTGGCCTTGATGAGTCCGGTAACGACGTCAACAGATGGTCGCTGCGTTGCCAAAACCAGGTGGATTCCAGAGGCGCGAGCCAGCTGAGTGATGCGAACGATAGAGTCCTCAACGTCTCGCGGCGCAACAATCATGAGGTCGGCTAGCTCATCTACAACGACCAACAAGTATGGGTAAGGCTGAAGGACCCGCTTGCTTCCTTCAGGCAGCTTCACTTCACCAGCAACGACGGCACGGTTGAAATCATCGATGTGTTTGAAACCAAAGCTGGCCAAGTCGTCATAACGCATGTCCATCTCTTTGACGACCCACTGAAGAGCTTCAGCTGCTTTTTTTGCGTTGGTGATGATCGGAGTAATCAGGTGTGGCACACCCTGATAGGCGGCTAATTCGACACGCTTAGGGTCGATTAGAACCATTCTGACCTCGGCCGGTTTAGCGCGCATGAGGATGGAAGTGATCATTGAGTTTACGAAGCTTGACTTACCCGCACCGGTTGCACCAGCCACCAAAAGGTGCGGCATTTTGGCAAGGTTGGCAATTACAAAACCGCCTTCGACGTCTTTACCAATTCCGATAGTTAGCGGGTGAAGACTCTTGGCAGCGACCTCAGACCTTAGAACATCACCGAGCGAAACAGTCTCGCGGTCGGTGTTCGGAATCTCGATGCCGATAAGTGACTTGCCCGGAATTGGCGCCAGAATTCGAACCTCGTTGCTGGCAACCGCATAGGAAATGTTGCTTGCTAAACGAGTCACGGCTTCAACCTTGACACCCGGGGCGAGCTCGACCTCGTATCGCGTTACAGTAGGGCCACGCTGGAAACCAACGACTGCAGCCTCGACTCCAAACTCTCGGAAAACGCTTGTTATGGCCGCAACGATTTGGTCATTTGCTGCCGACTTGGCCTTAGGTGGAGTGCCTGGTGCCAAGAAGTTTAGGGTTGGCAAAACATAAGGCCGACTGGCACGGCCTGGGAATGCCGGCGATGGACTGGCCGCAGGCGCCTGGGCGGCGGCAGGCTGGACAAACATCGGCGCTTTCGGCAGCTCTATCGGTTGCGTTGCATCGATCGAATCTACCGAAGGTACCGGCTGAACCGGAGCCTCACCAAACAGGCCATCAAAGTCATCTGGCTCGACGACCGAGGAAACATCTGGCACCAACGGGGTATCAAATGCTGGTTCATCGTCAGACTTGCCGCGGCGCCACCAAGGCACTCGAGTGCCGTCGAAAGCATCAGGGATTTCTTCAACCGCCTGAGATTCTGCACCGGCGGTTTTTGACTCTCCGAATAGGTACACGGATAGTTCGCGGAAGCGCTCAGGGATGCGATTCGGGGCGGTTTTAGTCATGATAAGTAGCGAACCGAAGGTGAAGGCAATCAGAACAGGGACAGCACCCCAGATGGTGATTGTGCTCAAAAATGGAACCGATATGAGCCAGCCAAAGATTCCTCCGGCAAAAGCCAATGGCCACTCTCCGTCAGAAGGGTCTGGCTGAGAGCCGAACACGTGGAAAAATCCAGACATCGAAACGATGAAAAGAAACAGGCCGATGCCGATTCGGCCGTTGTCTTTGATTGTGGCCGGGTACCGCATTAGGTACAGAGCGAACACCACCAAAACTACCGGCAGCGCAAAAGCTACCCGCCCAAAAAGGGCGCCAAAGGTCCAAACGTGGAGACCAATCGCCCAGTCCTGCTTTACCAAAACCCAGCTCAGCAGAGCACCGCTGATGCCCAGCAAAAACAGGAAAAACGGCAGACCGTCACGGCGGTCTTCTTTGGCAATTTTTTCAGGGCTCAAGGCTCGGGCTGCCCCACCCACGGTGTGAGCCAAACCCATGTAAATCGCAGTCAAAATATGCCCGAAACCTGAACCGCGCGTTGGTGCCTGAGCTGCGCGCGGTCGTGGCGCTCGAGGCGCCGGTTTGCGGGCAGAAGTTGGTTTGCGTGTAGCCATGCGTCAAAACTAACAGCCGCGAAGGTCAGAACCGCTTAGGCACGGCGTTTGCGCCCAGGGGCTAGCCTTCAATAACCACCGGAATGATCATAGGTCGGCGGCGGTGAGCACGATTAACCCAAGTTCCAATGGTTCGGCGAATTACCTGCTGTAGAGCGTAGGTATCGCGAACTCCCTGGCCGGCTGCCTCTGCGAGAGCCTTGGAAATCAGCGGCTTGACGTCATCAAACACATGGTCATCTTCAGCAAATGCACGGGCACGGATTTCTGGACCGACTTTGACCCGACCGGTCTCGGCATCGATGACACAGAAGATGGAGATGAAACCTTCTTCGGCGAGCACTCGACGGTCATGCAGGTCATCTTCGGTGATCTTGCCAACAGTTTTTCCGTCAACAAATAGCAGGCCACATTCGACCGCGCCAACAACCTCGGCCACACCGTCCGCTAGGTCGATAACCCAGCCATCCTCGGTAATCAGCACACGTTCGTGCGGAACTCCGGTTTGTTCCGCCAACTTGCCATTGGCAATTAGGTGACGGTATTCGCCATGGACAGGCATGACATTCTTGGGCTTCAAGATGTTGTAGCAGTAGAGCAGCTCCCCCGCCGCAGCATGGCCAGAAACGTGAACCTTGGCATTACCCTTGTGAACTACGTTGGCGCCCAGCTTGGTCAGCCCGTCAATAACGCGATAAACGGCATTCTCGTTTCCGGGAATCAACGAGCTGGCCAGAATTACGGTGTCACCCTCAGCAATTTCAATGTCGTGCTCAAGATTGGCCATTCGCGCCAGGACGGCCATTGGCTCACCCTGCGAGCCGGTTGACATGTAAACAACCTGATCCGGGGCCATGTTGGCAGCCTGCTTGAGGTCAACAAAATCTTCGGTTTCAGCGTTTAGGTAGCCCATCTGGATGGCAATTTGCATGTTGCGAACCATCGACCGGCCAACTAGCGCTACCTTGCGGTTATTGGCCTTAGCTGCATCCACAACCTGCTGAACGCGATGAACGTGGCTTGAAAACGAGGCAACAATCACGCGCTTCTTGGAACGTGCAATCACGCTCTCAATTACCGGCCCAATTTCCTTTTCGAGCGGGGTAAACCCAGGAACATCGGCATTGGTTGAATCGCTCATGAAGAGGTCTAGGCCCTCTTCACCAACGCGCGCAAAAGCACGCAGGTCGGTGAGGCGCCCATCAAGTGGCAGTTGGTCCATCTTGAAGTCACCCGTGTGCAAGATCGACCCGGCAACAGACCGAATCACAACGGCAAGGGCATCTGGAATCGAGTGGTTCACCGCAATGAATTCAAGGTCAAAACCAGCGAGCTTTTCGCGGCGACCCTCAGCCACCACCATTGAGTATGGGGTGATTTTGTGTTCTTTGAGTTTGGCCTCAACAAATGCCAGCGTTAGCGCCGAACCCAGTAGAGGCACATCCGGCTTCATGCGGAGCAGGTATGGAACACCACCGATGTGGTCCTCGTGGCCGTGGGTTAGGAAGATACCAACGACGTCATCCATTCGGTCTTTTAGATAGCCAAAATCCGGCAGAATGACATCAATACCCGGTTGGTGCTCCTCAGGGAAGAGCACACCGCAGTCAACAATCAGAATTTTCGAATCGATCTCGAAGACGGTCATGTTTCGACCAATCTCACCGATTCCGCCGAGCGGGATGATGCGCATCACGCCTGGTTTGAGTGGAGCTGGAGCAGGTAGTACTTGAACCACTGGTTCTCTTTTCTAAAGGCGCTTTTAGCGCGTAGTGCCAGCCACCTTTGGCAGAGCACCACCGGCTGCTGCGTTGCGGTCTGGACGGAAATTCTCAAAACTTAGGCCAACGATGTCGCCGACAATGTCGATTCCATCTTCGATGCGTGCTGCTTCGGCATCTTCAGGGCCAACCAAAGGCAAACGGACTCGCGGGCTTGAAATCAAACCAAGTGCATGCAGCACGTATTTAGCGGCCACTGTGCCTGGCACGTTAGTCATCAGCGCACGCTGAAGCGGCTCGAGGCTGTTGTGGACCTTGAGTGCTGCGTGGAAATCATTGTTGTTTGTTGCATCGACCATGGCGCGGTACGCAGCTGGGGCTACGTTTGCTGTCACACCGATAAGGCCGGTGGCGCCGATTGAAAGGTGAGGCAAAACGTTTGAATCATCACCCGAGAAGTAAAGCAAGCCGGTTTCGTTCATGATTCGAGATGCCTGTGCGAGGTCTCCCTTGGCATCCTTTACCGCCATGATGTTTGGGTGCTTTGAAGCACGCAAGAAGGTGTCATGCGAGATGGCAATGCCGGCACGACCGGGAATGTCATAAAGAATGACCGGTAGGTCGGTTGAGTCAGCAATCATACGGAAGTGAGTTAGCACGCCGGCCTGGGTCGGCTTGTTGTAGTACGGAGTGACGATCATTACGCCGTCGGCACCGGCTTTTTCAGAAGCCTTGTAAAGCTGCATTGCATGTGCAGTCTCGTTTGAACCACCACCGGTGATAATTTTGGCCCGGCCGCCCGAAACTGACTTTCCGACCTCAACTAGCTTGATCTTCTCAGCGTCAGTCAGCGTGCTGGTCTCACCGGTAGTGCCGGTTACAACAACACCGTCAGCGCCGTTCGAGATTACGTAATCAATGTGCTTTTCGGTGGCTGCCCAGTCAACTTCACCCTCGGCGGTCATCGGTGTGACAAGCGCGACAAGAACCTGACCAAATAGGTTTTTTTGTTCTTTAGACATTGGCTGAGCCTTTCGAAATAACTACGGTGCTACTCGACCGTTGGCGTTGAATGCCTCGTAGGTGTAAGGCATAAGCTTGGCAAACTCGTCTTCCATCTTTTCGGCGCACATTTCAATTTCACGCTGTGGGAATGACGGAAAGTGGGTTCCCTCGCGCTTGGTGCGAAGGCTCAAGAAGTTCATCAAGGCACGTGCATTCATAGTCACGTACATGCTCGAGTAGATGTTTAGTGGGAGCACAATCCGCGCAACCTCGCGAGCTACACCGGCTTCAAGCATGCGCTGGTAAGACTCGTAGGCATTCTGAGAAGTCGTGCGAGCCTCTTGCTCAACCAAAGCGGTTTGCTCGGCAGTGCCCGGCAAAAATTCGTAGGCACCGGCTTTACCAACCTGGATGAGGTTACGGTCTGGACCCGGTACGTAGAAAACTGGGCTTAGCTCCTTGTAACGGCCAGATTCTTCGTTGTAACTGGCAATGCGGTGACGCATGAATTCGCGGAACACAAAGATTGGAGCCTGGACATAGAAAGTCATCGAGTTGTGCTCGAATGGCGAACCGTGGCGGTCGCGCATTAGGTAGTTGATAAGCCCCTTGGAGCGCTTTTCATCGTCAGCCGCGTCGGTCTGGGCAGCAGCGGCCTCAAGGGTTTGTTCACCCTGAGTTGAAACACGCGCTGCAAAAAGGACATCGGAGTCGGCTGCGTTGGCACGGACTAGTTCGACAGTTACGTCGCTGCGGAAAATGATATCTGACACCCCATAAGCCTACCGGTTGCGAGACTTTCAGCGTTGAACGGTTACGGGGTAGGTCTTTAGGAAACAAATCTTCACAATTGGGCAGGGCTCGTCGAAGGACCTTAACCTTGTTGCATGCCTTTTGAGACCAAAGTGATCATCGTTGTCGCGCTGCTTGCTGCTGCAACCGCTGCCGGACTAATTTGGCGTGCTCGCACAGGTCGAGCAAAGGCGGTTTCGGGCGGCGAAGTCATCGACCTAGCCGAACTAGGCGCCATCAAAAATGGGCTGCCGGTCACCAAGTTTGGCAAAAAGGCAACCTTTCTCCAGTTCTCGAGTGAGTTCTGCACCATGTGTAAGCAAACAGCACGACTTTACGGTGAGCTAGAGAAGATTCACGACGATGTGTTGCACATCGAAGTCGACATCACGGATCGGCTTGACCTGGCTAACAAGTTCAACATTCTGCAGACCCCAACAACCTTGGTGCTAGATGCTAAGGGTCGCGTGACCTCAAGAATTGCCGGCGCTGTCAAACCTCAAACCATCCAAGACGAACTAGGAAACTTCGAAATCTAATGAGCGAATCAAAGAAAACCCCAGCCGGCATTGACCCTAGAGGCCCTCGATTTGGTGCCGCAATTACCTCAGCGCTGTTGCTGACCACTGTGTTCTTTGCGCTCGATGGAGCAACTATTGACACCGCATTCGTTCTTTTGCTGGTTGCAACCGGACTCTTCGCAATTGGGGCAATTTTTGGCAACAGCAAGCACCCATTCGGCCTGATCTTCAAGAAGTTTGTACGCCCACGCTTGGCTGCACCGAAAGAGCTTGAAGACCCACGTCCGCCAAAATTTGCTCAACTAGTTGGTCTATTGGTTGCTGGGTTGGGAGTTGCTCTACACCTTGTTGGTGTGCCAAACGCTATTGCGATTTTTGCAGGGATGGCCTTTGTTGCAGCGTTCTTGAATGCTGCGTTTGCATTTTGCCTTGGCTGCCAGATCTATGTTGGTCTTCAGCGCATTGGCCTTATTCGTAAGTTTTAGCTTTGATTGAGCTTGGCCAGCTCAAGAGCCTTTAGAAGCGCCTGACGTGCTCGTCGGCGATCACCGGCTGCATTGTAGGCAATGCCTAGGTTGAACCAATTATGAAAATCGTTTGGTTCGGTTTCAACAATGGCTTTGTAGTGATCAAACATTTTTGCAGCTGATTCAGGTACTGCTCGGCCACTGGGGCGCAGTTGGAGATCAAAGTTAGGCCAAGTGCCTTCGCGCAGGATTTGTTTGGAGAGCTGCTCAACTTTCAGACCGAAAGTCAGCTCTTTTACGATTGCCCATGCCCCAAAAAATGGAAACACCAGGATGAGCGCACCCATGGCAATTGCAATTGGCTCCTCCTCTTGGAGTAACAGCAATCCGGTTTGCCCCAGTAAAAGTACGTAGACCATTAGAAGCGCAGACATGAACAAGGCGCCAAATTTAGCGCTGATTTTCATCGGTGTGCCGTTCTAAAGTTGAGCCGAAGCGTCAACGACCGATTGCAGGCCAACCTTTAGCCCGGTGGTTTGAGCAGCAACTCGCAAGCTCAACAGAATTCCGTGAGAATACGCGTTGACCGCAGTGGTCTCGTGGCTGATGGTTAGCAGTTCACTCACGCCACCGAAATAAACATCTTGCTTAGCAGCAACGCCGGCAAGGCGCAGGCTGTGGATTGGCACTCCGGCAACAACCTCGCCACGGGCGATTTGACCCACACCTGGGATCAGCGGCTGGGTCAGGCCAGCTCGGGATTCCTGAATCATTTCAGCGGTTCGAACCGCTGTGCCAGAAGGGGAATCTATCTTCCCAGCGTGGTGAGCCTCCACGATCTCAATTGACTCAAAGAATTTAGCCGCCTGAGCAGCAAATGAACTGGCCAACATCGACCCGATTGAGAAGTTTGGAATTACCACAACGCCTGAATCCGGGTGTGCTGCTAACTTGGCCTCAAGTTCGCCAAGTTTTGCCGCCGACCAACCACTGGTTCCGACTACAACTTTCATTCCGTGACGGACCGCAAAGTCAACCACTGATTCACTTACCTCAAGACGAGTGACCTCGAAAATAACATCAGCGCCCAGGACCTCCTTTAGCTCACTCTTAGAGTCCAGAGCTGAGTGGAGGGTGGTGTGCTGAGAAGCATCAATAAGGTCTAGGGCAAGTTTGCCCATTCTTCCGGTGGCGCCGACAACGGCTACTTTGATAGTCACAATTCAATCCTAAAGAAACTCTTCGAAGGTTGACTCAGAAATGTCGCCAACCGCAACGATAGAGCGCTCACGACCTGCAAGATCAGCGGCCAAAGACTGCACCTGCTCGAGCGTCACGGCATGAACGTGCTCAAGTGAATCATCGAGGTCAAAAAACTCTCCATTGATGACTTCGGCGCTAATAAGTCGATTCATTCTTGCCATGGTGCTCTCATACTTGAGCGCCAATCCACCAGAAATGTTTCCCTGGGCAAGAGTGAGCTCGTCTTGGCGAATGCCCTCATTGGCAATCTTTTCGAGCTCTTCAATCATTAGCCGGGTTACCTCAGTGCTTTTCGCTGGTGAGCAACCTGCGTAGAGCCCAAAGTAGGCAGCGTCCGAGTATCCGGTGTTGAACGAATAAACCGAGTAGGCCAGGCCACGCTTTTCGCGAATCTCCTGGAACATACGTGAGCTCATTCCCCCACCTAGAACTGTGTTGAGAATGCCCATGGCATACCGGCGCTCATCATCTGCTACCAGGCCTTGCATACCCAACAGAATGTTTGCCTGCTGAATTGGGCGGTGAACAACCTTCAAAGCCGTTCCACGGGTAATTTCGGCAGGGTGCAGGAGCCTGCGTTCAACCGGTGCAGCCTTGGCATCGAGATCCCAGCCAGCGTCAACCAAAGCGGTTTCAACCAACTGGATTAGGTTTGAATGATCAACACCACCAGCAGCAGCAATCACTAGATCCTGCGGCCGATAATTTGCCTGGTAGTGCTCCCAAACCGCCTCACGCGTGACCGAGTTGATGGTTTCTTGGGTGCCCCCGATAGGGCGCCCGAGCGGATGGTCACCGAGGACGGCCTCGCTGAAAAGTTCGTGCGCCACATCCTGTGGGTCATCGTCATTCATCGCAAGTTCTTCAAGAATGACGGTGCGTTCATTCTCAAACTCTTTTGGATCGATGAGCGAGGAGGTAAGCATATCGGCGATTACATCAACGGCAATTGGCAGAGCTTTATCTTGCACACGAGCGTAATAGCTGGTGTGCTCTTTGCCGGTTGAGGCATTTGATGATCCGCCGACCGAATCAAAGGCCACTGCAATGTCTAGAGCGGTGCGTTTTTTAGTCCCTTTGAAGAGCAGGTGCTCCAAGAAATGGGTCGAGCCAAAGTGTCCGTTGGTCTCGTCGCGAGAACCAACTGCGACCGAGAAAGACACTGCGACACTCTGCGAACCCGGAATGTGTTCGGTTAAAACGCGAACACCGCTTGGGAGGATAGAACGGCGAACCGAACTACCTCCCGAAGCGGTGAACGATAGATCGCTCTGGTCTAGTGGAAAAAAGATTTCACTCATGGGTGACCAGAAGCTTTCTGTAGTTGTGGGGCTAGGGGTTATTACTCTTCGTCTGCTGAGGCGTCTTCACCCTCAACAACTGGAGCAAGTGAAAGCTTGCCGCGGTCGTCGATCTTGGTGATTTCAACCTGTAGCTTCTGACCAACCTCAAGAACGTCCTCGACGTTCTCGACGCGCTTGCCAGCAAGCTTCTTCAGCTCAGAGATGTGCAACAGGCCATCCTTGCCTGGAACCAGTGAAACGAAAGCACCGAAGGTAGCTAGCTTCACAACAGTTCCAAGGAAGCGCTCGCCAATCTCAGGAACGTGTGGGTTTGCAATCGCGTTAACCGCAGCCTTAGCAGCCTCAGCTGAAGGGCCATCGGTTGCGCCAATGTAAACGGTACCGTCATCCTCGATTGAGATGTCTGCGCCAGTGTCTTCTTGGATCTGGTTGATCATCTTGCCCTTTGGACCAATGACTTCACCAATCTTGTCAACCGGAATCTTCACTGCGATAACGCGTGGAGCGGTTGGAGCCATCTCGTCAGGCTCAGAGATTGCCTGGCCCATTACGTCAAGGATGTGAAGACGAGCCTCACGAGCCTGAGTAAGTGCGCCACCTAGAACTGAGGCAGGAATACCGTCCAGCTTGGTGTCAAGCTGAATAGCAGTAACGAAATCGCGAGTACCGGCGACCTTGAAGTCCATGTCACCAAGGGCGTCTTCTGCACCAAGGATGTCGGTAAGCGCAGCGTACTGAACCTTGCCGTCTACGGTGTCTGAGATAAGACCCATGGCGATACCAGCAACTGGTGCACGAAGAGGCACACCCGCGTTTAGCAAGGCAAGGGTAGACGCACAGACAGAACCCATTGAGGTTGAACCGTTTGAGCCAAGGGCCTCAGAAACCTGACGGATCGCGTATGGGAAGTCTTCACGCTTTGGAAGAACCGGAACCAACGCACGCTCGGCAAGAGCACCGTGGCCAATTTCGCGACGCTTTGGAGTACCTACACGACCAACTTCACCGGTTGAATATGGTGGGAAGTTGTAGTTGTGCATGTACCGCTTTGATGTGACTGGGCTTAGCGAGTCAATCTGCTGCTCCATCTTCAGCATGTTCAAGGTGGTTACACCCAGGATCTGGGTCTCTCCACGCTGGAAGATTGCTGAACCGTGAACGCGAGGAATAACTGCTACCTCTGCGTCTAGGTTACGGATGTCGCGCAGGCCACGGCCATCGATGCGGATTCCCTCTTTTAGAACGCGGGTACGCATGATCTTCTTGGTTACTGACTTGTAGGCAGCTGAGAACTGAGCCATCTGTGCCTCGTCAAGTGAAGCTTCTAGCTTCTCCTTGGTGGCAGCCTTGAGTGCATCGTCTGCATCCTGGCGCTCAACCTTGTCGGCAATCTGGTAAACCTTGGCCAACTCGGTACCTGCAGCAGCCTCGACGGCAGCAAATACCTCATCGGTGTATGGCAAGAAGGTTGGGTAGTCAGCGGTTGGCTTTGCAGCAACAGCAGCTAGGTCAGCCTGAGCCTTTACTAGAGCCTTGATGAACGGCTTGGCAGCCTCAAGACCCTCAGCAACAACGTCCTCTGATGGAGCCTTGGCGCCAGCAGCAATTAGGTCCATGGCGTTTTCTGAAGCCTCAGCCTCAACCATCATGATTGCAACGTCTTCGACGCCGTTCTCAACTAGTACGCGACCAGCAACAACCATGTTGAAAACTGCGCGCTCAAGCTGTGAGTGCTTAGGGAACGCAACCCACTGGCCGTCGATAAGTGCAACACGCACACCACCGATAGGACCAGAGAATGGCAAGCCTGCAAGCTGGGTAGACATTGAGGCAGCGTTGATAGCTACAACGTCGTAAAGCTCGTCTGGCTCGATTGCCATAACGGTTACTACAACCTGAATCTCGTTACGCAGACCATCAACGAATGATGGGCGTAGTGGGCGGTCGATCAAACGGCAGGCAAGGATTGCCTCGGTTGATGGGCGACCTTCGCGACGGAAGAAGCTTCCTGGAATGCGGCCTGCCGCATACATGCGCTCTTCAACGTCAATGGTTAGTGGGAAGAAGTCAAACTGGTCTTTTGGCTGCTTGCTTGCAGTGGTAGCCGAGAACAGCATGGTTTCTTCATCGATGTAAACAGCCGCAGCACCCTGTGCCTGCTGTGCTAGACGACCGGTTTCGAAGCGAATAACGCGCTTTCCGTACTTACCGTTGTCGATTACTGCTTCTGTTGCTTTGATTTCTGGACCTTCCATGGTCCCTCCTCTTTTATCCTCTTTGCGCATCCGCCATGGCCGAGAATGGCTATTTTTGGCGGCGCGCGTGAGCGTTCGCGGCAAGTTAACTTGCCCACATTGGAGGGATGCCCTGGTCTGCAGTAGAAAACCTTGAAGTTCAACTCTCAAGATCCACAACCGGAGACCAGCAAACCTGCTGCGATGCTCTCTTGCAAGGTTACCAGCAGACCGCTGAATTACCTAGGTACTGGGTGAATGTCAGGTTAAACAAAACCGCCCTCCCGAAGGAAGGCGGTTTCGAAAGTATTGAATCGCGGCCGTTTGCCGGAGGCGAACTAGCGACGAAGCCCTAGGCGCTCGATTAGTGCACGGTAGCGAGCAATGTCGACACCCTGTAGGTAGCCGAGTAGGCGGCGGCGCTGACCAACAAGGATCAACAGACCACGACGTGAGTGGTGGTCGTGCTTGTGCTCCTTTAGGTGCTCAGTTAGGTCCTTGATGCGCTTGGTTAGCACAGCAACCTGAACCTCTGGAGAACCAGTGTCGCCTGGGTGAGTTGCGTACTCGTTGATGATTGCAGTTTTCACTGCTGCGTCTAGTGCCATTTGAATGGTCCTCTTCTACTTACTGCGCGGTGCACAAAACCCAATGTTTTGGCGCTCTTGATCCGCGGCCGATACACGGCAACCTCACAAGCCTAGCTCAAAAGCGGGTTAGTTGCCAGTCCTAATCCTGGTATTGCCCTGCTCTGCGGTTTTGGTTGGCAACAACGAGAAGATGAAAGTTAGTAGCGGAACCCATGAAAGGAGCATCCACCAGGCGCTGAAGCCCGCATCGCGCATGCGTCTTACCAAAGCTGCCAGCAAAGGAATGCCGAGAATGAAGCCAACCAAGTTACTGATTGGAGTTGCATTCCAACTCTCCATGAGAGCAGCATTTAGCAACGCTGCGTCGAGGGTCTCTGGGTTGGCCTCAAGTGAAGCAAGGAATGCATCCTGAGCTGTGGTCACCGGCGGGAAGATCAGTCCATCTACTGTGCTGAGGACCAAACTGACCAGCACCGTGAAAAGCACGAAATACCAGTACTCGCGTCGCGTAGCTACCCCGCGGAAATCGGCAAATTTGGTCAGGCAAACTTTGATGGCGCCAGCAAATGTCATGAGTCTCCTTGTTTGTTCCAGTGTAAACACAATCCCCCAATCAACGATGGCTGATTGAGGGATTGCACTTATTACTCACCGCGGTGTGGTCGATCACCTTCCGGTCCGCGAGGCGGACGCTGACCCTCGGCAAACGGCTCAAGCGGCCCGTGGTTACCAAACTCATCAGCAACAATGCCTTTAGGAGAGACAGTGTTGGCCGCGACGACACCGCCAACGAAGGCCGCGCCAAGAGCCAATGACCCACCGACTGCAATGGCAGCAATCTTTGCGCCACGTGACTTTAGCCAGGCAGTGCGGCTGAACGACGCCTTGAGGTCTTCTTCGTAAGGATTGGCTGAATCGAGGTTCTCTTGTGATTCGGGATTGAGCTCTGGTTCTACGTTCTCTTGCTTGGCCATTTCTGGCTCCTTTCGATGGTCCTAGATAGCAAGGCATCAAATCCTGATACCGATTGCAAATAGAGACTTTCAATCGAAAATGGGCGTATCCCGAAAATCCACTGGACGTTGCCTGTGAATGCCCCGAGCGTTAACTGAGAATACGTACTAGATTTCTAGGATCTTGCGGCACTTATCGAGGTCGCGGTGAATTTCTTCGACTAGCGCATCAACGCCATCAAACTTAGCTGCGGGCCTTATGAAAGCCACGAACTCAAGGACGACAAATTTGTCGTACAAATCTAGGTCAACTCGGTCGATTACGTGAGACTCAACCAAACGTGGCACGGCCTGAAAAGTTTCGTTGATACCAACCGAGTGGGCAGCGGGATACTTCTCACCGTCGGCATACAGCCAACCTGCGTAAACACCATCGAGCGGCAAATAGCCCTCGCACTCACGAGTCATGTTTGCTGTCGGGAATCCAATGGTGCGACCGATTTTCAATCCGTGTTCGATGACACCTGCGCTGTAGTGATTGCGACCGAGCAGCTCAGCAGCTTTGGTGACGTCACCCTGGTCTAGGAGCTCACGGATGCGTGTGGTTGAAACTTTTACGCCATCGATGTTCGCACTGCCAATGACTCGAACTACAAAACCGAATTCGGCCCCCAAAACTTTGAGAGTCTCAGGCGTGCCGGCTCCCCCGGCACCAAACCGAAAATCCTCGCCGACTAAAACCAGACGAGCGTCTAATCCCTCAACCAAAATTTGCTGTACAAAATCGCGCGCCGCCAAGGCTGCAAATTCATGGTCAAAGGGAAGAGTAAGAACAGCATCCACGCCAGATTCTTCAAGGTGCACCAGTTTTTGCCCAGGACCGATGAGCGGCAGCTTTGCTGATTCAGGCTTGAACAGTGCATCTGGGTGGCGATCAAAGGTAACCACAACACTGGCCAACATGTGCTCGTCTGCAGCGGCCACCAAATTGCTAAGCAGTTTTTTATGGCCCAGATGAATTCCGTCAAACTTTCCGATGGTCACGGCAGTTTCGGCAAAGCCGTCAGGCAGATCTGAAGTTCTTTCGATGGCAAGCATTAGTTTGCAGACTGCTTTCTAAGCCAGAGCAGACCCAAGAACGGCAAGACCAGTGGCACAAAGCCGTATCCCTGGCCAAATTTTGACCAAACCGAAGGGTGTGCAAAGAGTTCTGGCTGCAGATAGCTGAGCACGCCAACGGCAAGCACACCGACGAGCTCGAAGCTGACGGCGATGAACGCCAAGGTACGCAGCGAAGGTCTCGCTAGGGCGATGGTTGCCAAAATGTAGACCACGGCCGCAAGAGCAGACAAACTGTAGGCCAGCGGAGCCTGGTCGAATTCCCGAGCCAACTGATAAATCGCGCGAGCTGATGACGAAACTGCAAAAACGCCGTAAACGGCAATTAGCAATCTTCCGATTCCGAGTGAGTTGGTCGCTTTTGGCATAGGTACCAGCCTAACAAGCGGCCAAAGCCAATTAGCCGGTGTAGTCCTCGGGATCAAATGAAGGCAAGGTCAATCCTTCGGAGACCACGGTGAGGGCCGACACGCGAATCGCTTCAGTGATCGGGACGAAGTAGGTAGCCGCCATAGCACCCTGTTGGTCCTGACGAAGAATGAATCGTGCTGCTGCTCGCTTGGCTAGAGTTGCGTCACCACAAATGTGCAGTGGCGCCGTAAAGACTGCCTCGTAAGGCGGCTGCGCTACCTCTGCACCAGGAGCAGGCATAGCCGGGTTGGCACTGTTGTACGCGACGGTTAGTCGATTCGGCTCAGATTTCATATCAAACTGAGTAGCTGCAGAGCCAATTGAACCAGTGTCTGGATAGATAACATCCACAGAGGCATCTGGACCATTGATCACACCGGCCGGCATAAGACCAAGCTCCATTGCTACGGAGTTAGCCACGATGGCGACCTGCCCCTCCTCGAGGAAAAGGTCCGCAGCCGAGATAGCTGGCCCGGCTTGGATGCGCTCTGAATTGAAATCAGGCACTAGGCGTTTCATCCAGCTGTTGAAAGAGTCGAGAGCAGGTCCGTAGGCTCGGTCAAGAAACGTGATTGGGCCGGCCATGTAAACAGCACCCAAGTTCTCCTCGGCAATCGCCGGATCAGACCAGTCTGTAATTTCACCGGCAAAAATCTTTGCAATCAACTCCGGCGAGAAGTTGAACATGTTGCCATCTGAGTGCTGGTACACCAGAACGCCAGCATCCACTGCAAATGGAACCTCTACAGCGCTTTTACAAAGCGTAGGGTCCAAGTCCGAAGTGCTAAAAACCAAATCTGCCGAAGATGCGTCGTCGAATTGGACTTCGAAATTCATCCCTGGGCAGGCATCCCCGGCAGCAAACTGCCAACCTGGCGCCATGTCAGTGGTTGAAGCCGGTACCGAAATAACAGAAGTTCCCTCGACACAGGTGAACTCTTGCTCGGCCAACGCAGACAAGATTTCTGGTGGCATTGGCGGGGTGCAGCCTGATAGCGATGCAACCAAAACGCCAGTGATGGCTACTGCGGCAAGTTTTCCGAACATCCTGAATTCCTTATTTTGTTAAGTGATTTTGGGGAGCAACGACTTATGCCGCGCTCCCCAAAACCATCTACTTTTTGAAACTATTTACTACTTGATCTTTGCGATCTGCTTTAGAGCAGCGGTCTTGGCTGCACCTGAAAGGGCAACGTAACCGGTAGGAACAGCGTTGCTAACTACGTAGGTGAAGAAAGCCTTGACTGCTGCACCCTTCGAAGCATCGGCGTAGTTTGATGACGCGATACCGTAAGCAAATGCGCTTAGGTTGTACGCGCCGCTAATCTTCTTCAGGAAGTTGATCTTTACAGAGCCATCAGTCGGAACAGTCTGTGCGGCTAGGAAAGACTTAGCTGCGGTTGCAGTTGGAAGGATGTACTGACCAGCTGGGTTCTTGATTGACGCGTAAACAAGACCCTTACCAGCAGCATCTGCTAGGTCAACGTAGCCAATGGTGTACGAGGTGTTGTCAACTGCAGTAACCATGTCTGATGATGATGGAACAGACACACCAACTACAGAAGCTGCGCCTGAAGCCTTGGTGAAGTCACCGTTGTTGGCAGTCCAACCGGTTACCTTGTTACCGGCTAGGTACTGGGTCAAGTTAGCGGTGGTGCCTGAGCCAGCTGCACGGAAGCGGACCGAGATTGCCTTGGCTGGAAGAGACTTGGTTGGGTTCAACTTCTTGATGTTTGCGTGGTTCCACATGGTGATGCGGCCAGAGAAGATTGCTCCCAGGGTAGCTGGGTCAAGGCGAAGGCCCTTACCGACTGAAGGCAGGTTGTAAACAATTGCGATTGGTCCACCAAGTAGCGGGGTCAACACTGTGTTTGCAGGAGCAGTGGCGCCGGCAGCTACATACGTAATGTCTGATGCACCGAAGTCAACGGTTCCGGCAGAAACGTTGGCGCGTCCCTTGCTTGAAGATGACTTGGTGTAGTTGACCTGGGCGCCACCCTTGGCGTTGAACTTGCTCTGGGCTGCGATAAGAGCGGTTCCAGCGAAAGATGAACCTTCACCGGTGATTGATACTCCGGCTGCGGTTGCAGGAGCAGAAGCAGTGGCTAGAGATGCCACTAGAGCGATGGCGGCTAGAGCGCCAGTTGCCTTGCGAAACATGAGTTTCTCCTTTTGAGATCGTTGGCCGGGTTTCCGACTAATCACAGTTTGAATAGGAGAAGTGAACGAAGTTTGTTCACTTGATGGCAGGCAGCCGAAGGGAAAGTAAACAGTCTCTTAACGCTCTAGCCGAAGTGTCCGTTTACGTAATCGTTGGTTCGCGGGTCAACTGGCTGATTGAAAACAGTTTCAGTTTTTCCAAACTCAACCACATGACCAGGTCGGCCGTCTTCAGAAAGGAAGAATGCCGTTTGGTCTGAAACTCGCTGCGCCTGCTGCATGTTGTGGGTCACAATCACGATGGTCATTGACTCAGAAAGCTCTTGAATGGTCTCCTCAATTCGACGAGTTGAACCTGGGTCCAAAGCGGAACACGGCTCGTCCATCAAGAGGACTTCTGGGTTCATCGCCAGAGAACGAGCAATACAGAGGCGCTGCTGCTGACCGCCTGAGAGAGATACCGCTGCATCACCGAGGCGGTCCTTAACTTCGTTCCAGATCGAGGCACGACGAAGCGAGGTTTCGACCAGCTCTTCTCCAGCCTCAATCTTGCGCCCAGAAAGACGCAATCCTGAAAGAATGTTGTCCTTAATTGACATGGTTGGGAAAGGGTTTGGCTTCTGGAAGACCATACCCACCTTGAGGCGAACACTAACTGGATCAACCTTGTCGGCGTAGATGTCCTCACCATCGAGGAAAATTTCTCCGGCAAAGCCTGCTGATGGAATCAGCTCGTGCATGCGGTTTAGAGTGCGAAGGAAAGTTGACTTACCGCAACCTGAAGGGCCGATCAGAGCAGTTACCTGGTTAGTCGGAAACTCAAGGTTTACGTTACTCAGAACGTGACGGTCACCGAACCAGACGTTGACATCCTTGGAGTACAGAACGGTATCGTTCAGAATTTCAGAAGCCATTTTTACTTTCCAATCTTTTTTGTTGTTTTGCCAACTCGAGAACGAGTCATCACTCGGGCAGCCGTAAAGAGAACACCAACCAAAATCAACATGACCAAGGCGGCACCCCAGGCACGCTGGGCACTCTGGATTGACGGGTCAGAGATGAAGCCGTACAGGTAGGTCGGAAGGGTTGACATTGGGCCGTTGAAAATATTCACCGATGTAGTAGCCGCAGCAAAGGTAGTGAGAACCAACGGAGCAGTTTCACCGATGATTCGAGCGATTCCCAAGAGAATCGCGGTGACCAGACCGCTTTTTGCAGCCGGCATTACCACTTGGAGGAAGGCTCGATAGTTAGGCGCACCCAGTCCTACTGCAGCGCTTCTTAGATCTGCCGGCACCAACCTGAGTGACTCCTCAGCTATGCGGCTCACGGTTGGCAGCATCAACGGCAGTAGGGCTAGAGAGCCAGCCCAGCCCGCATACTGAGTGATTCCGGTGACGATGAAAGCCGCATAAACGAACAAGCCAGACACTACCGACGGCAATCCCGACATTGCCTGAATTAGGGTACGGATCAAGCCACGAGTTTTTCCGCGAGTCTCAGTCAGGTAGACCGCAATCAATATTCCAAGCGGAACTGTAACTAGGGTGGCTAGCCCAACAATCAGAACTGTGCCGATGATCGAGTGACCCACGCCGCCATACTCAAGCGAAGTGTTGGCAGAAACATAAACGTTGTTTTGGGTAAAGAACTGCCAGCTCATTGCGGCGGCACCGTTTGATACCACCGACCACAACACCGACATAAGCAGAACTAGCACCAACGCTGAGAAAAACACCGTGAAGATCACTAAGAGTGCATCTCCTCGACCACGTTTTCCGGCTGTGACTGTTCCGAGCCAAAGACCAGCAACCAGCTGCAATGGCAAGAAAACAGCCAAAAGCGTGAACTCGAATTGCCAACCAAACGAAATCGCCAGCAGAGCTGCCGTTGCCGCGGGTAGCGTCGAGGCCAAAACAATTCTCAGAGTTTTTTTAGCATCAACTTTTGCCCATGGCGCAGCATTTGTTGGCCTCGGCATCGCCTCAGGTATGTAATTTGTCATTGGTTCTTTCTCCAAGGCTGTGCCTTTGCTACCACCCAGGCAGCGATCGAATTGATGATCAAAGTCATCACGAACAAAACCAACCCCGATGCCATCAGCGCACTGATCTCGGCAGGCCCTGCCTCACCAAATCGCGCGAGGATGTTTGATGCGATTGAACCACCGCGCTGCTGAAGGATTTCGTACCAGTTGATTTCGAAAACTAGATTTAGAACGTAGAAAATTGCCACGGTTTCGCCGAGTGCACGACCCAATCCCAAAAGAACACCACCGACTACTCCGCCTGAAGCCGTTGGCAAAATAACCTTCTTGAAAATTGAGTAAGAACCGCCACCCAACCCCTTGGCTGCGTTGATCAAATCGCGGTCAATCTGGCTAAAGATTTCGCGTGAAATCGACGCGATAATTGGCACAATCATGATGGCAACAATCCAGCCCGCAATAAAGGGCGAGGCTAGAAATCCTGCGCCATCTGAGGCAAAGAGCGGAAACCAACCAAACGCCTTATTTAGCGACTCTGCCCAACCAGCCGCTACCGGAGTGAAAACAGCAAAACCCCATAGGCCCAAAACCACTGAAGGCAAGGCAGCCAACAAATCAATCAAAGTTGTGGCTACTCGACCAACAGCTTTGGACGCCATGAACTCAATGAAATAGGCAATTGCAATCGCCATAGGTACTGCCAGAATTACGCCAAGAAACGAAATCAGGAAAGAGCCCCAGAGCATCGGACCAATCTGGAAGACCGGAGTCTCTGCAGCAGCATCCCAGTTGGAACCAAAGATGAAGTCGATGCCCTGGCTTTGGAGAGCTGGCACAGACTGCCACAAGAGAAAAACCAGAATTAGGCCGACGAGGACGATCGAAAAGTTGGCGGCACCTGAAGCCACTCGGAAGAAAATTTTGTCGCCAAGGCTGGTCGGCGCGGTGTTGAGCTTGCGGCGCTCCGGAATTTTGAGGTCTGGCTGCTGGGACATGCCTCAATCATCGATAGGCCGAATGAATGCAACCTGTTCGAGGAGTAAACGGAAGGTTAAATTGCCGTTATCGATGCGCCAATGACTTATAGGGCTAGTAGCCCAGCCAGATTTGCTGCATACGCACCAGCATCACTGCAACGGTAAGGGCACCGACACCGATAACGACCGTTGACCACTTGCTGCGCTCAATCAATGCCCAGAACCCCGCGCCCAGCGGAACCATCAGAGCAACGATCAGGTAGGCGAAGAATTCAACTGTGTCTTGCTTGGCGCGCTCCCCCAAGATCACCAGGGAAATTGAAATAGCCAACTGAATCACCAGCAGCAGCTGCACTAGCGCCAGAGGGACCAAACTTAGGAGGCTTGGCTTGCGCTTGAACAAACCTAGCGCCACTGCCCAAACGCCTGAGATGACGCTCACAGTCAACGAAACCGAATAAAACCAATCAATCATTTGAACCCTCCGGAAAAACCACAAGCGATTTGAGATCCCGACCTGACCTGGAGAGCATCGCCACCAGTTTTCCGCCTTCATCGAATGCTGCAATCGGTTCGGAGCCCTCGTCAGCAGCTTTTAGCCTCTTGCCGTGCCTCAGATCAATAGCGTCTTGCCGAGAAAGCGCACGCGACTTGAATTGCTGCGCGGCAGCCTCAGACATGTCGAGAATGTTCAGTGTTTCGGCGGTCAGCGCCTCGAGACCTTGGGCCTGCGAGATGTTGTAGCTTCCAATTTTGGTTCGTCGAAGCGCGGTTAGGTGGCCGCCAACTTTGAGAGATAAACCCAAGTCCCGCGCTAGTGCCCGAATGTATGTGCCAGAGCTGCAGTCCACAACAACATCGATGTCAATGAATGCTTGACCATCAACCTCTTCGATTCGAGGCTCACCGAGAATCTCAAATCTGTGGATTGTGACCGGCCTGGCGGCAAGCTTTACTTCATCGCCCGAGCGAACCTTTGAATAGGCTCGCTCACCGTTTACCTTGATTGCACTCACCGAGCTCGGCACCTGCTGAATTTCTCCGCGCAAATGCACTAACGCCGACTCGATGGCTTCTTTAGTGAGCGCTCGCAAGTCATCCGGGTCTGCCACAAGCAGGTATTCAGATTCTTTGTCATCAGTGATAGTCGAGGCACCGAGGCGGATTGTCGCAAAGTAGGTTTTGTCTTCACCGACTAAAAAGGTGAGCAGTTTCGTTGCCGAATTAACCCCGATGAGCAACAAACCGGTTGCCATTGGATCGAGAGTGCCGGCGTGGCCAACCCGACGAGTGCCCGCCAATTTTCTTAGGCGGGCAACAACGTCGTGACTGGTCCAGCCCGAAGGCTTATCGATCAGGACGAGGCCAGAAGACATTTAGTCTTCGTCCTCTTCAATCTGTCGAGGCTCTTTATAAGGGTTCTCTTCGCCAGCCCAGTGAGCATCTGCGGCTAACTTGGCCACTTCTTCATCGCGGGCCTTGGCTGCTGCCAACAAATCATTCATGTGTGCAGCGGTTTCAGGAATTTCATCGGCTACGAATTCGATTGTTGGAACCAACCGAATTGACAGCTGACGCCCGACCTCGCGGCGAATTACGCCACGATTCTTTTCGATGATTTCAGCGCTACGAGCCTTTTCAGCAGGTGTTCCATAAACCGTGAAGAAGATGGTTGAGTGCTGAAGGTCAGGGGTAACTTTGACGTCGGTAATGGTGACAAAGCCCAAATCTGGGTCCTTAACGGCGCGCTCGAGCGCCTCTGCCACCAAAACCTTGATGCGTTCCGCTAGCTTTCTAGCGCGTGCAACATCTGCCATGTTCTAAACCTAAACTCGAGGCTTTTCACGCATCTCGAAGGTCTCGATGATGTCTTCGAGCTCGAGTTCGTTGAAGCCGTTCAGTCCGATACCACACTCGAAGTCAGTCTTGACCTCGGTTGCATCGTCCTTGAATCGCTTGAGCGAGTCAATCTTGAGGTTATCCGCGATGACCTTGCCAGCACGCAAGACGCGAGCCGAGCTGTTTCGACGGATTGAACCAGAGCGGACGATCGAACCTGCGATGGTTCCAACCTTCGAAGACTTGAACAGTTCGCGGACCTCTGCGGTACCCAACTGGAATTCTTCGTACTCAGGCTTGAGCATGCCCTTGAGTGCCTTCTCAATGTCGTCAAGCGCAGCATAAATAACTGAGTACTGACGAATGTCGACGCCCTCGCGGTCGGCGCGCTCCTTGGCCTTGTTGTCTGGCTTGACGTTGAAGCCGATGATGATCGCGCTGTCAACGGTGGCCAGGTTGACGTCTGACTCGGTAATTGCACCAACACCACGGTGGATGATTCGCAACTGAACTGAATCGTCAACTTCAATCTTGAGCAATGAGTCTTCAAGTGCTTCAACAGCACCAGAAACGTCACCCTTGATGATGAGGTTAAGAGCCTCAACCTTGCCATCTTCAAGAGCCTTGGTGAAGTCTTCAAGACTGACACGCTTGCGAGTCTTGGCCAGTAGAGCATTGCGGTCGGCAGCCTCGCGCTTTTCAGCGATTTGGCGGGCCTGACGCTCGTCTTCGGTAACCACAAAGGTGTCACCGGCTCGAGGTACTGACTGTAGACCCAGAACCTGAACCGGACGGCTTGGCTCGGCAGCGGCAACCGCCACGCCGTTCTCATCGAACATGGCACGCACACGACCGTGTGCAGCACCGGCAACGATTGAGTCACCAACGCGCAAAGTACCTGACTGGATAAGAACTGTGGCCACTGATCCGCGACCCTTATCAAGGTTGGCCTCGATGGCAACACCGCGAGCATCCTTGTTTGGGTTGGCGCGCATGTCGAGCGCAGCGTCTGCAGTAAGTAGAACAGCGTCTAGAAGGTCCTTGATGCCCTTGCCGGTTAGAGCAGAAACATCAACGAACATAACGTCGCCACCGTATTCTTCAGCTACCAAGTTGAACTCGGTCAATTGCTGGCGAATCTTGGCTGGGTTAGCGCTCTCTTTATCGGTCTTGTTCACTGCGACCACGATTGGTACACCAGCTGACTGAGCGTGGTTCAACGCCTCGATGGTCTGAGGCATAACACCGTCATCAGCTGCGACAACCAAGATTGCGACGTCGGTTACCTGAGCACCACGGGCACGCATAGCGGTAAACGCCTCGTGACCTGGGGTGTCGATGAAGGTAATTGCGCGATCAATGCCCTCGTGCTCAACGTGTACCTGGTAGGCACCGATGTGCTGGGTAATTCCGCCGGCCTCGCCCGCAATGACGTTTGAGTTGCGAATGCTGTCCAGCAAACGAGTCTTACCGTGGTCAACGTGACCCATAACGGTAACAACCGGCGGACGAGCAATAAGGTCAGCCTCATCATCGTCGTAGTCGGTTGACACGTCAAGACCAAAGCCTTCGAATAGCTCGCGCTCTTCGTCCTCAGGTGAAACAACCTCGATCTTGTAGCCAAGCTCTTCACCGAGGATCTGGAAGGTCTCTTCGTCAAGCGAAGCAGTTGCAGTTGCCATTTGACCAAGGGCGAATAGCACAGTGATCAGCTGACCTGCAGTGGTGTCAATCTTGTCGGCGAAGTCCTGGATTGATGAACCGCGGCGAAGACGCAAAACAGTGGTTCCGTCTCCGCGTGGAACAATCGCGCCACCAAGAGATGGTGCGTTATTACGCTGTTCGAACTCTTCGCGTTTCGCGCGCTTTGACTTACGAGCCTTGCTCTGTCCACGTGCTCCACCCTTACCGAATGCACCCGCGGTTCCGCCGCCTACGCCGCGACCACGGCCTGCGCCTGGTCCACCACCCGGACGAGAGAATCCACCGGCTCCCGGAGCTGCACCTGGTGCACCACCTGGACGAGCAAAACCGGCACCAGCAGGACGCGGTGCAAAACCACCTGGACGACCTGGTCCACCTGCGCCACCTGGACGAGGTGTGCCGGACCCTGCCGGACGAGGACCGCCGGCGCCACCAGGACGGCCTGCGCCACCTGCCGGACGTGGGCCACCTGGGCGACCCATTCCCTGCGATGGAGAAAACGGATTGTTACCTGGGCGAGCAACCGGGCGCGGAATACCCATGCCCTGGCTTGCTGCGAAAGGGTTGTTGCCTGGACGAGGAATTCCAGGGGTGGCTGGGCTCGGGGCTGCCGGAGCTGCCGCCGGAGCCGCCGGAGCAACTGCAGCTGGAGTCGGCGCTGCCGGACTTGCTGTCGGAGCAACTGCTGGTGTAGCTGCTGGAGCAGCTGGAGCAGGAGCCGCCGGAGTCATTGCTGCCGGAGTCGGGGCAGCAGGTGCTGCAGGGCTAGCAGGGGCAGCAGCCTTTGGAGCTGCCTTAGGGGCCTCAGCCTTTGGTTTTGCGTCTGGGAATGCCTCGCGAAGCTTCTTAGCAACCGGCGGGGCAATAGTTGATGAACCGCTCTTTACGAACTCTCCGAGTTCAGCGAGCTTGGCCAAAGCAACCTTGGAATCGATTCCAAGTTCTTTAGCAATGTCGTACACGCGTGGTAGCGCCACTTTTGTTTCTCCTGTCTGGGGCCTCCCCTAGACAGGGCAGGCCGTTAAAGCTGTTGGGTACTCATTTCGAGCTACTCATTTTTTGCCAACATCGTTTCTGCCTGTTCTTTAGTGAAATTCAGACCTGATGTCTCGACCTGTTTTTTGAGTTTCAACGCCCGGATAAACGATTTCCGAGAAATAGCCAACTCTAAACATTCCGAAACTGGGTGAAGCCATGCTCCCCGACCGGGCAAATTCTTCTGGTTGTCAAAGATCAAGAAACCTGATTTTTCAACGACTCGAAGGAGGTTTGCACGCTGGGAGCGTTGGCGGCAACCAACGCAGGTACGCTCCATTCTAACCCCTGGCAAGGCAATCCGCCTAGAGCTACTCGCCCTCGAGGATGCTGTCAGGCTGAATGTCGATCTTTGCTCCAGTCAACTTAGCTGCCAAACGGGCATTCTGGCCCTCTTTTCCAATTGCCAAAGACAACTGGAAGTCAGGAACCAACACGCGAACCGACTTTGTTGCGGCATCAAGCGTGAAAGCGCTGGAAACCTTGGCTGGAGATAGAGCCTGGGCTACAAAAGCTGGCAGGTCATCGCTGTAATCAACGATGTCAATCTTTTCGTCATTCAGTTCGTTCTGGACAGCTCGCACTCGCTGGCCCAATTCACCGATGCATGAACCCTTGGCGTTTACACCCGCTTCGTGCGCGCGAACGGCAATCTTGGTGCGGTGGCCGGCCTCGCGAGCCAAAGAAACAATCTCGACTACACCACTGGCGATCTCAGGAACTTCCATTGCGAACAATTTGCGAACCAAACTCGGGTGGGTACGAGAAACGGTAACCATCGGTCCGCCGCGGGTTCCCTTGTTGACCGCTGTCACATAAACGCGGATGCGCTTACCGTGCGAGTAGTCCTCACCTGGAACCTGCTCCTCCGGGGGCATGATGGCCTCGATGCTGCCGAGGTCAACGTAAACCATGTACGGCTTCTGGCCCTGCTGGATAACACCGGCGACGATGTCACCCTCTTTACCCTTGAACTCGCCCAACAGGTTTTCATCGCTGATGTTGCGCAGACGGCTGGCAATAACCTGCTTGGCCGCATATGCCGCCACGCGACCGAAGTTCTCTGGAGTTACTTCTTCTTCACCGGTATTGGTGCCTTCTTCATCCACAATGGGCGCGTAAATGTTTACGTGACCGGTGGTTTTGTTCAGCTCGGCGCGAGCTTCATCGCTGTTTCCAACGTGCTTGTGGTACGCAGCCAAAATTGCTGCTTCGATAATTTCGACCAGTTCGGCAAAAGGAATTTCTGCTTCGCGCTCGAGAACTTTCAATACTCTCAAATCGATATCCATGAGATGCCTCCCGGGCCGCTAGTTAGTTGTCAGTTTGTGGAACCAGTCAAAAATGGACTAGATGAGTTCCGCTACGGCCAAGTCTACCTTGACTGGGCGGCGCTCTCCTGAGCGTCTATCCCAGAGGTCGACCTCTCCGTTCTCAAGACCCTTGCCAACAATCACAATTGTTGGCACACCGATAAGCTCTGCGTCGCCAAACTTAACGCCTGGGCTGACTTTTTGGCGGTCGTCGAGAATCACCGATTTACCCTTGGCTTCAAGCTCTGCCGCCAGCTTCTCGGCTGCCGCGTAGATTGCCTCATCCTTGCCAGCAGCAACAACATAGATATCGGCTGGGGCAGCCGCAGCAGGCCAAATTAGGCCCTTATCGTCGTGGTTTGCCTCGGCCAAAACTGCAACTAGTCGAGTAACACCGATTCCGTAGGAACCCATAGTTACAGTGACCAACTTGCCGTTCTCGTCAAGCACCTGAAGACCAAGCGCCTCTGCATACTTGCGACCCAGCTGAAATACGTGACCGATTTCAATACCTCGGGCCAACTCGAGAGGACCCGAACCGTCGGGAGCTGGATCGCCAGCGCGAACTTCAGCGATGTCAACAACACCGTCAGCCTCAAAGTCTCGGCCTTTGACCAAATCAAAAATGTGCTGATCTTTTTCGTTGGCGCCGGAAATCCAGGCACTACCATCGACCACACGTGGGTCAAGCAGGTAGCGAATTCCGCTCGATCCGTTCAATCCAAGGACCGCCTGACCCCCCTTTACCGGTCCGATGAATCCCTTTATGAGCTCTGGATGCTGGGCAAAGTCATCTTCATTTGCCTGCTCGACCTCGTTTGGAGCAAAAGCTGCCTCGGCGCGCTTGGCATCAACCTCGCGGTCACCAGGCAGGCCAACAACAACTAGAGAACGCTTTCCTTCAGGAGAGACCAAGGCCATGACGTTGTTCTTGAGGGTGTGCGCGGCAGACCACACACCGCCGTCAACGCGCTGCACATTTTGATTGGCAAACTCAACCACTCGTTTGATGTTGGTCGCCCCAGGTGTTTCTACCTGCTTCGCGGCTGGCTGGCCTTCGATTGAGATGGCCGGAGGTGCCACCGTTGCAACGGCCTCCACGTTTGCAGCGTAACCACCTGGCGAGCGCACAAATGTGTCTTCACCAATCGGGCTCGGCGACAAGAATTCCTCAGATGCTGAACCACCCATGGCTCCGGCATCAGCCTTGACTATCGCGTATTCAACGCCAAGGCGGGTAAAAATGCGCTCGTAAGCATCTCTTTGCGCCTGATAAGACTTCTTCAAACCCTCATCGTCGATGTCAAAGCTGTAGGCGTCTTTCATCACAAATTCACGACCGCGCAGCAAACCGGCACGAGGGCGAGCTTCATCGCGGTACTTGTTCTGAATCTGGTACAGACAGGTTGGCAGGTCTTTATAGCTGGAGTAAAGATCTTTCACCAAAAGGGTGAACATCTCCTCGTGCGTAGGCGCAAGTAGGTAATCGCTCTTCTTGCGGTCCTGCAAACGGAAAAGGTTGTCGCCATACTCGGTCCATCGCCCGGTGGCTTCGAAAGGCTCGCGAGGCAGCAGGGCTGGGAAAAACACTTCCTGAGCACCGGCGTTTGCCATCTCTTCACGGACAACCTGCTCGATCTTCGCCTTAACCGCTAATCCCAGAGGCAGCCAGGTGTACAGGCCGGCACCAGCGCGACGGATGTATCCGGCACGCAAGAGCAGCTTGTGACCAGCTACATCAGCTTCAGATGGGTCTTCGCGCAATGTGCGCAGGAATAGCGAGGAAAGACGAATAGGCATGGGGTCAATGTTATCGCGACCCTATCGAACTCGAATCAGCATTGTGTCGTGGGCGCCAACCTCTAAGGTTGCTGAACCGCTAATGCCAAGATCCGAGGCGGAAGGCACGTCGATGGCTGAACTGAAGTCGCGTCCAAGACTTTCGGCGTTTACCTCGAACGTGAAAGTTCGTTCACCTCGGTTAAGGAGCGCTGCCGCCAGGGAACCATCCGACATTGGTTTTGCCCAAATCTCTGCTTCATTGCCCTGCCAAACCCGACGCCCCTGCTGGCCACCCCAGTCTTGGTCAACTTCGATAACTCCGGGGTTGACCAGTAGTTCTCGGACAGACTCAGGCATGCGGACCAAATCAGTACCGATCATGAGCGGCGCATTCAGGATTGCCCAAACGTAGAAGTGAGATCGATTTTCTGCCGCGGTGAGACCATGGTTTCCGATTTGCAGCATGTCGGGGTCATTCCAAGCCCCCGGCCTCGAGTACGGATACAGGTCAACTTGAAGGTCAATGGTTCGCAGAATCGAATCCCAGTTTGCGAACAGGTCGTCGGTAGTGCGCCACATTTGAGTGAATTCCGGCGCCCACTCGTGGGGCTTGAAAAGGCCGTATTCAGAAATTGAGTACACAATTTCACGGCCGGTTCGAGCGATTTCGACGGCCATTTTTGAAAATGTCTCTTTCGCGAGCAGCCCATCGTTCAAGTGCGCCCGACACCAGTCGTACTTTAGGTAATCGATGCCCCACTCAGCGAAAGCCTCGGCATCGATACGTTCTTTGTCTAGCGAGCCAAGCCCATCCGCGACATAGTCGTTGTACTGCTGAGCGCAGGTCAGGGAACCCGGAACTGAATAAATGCCGAATTTCAGCCCCAGCCCTTTGACTTGTTCGACCAGCGACGGGATGCCATTTCGAAACCGCAATGCATGCCCTTGAAGACGACCACGGTAATCACGCCGCGCATTTTGGTATCCGTCATCGAGCACAAAATACTCATAACCGGCGGCAAGCAGACCCCGATCGACCATAGCTCGGGCTTGATCCAGAACCGACTTTTCAGTCAAATTTGTGAAGTCGGGATAATCGTTGGAATCCAGCCCAACGTTCCACGAGTTCCAGCCCATCGGCGGAGTCATTGCTAGCGCCATTGCCAGCTCCCCTTCTTGAAGTGAGTGTTTTGGTTAGTCCTTTTTGGCGACCAGCACCTGCGGGCTACCCACAAGGGTTGGGTCCATCTCAGCGGCCATTCGATTGGCCTCTTCGATCAGGGTCGCCACGATTTCGCTCTCAGGCACAGTCTTGATGACCTCACCCTTGACGAATATCTGCCCCTTGCCATTGCCAGAAGCGACGCCCAAGTCGGCCTCACGCGCTTCTCCGGGACCATTCACGACACAACCCATAACTGCAACGCGCAATGGAACAGTGAGCTTCTCAAGCCCAGCAGTGACCTCATTGGCCAAAGTGTAAACATCGACCTGAGCGCGCCCACAGCTCGGGCAGCTCACAATTTCAAGCTTTCTTGGGCGAAGGTTCAAGGACTCGAGGATTTGCGAGCCAACTTTGATCTCTTCAACTGGGGGCGCAGACAACGAGACTCGGATGGTGTCTCCGATTCCGCGCGATAGCAGTGCACCGAATGCCACCGAAGACTTGATTGTGCCCTGGAATGCCGGACCAGCCTCGGTTACGCCGAGGTGCAATGGCCAGTCGCCTCGCTCAGCCAACATTTCGTATGCCTTGACCATGACCACCGGGTCATTGTGTTTTACCGAAATCTTGAAGTCGTGGAAATCGTGTTCCTCGAAAAGGCTTGCCTCCCAGACAGCCGACTCAACCAGCGCCTCGGCGGTTGCCTTGCCGTATTTTTCCAGCAAACGAGGGTCGAGGGATCCTGCGTTCACACCGATTCGGATGGACACTCCAGCATCTTTGGCTGCCTTGGCGATTTCGCCGACCTTGTCATCAAACTGGCGAATATTGCCCGGGTTTACTCGAACCGCGCCACAACCTGCGTCGATAGCTTGAAAAACGTATTTTGGCTGAAAGTGAATGTCGGCAATGACTGGAATTTGAGACTTGCGAGCAATCAGGGCCAGTCGATCGGCGTCGTCCTGGCTAGGCACTGCAACACGCACAATGTCACAACCCGATGCGGTTAGCTCAGCAATTTGCTGGAGAGTTGCGTTGACATCAGTTGTTGGCGTGGTGCACATTGACTGCACTGACACTGGTGCATCGCCGCCCACTGCCACTTTGCCGACCATAATCTTGCGACTCTTGCGACGCGGAGAAATGGTTGGCGGAGGAGTATTTGGAAGACCAAGGTTGATTGCAGCCACAGAAAACTCTCTTTCAGGTTGCTCTAATCATAAACAGCGTTTAGAAGGCGATTGGATTGATTAGGTCGGCCAGGATTAGCAACACGCTCATAGCCATCAAAAGTATGACGACAAACCAGGTTGCCGGCATAAGCAAAGCGGTATCTGCCGGACCAGGATCTGACTTTCCTCTAAGCCTGTAAATACCGCGCTTCGCTGCCTCGTATACCCCACCGGCAATGTGGCCACCATCAAGCGGCAATAGCGGCAGCATGTTGAAAGCGAATAGGGCAAAGTTCAGGGAGGCAATAATCATCAACCCGGTTGCCAGCTTGTCGGTGATGTCAGCGCTCTCTGTCGCTGCGACTTCTCCGGCTAGTTGACCAATGCCGACTACCGAGACGGCACCGGCTGGATTGCGCTCGCCGCCGCCAAAGGTGGCATCAAAAACCTGAACCATTTGCTGCGGCAAGGTCAAAATCATTGTTCCCACTTGGGAAACCGCTCCTAGAGACTGCTCTGCGATGTACGCGGGACCCTGCTGAACCCTCTGGTTAGCAAAAACCACACCAATGACCGTGCGCTCTTGCATCACTGGGTCACCGGATTCATCGAGTTGCACCTGACCGGTTTTGGAATCAATGACCGGACGCAAAGCAACGGTTGGGGTTAGGTTTAGGTCGACGTTTTTGCCGTCTCTAAGCACGGTAAAAACGGCCGGCGCTCCGGCAGGCAACTCCTGAATCAAAACTGCTGCGTCGTCTCCGGTTTTGCCATTCACGGCAACAATTTCATCGGAGATTTGAAGGCCAGCTGCTACCGCCGGCGACGGGTCGGCAACAGGATCACAGTCAGTTACCTGCATGACGGTCGTGGCGATGCAGGGTGAAACCTGAGCGATGAGATTTGTTCGCTGCGGAACACCCATGACACCCATAACGAAGGCAAATAGGCCGAGGCCTAGAAGGAGGTTCATGAATGGGCCACCAAACATGATTACCATTCGCTTGCCGACCGGCAGCTGGTAAAATTTACGGTTTGCGTCTGCTGGAGTTTCGTGCTCGTTGTGGGCAGACCTAGCCTGACTAATCATGTCGGCAAAGAACCCGAGCTTTTTGCCAGCAGGCAAAGGTTTGGCAGACTTTTTTGCCGGCGGATACATGCCAATCATGGTGATGAAACCACCAAGCGGAATGAGTTTTAGCGCGTACTCGGTTTCTCCGCGGCGAAATTTAAACAGCGTTGGGCCAAAGCCAATCGCGTAGGTGGGCACCTTAACACCAAACTTTTTGGCTGGGACGAGATGGCCGATTTCATGCAGCCCGATTGAAACCGCAATTCCAATCGCGATGAAGAGGATTCCGCCTACGTACCAGAGAGTTTCAGTCACGTTTAGAACCTATCTGTGGTCTCTGACAATTTTCTGAATGGCGCAAACCCCATGCTTAGCACGCGGTGACCATCGATGCCTGTGCTCGGTCGCGAGCCCATTTTTCAGCTGCCAAGACTCCTTCAAGTGAAAGTTCTTTTTCTGGTTCATGGGCGTCAACTACGCGCTTGATGAGATCTACGATTTGGTTGAATCCAATCCGTCGTTGATGAAAAGCTTCGACGGCCTCTTCGTTGGCAGCGTTATAAACGGCTGGATAGGTTTGGCCGGCTTGACCCACCTGACGGGCTAGCTTGACCGCACCAAAAACAGATTCATTGAGCGGCTCGAAAGTCCAGGTCGCTGCTTTAGTCCAATCGCACGCTGGCGCAACGTTAGGCACTCGATCTGGCCAGGACATGCCCAAGGCAATCGGAAGCTTCATGTTTGGTGGCGAACACTGTGCCAACACCGAACCATCGATGAATTCGACCATGGAGTGAACCACTGATTGTGGGTGAACAGTTACCGCAATTCGGTCAAATGGAATATCAAATAGCAGGTGAGCTTCAATTAACTCGAGCCCCTTGTTGACCAAGGTTGCCGAATTGGTGGTCACCACCTTGCCCATAACCCAGGTTGGGTGTGCCAGAGCCTGCTCCGGCGTCACTTCATCTAGAGCCTCGCGAGTCCAACCTCTAAATGGGCCTCCAGATGCGGTCAAAATCAACTTCTGCACTTCAGAGTGCTTTCCGGCCATCAGGCACTGGGCCAGCGCAGAGTGCTCGCTATCCACCGGAACAATCTGGCCTGGTTTTGCTGCGGCGGTTACCAACCGACCGCCGACGATTAGTGACTCTTTATTTGCCAGAGCAAGGGTTTTGCCGCTGTTCAAGGTAGCTAAAGTTGGCGCCAGCCCAATTGAACCTGTTATGCCGTTGATCACGACGTCGGCGTCGGTGTCCAACACCAACTTCGTTGCATCTTCAGCACCCAAAACCGCGTATTTCACCCCAAACTTCGATGCCTGCTCGGCAAGGAGTTCTCGGTTGGTTCCGGCGGCCAAACCCACAACCTCAAATCGGTCAGGGTTGGCTGCTACTACCTCAAGGGCCTGGGTGCCGATTGAACCGGTTGAGCCCAAAATAATTACGCGACGCATAAGTCCATCTTGCCACTACCAGCGAGTTTGGCGTTGGGGAGGACTTGACGGTTTAGGAGGCTTAGACTTTTACATATGAGCGAGTTCCCAGTCGCGCAAGAGCGCAAAGTAGTCACGTCAATCCCTGGCCCAAAGTCACAAGCTTTGCACGCAAGAAGGCTTGAAGCTGTTTCGGCTGGAGCCGGTGCAGCACTGCCGATTTACATCGAGGCGGCACACGGTGCAATCGTTGTCGATGCAGATGGCAACCAGCTGATTGACCTTGGTTCAGGCATCGGTGTTACCACTATTGGACACACCAACCCAGCAGTTGTGGCGGCGGTTCAAGACCAGGTTGCCAAACTCACCCACACTCTGTTCACCCTCACTCCTTACGAGAACTACGTTGAGGTTTGCGAGTTTTTGAACAAGTACACCCCGGGTAACTTCAAGAAGAAGTCAGTCCTGTTCAACTCGGGTGCTGAGGCAGTTGAAAACGCGGTAAAGATTGCCCGCAAGGCAACCCGCAAGAACGGCATTGTGGTTTTTGACCACGCGTACCACGGCCGCACCAACCTAACTTTCTCGATGAACTTCAAGGCTGCTCCATACGGAAACGGTTTTGGCCCAACTGCAGCTAGTATTCAGCACGTACCTATGTCTTACCCTTACCGTGACCCACAGGGTATGACCGGTGAGGAAGCTGCGCAGCGAGCTATCAACTACATCGAAAAGCGCGTTGGCGTCGAAGACCTAGCGGCCATTGTTATTGAGCCAATCCAGGGCGAGGGTGGCTTTATCGTGCCTGCGCCAGGGTTCCTTCGCACCTTGAGCCAGTGGGCACGAGCCAACGGAGTAGTCGTAGTCGCCGATGAGGTTCAGTCTGGTGTGGCCAGGACCGGTAAGTGGTTTGCTAGCGAGTGGGAAGAGGGCTTTGAGCCTGACCTATTCACAATCGCCAAGGGCATTGCCGGCGGTATGCCGATCTCGGCTGTTACTGGTCGTGCAGAAATCATGGACGCTTCACACCCTGGCGGTCTTGGCGGCACCTTCGGCGGAAACCCAGTCGCAGCTGCTGCAGCAGTAGCCGTGCTCAAGCAGATTGAAGCCGGTGGTGTTATCGAACGCGCCGCAGCAATCGAGTTGGTAATTCGTGAACGCCTCGAGGCGATGAAGGCTAAGTATCCGGTGATCGGAGACATCCGTGGTCACGGAGCCATGATGGCTATTGAGTTCATCGAGCCTGGCACGCTAAACCCGAATAAGGCAGCGGTTGATGCCCTGGTAAAGCACTGCCACAGCAATGGTGTGCTGATTTTGAACGCCGGAACCTACTACAACGTAATCCGCTTCCTACCGCCATTGGCAATCTCGGATGCCTTGCTGAACGATGCTATGGACGTTCTAGAAGCTGGACTAGCAGCTCTGTAAAAGTCAAAAAATCCCCCGGCCAGATTGGTCGGGGGATTTTTTATACCTAAAACTTTGCGATGCGTTACTTAACCTTCTTTAGAAGTCTTGCCTTGACCGCTCCCCTGACCTGAACAATCAACACAATGGCAATTGCCAAGAAGAAAACCGCCGAACCAATTACGTTTGCCTCGGCTGGCACTCCGCGGGTTGCCGCGGCGTAAATGAAGATTGGGAACGTAGTCACAGCTTGGCCACCGTTGAAGTACGTGATGATGAAGTCATCGAAACTCAGTGCAAATGACAGCAGTGCAGCTGCAGCGATACCAGGCATGAGCAGCGGGAGGGTGATCTTTCGGAAAACCGCACTCGGACTGCCGTACAAGTCGCGCCCGGCTTCTTCAAGCGCCGGGTCGAGAGTTTGAACACGAGCCTTTACCGTTACCACCACAAAGGACAGGCAGAACATTACGTGGGCAAGAATGATGGTGGTGTATCCCTGACCCAAACCGATGTTGAAGAACTCAGCTGCCAGCCCCGAAGCCATGACAACTTCAGGTGTGGCCATCGGCAAGAATAGGCCGAGACTCACCCATTTGCGACCCTTGAATTTATAGCGGACCAACGCGATGGCGATCATGGTGCCAAGAACCGTAGCGATGGCGGTTGAAACCACACCGATAAGAATCGAGCTGCCGACTGCCTCGCAAACGCCCTGACGCTCACAAACCTTAAGCCAGTTGTCCAGGGTAAAACCCTGCCACTGCGCATTGGATTTGGTGCTGTCGTTGAATGAGAAGGCTACGGTGTACGCAATCGGTGTGAGCAGAAATACAAAGGCGACAATCGCGTAGAAAGGCAGGACAAGGCCCTTGAGCTTATTTGTTTTCAAAGCAGGTCCTCGCTCCCGGTGCGTTTTACGTAGACGCCAACAATCACCAGGATTACCGCCATCAGCGCAACTGATAGCGCCGATGCGATTGGCATGTTGTGCTCACTGATGTACTTGGACTCGATCACGTTTCCGAGCATCTGAGTTTGAGCCGAGCCGAGGAAGTTCTTGCTGGCGTTTACGTAGTCACCAGCCATAGGAATGAAAGTGAGCAGCGTACCTGAGATGATTCCCGGCATAGACAGCGGCAAAGTCACCTTGGCAAATACCTTGCTTGGGCTCGCGTAAAGGTCTCCTCCAGCCTCGAGCAGCCGAACATCCAGCTTTTCAAGTGTGGTGTAGAGCGGCAGAGTCATAAACGGAATGAAGTTGTAGGTCAGACCAAAAACAACAGCAAACGGGGTGCCGATGATGTACTGGTCAGGAGCCAACCAACTTAGGTCCTGAAGAGTCTTTACGATCCAAGACTCGTTGGAGAAGATCTGAGACCAGGCAAGCGTGCGAAGCAAGAAACTGATGAAGAACGGCGCAATCACCAGAGTCACCAGCATTCTCTGCAGCAACGGGCGGTTGCGCAGTTTTACACCGATGAAGTACGCGAGCGGATAACTAATCAGCAGCGCCGCGATGGTCGCCATCAGTGCGTACGAGAACGAACGCAAGACGTGTGGCAGGTAGTCGGTGGCCAACGGCGCGAAGTTCTGGATGTTGAAACCGTATTTGAACCCCTGATCAGCCAAGCTAACGGCCTCAATGCTGCCGAGCGAAACAGCGATCAGTGAGAACAGCGGGGCTAGGAAGAATAGGGCTAGGTAAGCCAAACCCGGAGCCAATAGGACCCAGGCAACACGTGATGATTTGCGTTCGGTGTCAGCGTGCTTAACATCGCTGGTTGAGTGCGCAAATGCTCCAAACGCCACGGCTATGCTCCGGCGTGGTTCTCTGGCAGGTCGCCGAGCCCAAAACTGTGCTCTACCTTCCAGCTCACCCAAACCTTGGCCCCGACTTCAGTCACTGGGCTCTTGCCAATGTTTTGAGCAAAAACTGTGACTTCACCGATGTTTGGGATGTCAATCAAATACTGGTTGCTCACACCGGTGAATCGAATGTCCATGATCTCGCCCGGGCCGATTAGGTTATGACCGCCATCCAAAGCCGGCTGCTCCTCATGGAAGAATGCCTTCTCTGGGCGAACACCGATGGCGATTTTGCCCGAGTGCTTTTCAGCACGAGCCTTTGGCACTGAGATTTTGTTGCCGGCAACATTGATACTGACGGCGTTGACATTTTCTTCGACAACATCGCCAACGAAAAGATTCGACTGACCCAGGAACTTCGAGACAAAAACAGTTTTTGGGCGGTCGTATAGTGCCTCAGGAGCACCCATTTGCTCAATTCGGCCCTTGTTCATAACTGCCACGGTGTCAGCCATGTCCATGGCTTCTTCCTGGTCGTGAGTCACATGCAAGAAGGTGAGGCCAACCTCAACTTGAATTGCCTTGAGCTCAATCTGCATTTCGCGACGAAGCTTCAGGTCAAGTGCGCCCAGAGGTTCGTCCAGCAACAATAGCGATGGGCGGTTTACCAGTGCGCGAGCAAGTGCTACACGCTGCTGCTGACCACCCGATAGCTGCTGCGGCTTGCGATTTGCCAGGTGCTGAAGTTGAACCAGAGTCAGTGCTTCTTGAGCCTTAGCCAAGGGATCGGCAACTTTGCGCTGACGAAGACCGAAGGCCACGTTTTCGAGCACTGACATGTGAGGGAAGAGCGCGTAACTCTGGAAAACAGTGTTAATTGGGCGCTCGTGCGGCTTGGAATCAGTGATGTCCTTGCCGCCAAGAAGAATCTTTCCGGTAGTAGGTTCATCGAGTCCGGCAACTAGCCTCAGGGTCGTGGTTTTACCGCAACCTGACGGGCCTAGCAGAGCAAAAAATTGACCGGCTGGGATGTGAAGATCTAGGTCTTCAATCGCAGTAAAACCAGGGAATTCCTTTCGGATTCCTACCAGGTCAAGATCTGCGCCGGAAAAATTAGAGTTCTGGTTCACTCACCAACCTGCCTAAACGCCAGTAGCTGAGTTGAACGCTTCGTTGAACGCTGAGTGCTCTGCGTAAGACAAAGTTCTGAATGTCTGAAGCTTGCTGGCATCAGGGAAGATTAGCGGGTTGTTGGCTAGATCTGGATCTGCTGCGGCAACGATTTCCTTGGTTCCGGCAACCGGTGGTGCGTAAACCACACCGCCGAGAATTACCTGAGCTGAAACTTCTGGGTCGTAGTAGTAGTTGATTAGCTTCTCAACGTTGGTCTTGTGCTGAGCACCCATCGGAACGGTGAAAGAGTCGGTGTTTAGCGTGGCACCGTTCGGGTCCATCACAAAGCCGTACTCGTCTCCCCACTCAAGGTCACCAGACCACACCAAACCGGCCACAGCATTCTTTTGATCGAATGACTCGATGTAACCCTGGCCCTTGGTGTTGATTTGGCCATCGGCTACCTGCTTGGCAACTAGGTCAACAGCATCCATGTACTGGTCTTCAGTGACATTAGCAATGTCGATGCCCTGAGAAATCAGGATCAGACCTACAGCCTCACGGTACTCGCTCAGCATGACCACACGGCCCTTGAGCGCTGGCTGCCACAGGTCAGCCACCGAAGTCGGGGCGTCTTTGCCGGTTAGTTCCTTGTAAAGGGTTTTGTTGTAAGCAATACCGGTCATAAATGACATCCAAGGCATGCTGTACTCGCGGCCAGAGTCAAAAGTTGGCGACGCCACTGAAGCATTCATGTTCGAGTGGTTAGGAATGTTCGCAAGGTTTAACTTTTGAACCAGCCCTGACTCGATCAGGAACGCATTCTGCCAATCGGTAAGACACATGGTGTCGGCGCCGATGTCCTGCCCTGCAAGCAACTGCTTCTCAGCCTGGCCGTAGTACTCGTTGTTTCCGACGATGGCCTCAGGGTCGTAGTAAACCTTGATTCCGGTTTCAGCTTCAAAAGCCTTCAATGTTGGGTAGCTGGCGTCTTCTTCACCGTCAAGGTAAGCAGCCCAGTTGTCCCAGGTAATTACCTTCTCGGACTCAGAAAGATCTTCGGCAGGAGTCAGGCCGGTCTCGGTTGAACCTCCGGGTGCACATGCAGCGAGGGTAATTGCGGCCGCGGTTGCGCCTGCGCCAGCCAAAGCTGCGCGTCTGGTGATTTGGTGACGTCGAGCATTTGCAACTAGCTCGCTAATCATTGGGTCTTCCGGAAGAGGCTTATTCATTGCCATGACTCCTAAACAAGAGGGGCCTTCATTGGCCCAACCAACACAACCAAAGGCGCAGAGTCGCGCTTTCAATCACATACTGCCATAAAGTCCGGCGCGCGTGAAATCAGAGCAGGGGTGCCGCAGAAAAAATAAACCTGCTGGAAACATTTGAACTGAAGTTCAGCTGACCAGAGAGCCAACCCGAGGGCAACTCCAGCCTGTCGGCGGCGGACCTAAACCCCAACTGCGACTGAGTCACCGGGTCGGCGCGCCCAAGGAGGATACGGACCCCAAAGTTAGCGAGCATTGCCTGCGATACACCGGTGAGCGCCTGCGAAGCGGCGATAAGGTGCATTCCGAGAGAACGACCGCGTGCCAGCAGGCTACTTAAAGCTGGCTGCGCATTCGGCGAGCGCAAGAACACCTCAGCCAACTCGTCAATGACAATAAAGAGTTGATTCTCAATTGCCTCACCCCGGGCCAGCGCTGTCTCACGCCGGATCAATTCAACCCCCACCTGCTTCCAGAGCTCGACAGGGTCGTGGTCATCGATGTCTGTGACGTATCGTTCAACAGCCGGACTGGTGCTAAAGCCAGCAAAGGCTGCTCCCCCTTTGAAATCCAAGAGCCAAAACCGACACCGCCCGTCTAGTGCCTCTCGCGACGCGAGGGCGCCAGAAACAAGTTGCTTGAGCAAAATACTTTTACCCGATCCGGTTGCTCCGATGACCAGGAGGTGGGCTTCGGCCCCATCTAGCTTCAAAGCCACAGGCTCACCTAATTCAGTGGCTCCGACAGTGAAACCCCCGGGTGCCTGTTCCAGCCACTGGTGTGCCGCTGTCAGCCGAGCAATTGTTCTGCGGGTTTGTAGTTCCGGCTTGAGTTTCCGGTATAGGGCGTCGTGCCACTCCTGTTTCCAAAAGATTTGCCAGCGCGGCAGCTGTCTATCCCCGATGTAGACCACCCCATCAACAATCTCGATGGGTTTGGAAAGATCAATTTCACGGCTTCGTCGACCTCGGGCGGCCAAAGGAAAAATAATTAGTGACAGCAGGGCCAATGCCAGCATGTGCCAGGCGCCGGTGGTGGCTCCTGCCACGAGACCCAGAATCACTGAAGGCACTAACCACACGAATTGCATTCAAAAAGATTGGGTCCAAGCGCTCGTGCCTGGACCCAATCGGTCAAATCTGTGGAGAAACCCCAGCTGAAAGCTAGCGGCACTAGTCTCCGATGTAACTCATAACGTGCTTGATGCGCGTGTAGTCCTCAAAGCCATACTGTGAAAGGTCTTTACCGTAACCCGAGTGACGGAAACCGCCGTGTGGCATTTCAGCCGCCAGTGGAATGTGCGTGTTGATCCAGACACAACCAAAGTTGAGGCTCTTTGAGAACCGCATGGCACGGGTGTGGTTCTGCGTCCACACAGATGATGCCAAACCGTATTTGACATCGTTGGCCCAGCGAAGCGCCTCATCGTCGTTGGCAAACTTCTGGATGGTCACCACCGGTCCAAAAATTTCACTTTGAATGTGCTCATCTTTTTGCTTTAGACCTGACAAGACTGCAGCCTCTAGGTAGTAACCCCGATCACCAACACGGACACCGCCAGTTTCGAGGTTGGCGTGGTCTGGCAGACGGTCGATAAAGCCTTGTACGCGCTCAAGCTGACCCGCGTTGTTCAGTGGACCGTAAAGTATGTCGTCACGGCTCGGGTCGCCAGTAATTGCGTTTGCCTTTACTTCGGCTACCAATAGAGCCAAGAACTCATCGTGAACGGACTCGTGCACCAAGATGCGGGTAGCGGCCGTGCAGTCCTGACCTGCGTTGAAGTATCCGGCGATTGCAATCTGTGCAGCCGCCTTCTGCAAATCAGCGTCAGCACAAACGATTACTGGCGCTTTGCCACCCAGCTCTAGGTGCACGCGTTTTAGGTCGGTGGCAGCAGACTTAGCAACCTCCATACCTGCTCGCACGGATCCGGTAATCGAAACCATCTGAGGAATTTCATTTTCAATCATTGCGCGACCGGTGTCTCGGTTGCCAGCAACCACGTTGAACACACCCTTTGGCAAAAACTCTGCGGCAATTTCGGCCAGGAGAAGGGTCGATGCTGGCGTAGTGTCTGAAGGCTTGATGACCACCGTGTTGCCCGCTGCAATTGCAGGAGCAAATTTCCATACGGCCATGTTGAGTGGATAGTTCCAAGGGGTGACCTGTCCAATCACACCGATAGGCTCACGCCGAATCCATGACGTGTGATCACGGGCATACTCGGCAGCGGCCTTGCCCTCTAGGTTTCTGGCAGCGCCGGCAAAAAAGCGGATCTGGTCCACCGATGGAGCCATCTCGTATTCGACCAGGGTGCTTCGAGGTTTTCCAGTGTTTTCCGACTCCACATCGGCAGCCTCTTCAGCACGGGCTTCGAGTGCGTCGGCAATTCTGAACAGGGCTAGTTGGCGTTCACTCGGAGTGAATTGACTCCACTCCTCGAAGCCCTTGGCTGCGGCCTGATACGCAGCATCGACATCTGCTGCCGACGAGACCGGAGCGTGGGCATAAGCCTCTCCGGTGGCCGGATTAATTACTTCGCTGGTTTCCCCAGACTTTGAATCAACGTACTCACCATTGATGAAGTTTTTCAGTTGTCGCACCGACATCGGTCTTCTCCTTAGAGGTTTAGGCTTCAGTTGCGATTCTAATCAGGATTGGCTAGCGGCAAAATCATGAATCCGAAGGCAAATATCACAATTCGCTATCAAATCAGTCGCGAAATGGCGACTCAAGCGCGTTTTCGTTTGCTAAAAGGCTTTTTCACTGTCAAAATCGTTGTATGTCACGGGTCCAACGCACCAACTCAACGCAGCTAGACGATGTTTCTCGATCAATCATCGAGCAGCTGCAGACTGACGGGCGCCGTTCCTATGCCGAAATCGGAAAGAACGTTGGACTAAGCGAGGCCGCCGCGCGCCAGCGAGTTCAGAAACTTACGGATTCTGGCGTACTTCAGATTGTGGCCGTGACAGATCCAAAACAGCTTGGGTTTCATCGCCAGGCAATGATCGGTGTTCGCTGCGGCGGCGACACCAGAGAAATCGCGAAAAAGCTGACCGCGATGCCCGAGGTTGACTATGTGGTCCTGACCGCCGGGAGCTTTGACATTTTGGTTGAGGTGGTCTGTGAGAACGATGATGAACTCATCGCCCTCCTCAATTCAAAGATCCGGACTCTGCCCGGAGTAACTTCTACCGAATCGTTCGTGTACTTGAAGGTGCAAAAGCAGGTTTACAACTGGGGCACCAGATGAGTCTCCAGCCAAACAAATAGTAAAGAGTGATATCAAATGGCTATCTGGAATCGAAAGAAAGCAGAATCCGCCACCCCTCTCCTTGACGCGCGTAAAGCAGGTCAGGAACCAACCCCACAAATGCTGCAGCAGGCTGCCAAGGACAACATGTTCTTGCACTTCACCCGCCACAGCCCATACTTCGCCAAGAACGGCGAAATTCCGATAATTACTCACGCCGAGGGCCACCACTTCTGGGACCAAAATGGCAAAAAGTATTTTGATGGCATTTCAAGCCTTTTCTCGGTGAACGCTGGTCACGGACGCCACCGCCTGGCCGAGGCCGCCGCGAAGCAAATGAAGGAGTTGGACTACTTCCCGCTCTGGTCTCACGCTCACAAACCGGGAATTGAACTATCTGAGCGCCTACTCTCGTACGCACCAAAGAACATGTCGCGAGTTTTCTTCACGACTGGTGGTGGCGAGGCCAACGAAACAGCCTGGAAGCTTGCCAAGCAGTACTTCAAACTTCAGGGCAAGCCGATGAAGCACAAGGTACTCACTCGCGCAGTTGCCTACCACGGCACCTCGCACGGAGCGCTTTCGCTAACCGGTATTCCATCGATGAAAAAGGCCTTTGAGCCACTTGTTCCATCGACATTCCGTGTACCAAACACCAACTGGTACCGCGCTCAGGACGACTTCGAGACAGAGGAAGACTTTGCCAAGTGGGCAGCCGACCGAGTTGAAGAAATGATTCTGTTTGAAGACCCAGACACGGTTGCAGCTTTCTTCCTTGAGCCAGTCCAAAACTCTGGTGGTTGTTTCACAGCGCCAAAGAGCTACTTCAAGCGGGTCCGCGAGATCTGCGATAAGTACGACGTGATTTTGGTAGCCGATGAAACCATTGACGGTTTTGGTCGAATCGGAACCATGTTTGCTTCAGAGATGTATGACTTTGAACCAGACATGCTGGTTTGCGCCAAGGGTATGACCTCGGCCTACGCTCCTATCGGTGCATTGATCATGTCAGAAAAGTTCTTTGAGCCATTCAAGCAGGGCACCACACTGTTCCCACACGGATACACCTACGGTGGCCACCCAGTTTCTTGTGCAGTTGCTCTGGAGAACCTAGATATTTTTGACGAGGAAGACCTGGTCGGAAATGTTCGTCGGAATGCACCAGAATTCCGCCGCACGCTTGAGAAACTGCGCGATCTGCCAATTGTGGGCGATGTTCGAGGCGAGGGTTACTTCTACGCCATTGAGCTTGTGAAAGACAAGAACACCAAGGAAACCTTCAACGACGCTGAGTCCGAGAAGCTGCTCCGCGGAATCTTGTCACACCGCATGTTTGAAGAAGGGCTCTACTGCCGCTCAGATGACCGTGGCGACCCAGTAGTCCAACTTGCTCCTCCCCTAACTATCGGACCGGATCAGTTCAACGAAATCGAACAGATTCTCCGCGGTTGCTTGGATGAAGCCTGGCGGGCGATGTAGTTCTCCACAGAATTTGGCTCGCGTCGAACGACGATGAATGCATGAACGAAAGTTAGGGCATGACAAACATCATCTTCGACGCGAGCCTTTCTTTTAACTCTCCGCTTGGCGTTATCTCGATTTACTCACTAAATGAAAAGGTGGTGCGGCTTAGAATTGGCGGCGAGCCAGCCCCGGCAAATGGCCGTAGCAGCACACTTCGCAAGGCTGAGCGCCAAATATCGCGCTATCTCAGCGGCAAGTCCAAAACACTAGATTTTGAAGTTGCCACACTCGGAACCCCTTTTCAGGAGGCAGTTTGGCGTGCGCTTGAGAGCATTGAATTTGGCAGGACGCTTAGCTACGGGCAGATTGCCCAATTGTGCGGAAACCCAAAGGCTGTTCGAGCCGTGGGCGGCGCAGTGGCAGCAAATCCAGTTCCGCTTCGCATTCCATGCCATCGAGTACTCGGTTCAACAGGACAAGTTACCGGGTACACGCCAGGGCTTGGAATCCAGACAAAGTTGGCCCTTCTCAAACTAGAGGGGGTTAGCTCACATACCAGTTTTGAAAGATTAGACAGCATTCAGACATAAACCCGTTGAGGCACCTAGCCAAAGATTCGAGAGCAGCATGACACCCGAACAGTTCGTCGCGACATATCGCGAGCATTTACCGGCAATTAGCCGGTACTTGGGGCGTCGCGTTGACCGGGATCAGGTGGAGGACCTAGCCGCAACGGTGTTTGAGGTGGCCTGGCAGAAACGAGACTCGGTAACACTGGGCCAAGAACTCCCCTGGCTCTACAAAATTGCCAGTTTCCAGGTTTCAAATTTTCGTCGCCGTCAAAGTTCCGCATTGAACTTTCTAACCCTAACCCTGAGCCCCGATAACGCCCCCTCGGCAGAATCGCTAGCTGTCTTCGATGCGGATCTAGCTGCCGGATGGGCAAAACTGAGCCCCTCAGATCGAGCATTGCTTGCGTTGGTGGCCTTTGACGGCCTGGGGGTTGGCGAAGCCGCCGCAGCGCTCAGTATTTCTGCCAATGCCGCCAGCGCAAAGCTGCATCGCGCCAGAGCCAAACTTGCAAAATATCTAGCCGTGAAAGATTAGAGACTCGGGCGACATAAACCAGATATGAAAGAAAACAATCTGGATGCCCGCCTAAAGGCAGCCGACCCGGTGGTCGAAGTTGAACTAGGCAGTGAGCTACTGCACAACGCCACAACTGCACAAGCCCAAAGGCTTGGGCGTAAGCACCGCATGCATGCCGCCGCAAGGCCGAGGTTTCTATTGACCGCGCTGGCTGCAGCGGGAGCGCTTGCCATCACGATTCCATTGACACTGTCTCCCGGTGAGCCGCAATACTTGCTATCCGTGGGCGACTCGCAGAGCAGCTCTATGCTGGGCGCCAAGGGAGCACCCGGAACCGAAGCCGACCAAGGTGTGCGCGACATGATGATGTGGACGCAGTACAACTATCTAGCCGGAGATTCGCTGGGCAGTGAGGCCGGCCAGGGCGTGGCCTATAAAGCAAAGCTAAACGGCTCACCGACTGATTACCTATTGATGCTTGGCCGGGTCTTCTCGATCGAAGGAACCCCAAAAGAATCGCAGTACTCGTCGGCAGAATGGCCAACCTGGGTACTCGGACCAGAGGATGGTTCCGGTCCAAACGTTTACTTGAACTGGTCTGGTAACGGAAGTTGGTGGTTCAACAATCCGAGTGCCTGGCCAAACGTTCAAGCTCCGAAATCCTGCGAACCAGTAGCCAGCGATGGTGAGGTCGATCAGGTAGACCCGGATTGCGCCAGCTTTGTCGAAACACCAATTGAATCCGGCAAGGTACCAACCGAATCCGAACTTGTGGAACAGGCGAATAAGATTTTTGCCTCGGCGGGCGTGAGTTTCTCAAGAAATCAACTTCGGGTGTCCCGTGACACTTGGGGTGCTTCAGTTGAAGCATCGATGTTTTTGAATGGCAGCCCAACCGCCGAGATGTGGTGGATGAGTTGGTCCGACTCTGGAGCACTGGCCAGCGTCAGCGGCTTCGCGGCAGAGTTTGAACAAATGGGAACCTTCAATACCGTGAGCCAGCAATCGGCAGTCTCGCGCCTGGCCGATTATCGCTACTCGGGCGGCGTTGCCTACAAGTTTTATAACTCAGACATCGCATTGCCCATGGCAGATGGAATTAACACCCGCGAACTTGAGCCAGAATCGGCGCAAGAACCGGAGATTGTGGACCTAACCCTAGACTCTGCAGAACCAGCTAACGTCACTATCTGGGCGTCAGACAACTCGGTTTGGATCTTGCCCGGATACGTTTACTACGCAAAAGATGCTTTTGCCGGTGCCGTGTTTGCGCTGGAGGACGGTCTCGTGAAGCTGCCAGCGATTGAGGTAACTAAGTAGCCTGCCGGGTTACGACGGTGATGACGCGGCCAGAAACCTCAAGTTTGAGGCCGGCTAGGCTCGCTCGTTCGGCCAGCTCATCGATGGTTTTCGGAATTTCCTGACCGATCAACGCACTGCGAACCAGTTGCCCTTTGGCTTTCTTGTTGAAGTGATTTAGCTGTTCCCTAACTCCATTGTCCTTTTCCACGAAAACAACCACCGAGTAGGCGCCAACTTCGGGAGGAATCGGAGCTAACTCGGCATAGGCCTTGGACCTTAGGTCCAGAATGGGCACCGAACCAAAAGCCGACCAAAGCGAAAGATGCGCGGCTGCCCAGGTTTTTTTGAGGTCCAGACCATTCAACTTGCGACTCGGATTCAGCTTATAAACCGGCAGAGCGTCGTTTACCCCGACCAAGCCAAACAGCGCAGACTGAATGAACACTGCCCCATGAGCCAAGTCACGCTCGGCTGCTGATAGCGAATTATTCGCTGTACTGGTGCCCTTTAACCCTCGACCATGCACTGCAGAGTAAAGCGTTCCGGTGTAACGGTCTATTGCGGCCATTCCCGGCACCCCATTGATTTCACTTGCCCCGTAGGCGCCAAGCACAGCTGCGCGAGCCTCAATGAGGTCAGGAAAGTGGAGTTGCTCAAGTGCAAAGGATTGGCTACCGCCAGTGGCCTTGGTCTCAGACGGCGGCAGCAAAAAGTACATACCAATAGCCTATTTCGATGAGCCTAGACTTGAGGCATGGTCAAGCTAACGAAGATTTATACCCGCACCGGCGACGAAGGCATGACGGGTTTGAGTGATTTCTCGAGAACCAGAAAAACCGACCCTCGCATTGAGGCCTACGCAGACGTGGATGAAGCCAATTCGGCCATCGGTGTGGCCGTGGCGCTGGCAAAAAATGAGTTTGACACAGAGACTCTCGCGTTGCTGTCACAGATACAAAATGAACTTTTTGATCTCGGCGCAGATCTGTCAAATCCGCTGAACGAACACTACGAATACGAGCCATTGAGAGTCAACAATCTCTGGATCGACGCACTCGAGGCGGCCATCGATAAGTACAACGGACAGCTCACCAAACTCGACTCATTCATCATTCCGGGCGGCACTGGATTGTCGGCCGGCCTTCACCTGGCGAGAACTGTGGTCAGGAGGGCTGAACGTGCCACCTGGCATGCCATCGAAGCGTATGGCACTGAGCCGGCCAAACGTGGCCAGCACAATGGCGGCATTAACGTAGCGGCCGCCAAATACTTGAACCGCCTGAGCGACCTCTTGTTTGTTCTGGCTAGGTACGCCAATCTGAACCACGGCGGCGATGTCAAATGGGTTCCGGCCGCAAATCGCGAGAACTAGACAAAAAGCGAAAACCCCCACCGATTCGGTGGGGGTTTTCGTTTAACTCTTTACGAAAGAATTTAGATCAATGCGGCATGACGAGCAACAACTGAGACTACGTTGTGCTCAACCGAAAGGAAACCCTCTTCAGCACTTGCCTTGATGACGTTGCCGTCCTCAAGAGTTATGCGCACTTCACCAGAGCTGAGAATTGCCAGCATTGGTTCGTGACCTGGAAGCAAACCGATCTCACCCTCGACGGTCTTAGCAACAACCATCTTGGCTTCGCCAGACCATACGGCCTTCTCAGCAGCTACAAGTTCAACGCGCAGAGTTGCCATGATTACTTAGATTCCTTCTGGATGCGGTCCCATTCCTTTAGAACATCGTTGATGTCACCAAGGTTGAAGAACGCCTGCTCACCAACGTGGTCAAAGTCACCGCGTGCGATGGCTGAGAAGCCCTCGATGGTGTCCTTGAGCGGAACGGTTGAACCAGCAACACCAGTGAACTTGGTTGCCATGTAGGTGTTCTGCGATAGGAATCGCTGAATACGACGTGCGCGTGAAACGGTGATCTTGTCTTCCTCAGAAAGCTCTTCAACACCAAGAATCGCGATGATTTCCTGAAGTTCCTTGTTCTTCTGAAGGATTGACTTGACCAAGGTTGCAGTCTCGTAGTGGTCCTTGCTGATGTAGCGAGGGTCCAAGATGCGAGAGGTCGAAGTTAGTGGGTCCACCGCTGGGTATAGACCCTGAGATGCAATTTCACGAGAAAGCTCGGTAGTTGCATCCAAGTGAGCAAAGGTGGTTGCCGGGGCTGGGTCGGTGTAGTCGTCAGCAGGCACGTAAATTGCCTGTAGCGAGGTAATCGAGTGACCACGGGTCGAGGTGATGCGCTCCTGAAGGAGACCCATCTCATCGGCAAGGTTCGGCTGGTAACCCACGGCAGAAGGCATACGACCTAGAAGGGTCGACACCTCAGAACCGGCCTGGGTGAAGCGGAAGATGTTGTCGATGAACAATAGAACGTCCTGCTTCTGAACATCGCGGAAGTACTCCGCCATGGTTAGAGCAGACAGAGCTACGCGAAGACGGGTGCCAGGTGGCTCATCCATCTGACCGAAGACCAGTGCAGTTTTGTCGATAACACCAGACTCAGTCATTTCGTCGATTAGGTCGTTACCCTCACGAGTACGCTCACCCACACCGGCGAATACAGACACACCATCGTGGTTTTCAGCCACGCGGTAGATCATCTCTTGGATAAGAACGGTCTTACCAACACCAGCACCACCGAATAGACCAATCTTTCCACCCTGTACGTAAGGGGTTAGAAGGTCGATGACCTTGATACCGGTCTCGAACATGTTGGTCTTTGACTCAAGCTGGTCAAATGCAGGTGGCTGGCGGTGGATTGACCAGGTCTCGTTGACCTCGATCTTCTCGCCAGGCTTTGCGTTAAGCACTTCACCGGTCACGTTGAATACGTGACCCTTGGTTACGTCACCCACTGGAACAGAGATTGGTGCTCCGGTGTCGGTAACTAGACCGCCACGGACCAAACCGTCAGTTGGCTTCAGTGCAATCGCGCGCACAAGGTCGTCTCCGAGGTGCTGTGCGACCTCGAGAGTAAGAGTGCTCTTCTCGCCATCAAGCACAATCTCAGTGGTGAGTGCGTTGTAGATCGCTGGGATGGCATCGTGCGGGAACTCGATGTCAACCACTGGACCGGTAACGCGAGCAATACGCCCGGTGCCGGCTGCAGGTGCTGCAACCTTCTTCTTGGTCTCGGCCATGTCTCTTTCTTTCTCTTAGTCTTCGTTGCCGGCGGTAGACAATGCGTCTGCACCACCAACAATTTCGGAAATCTGCTGGGTAATTTCTGACTGACGTGCCGCATTGCTGAGGCGGGTGTAGTTCTTGATGAGCTTGTCAGCGTTATCGGTTGCTGACTTCATAGCCTTCTGACGGGCAGCGTGCTCAGAGGCAGCTGACTGCAGCATGGCGTTGAAAATGCGGCTCTCAACGTAAACCGGCAGCAAGGCGTCAAGCACCTTGGTGGCATCAGGTTCGAACTCGTAAAGCGGGAACACTTCGTTTTCTGCAGGCGCTTCAACACCCTCGACAACTTCAAGCGGCAACAAACGCACTACCTCAGGCACCTGAGCGATCATCGAAATGAATCGGTTCGATACCAGGTGGATTTCGTCCACACCACCGTCTGCGTAATCGGTGTTGAAAGCAGCAACCACCGCGTCGGCGATTTCTTTGGCGGTGTCAACCTGAGGAAGGTCGGTGCCACCGATCCACTGCTGAACAGCGTTACGGCGACGGAAACCAAAGTTAGCTACTGCCTTACGACCAACTAGGTAGTAAACAACTTCTTTGCCTTGCTCCTGGAGCAAGTTAGTTAGCTGTTCGGCCTCTTTGAGAACGTTTGATGAAAACGCTCCGGCAAGACCGCGGTCTGAGGTGAAAATTACGACGGCTGCCCGATCGATACGCTCTGGCTCGGTGGTCAGCGGGTGAGCAATGTTTGAATACGTTGCAACCGCAGAAACCGCACGAGTGACAGCGCGTGAGTACGGGGTTGATGCTGCTACACGCTGCTGTGCTTTGTAAATGCGTGAGGCAGAGATCAACTCCATGGCACGAGTAATCTTCTTGGTCGTCTGGGCAGACTTAATTTTCTGCCTATAGACCCGAAGTTGCGCTCCCATGTCTCTCCTAGATTCTTGTCGTCAGTTGGATGATTGTCTTAGCGAAGTGCTTACTTCTTGCGCTTCTGCTTGACGATCTTTTCCTGGTTGACGTCGTCTTCGTCTAGAACGGTAACGTCTCCTGCAGATGCAAGTGACTCACCAGAGGTGGTCGCAAAGCTCTTCTTGAACTTGGCAACAGCCTTCTCTAGTTCAGCAATGGTGTCGCTTTCCAACTTGTTGGTCTCGCGAATGGTGGTCAAGACCTTGCTGTTGCGGCGCAGGCTCTCAAGAAGCTCTGCCTCGAAACGCAATACGTCCTCAACTGGAACCTCATCTAGCTTGCCGGTCGTACCCGCCCAGATGGACACAGTCTGCTCTTCAACAGGGAATGGTGAGTACTGAGGCTGCTTTAGAAGCTCCATTAGACGAGCACCGCGTGCTAGCTGCTGACGTGATGCAGCATCAAGGTCAGACGCAAACATTGCGAATGCCTCAAGTGCACGGTACTGAGCAAGTTCGAGCTTCAAGGTACCTGAAACACCCTTGATGCCCTTGACCTGAGCCGCACCACCAACACGTGAAACCGAGATACCTACGTCAATAGCAGGGCGCTGGTTTGAGTTGAAGAGGTCTGACTGCAAGAAGATCTGACCGTCGGTGATCGAAATCACGTTGGTTGGAATGTATGCAGAAACGTCGTTTGCCTTGGTCTCGATGATTGGAAGACCAGTCATCGAACCGCCACCTAGTTCGTCGTTCAACTTGGCACAACGCTCTAGCAAGCGTGAGTGTAGGTAGAAGACGTCACCTGGGTAAGCCTCGCGGCCTGGTGGACGACGTAGAAGAAGTGAAACTGCACGGTAGGCCTCTGCCTGCTTTGACAGGTCATCAAAGATGATGAGGACGTGCTTGCCACCGTACATCCAGTGCTGACCAATGGCAGAACCGGTGTAAGGCGCTAGGTACTTGAAACCTGCTGGGTCTGAAGCTGGAGAAGCCACGATAGTGGTGTACTCCATGGCGCCGGCTTCTTCTAGAGCAGCCTTAACACCAGCAATGGTTGAACCCTTCTGGCCGATTGCTACATAGATGCAACGAACCTGCTTCTGGACGTCGCCTGACTCCCAGTTAGCCTTCTGGTTGATGATGGTGTCAATCGCGATCGCGGTCTTACCGGTCTGTCGGTCACCAATGATCAGCTGACGCTGTCCGCGACCAACAGGAATCATGGCGTCGATTGCCTTGATACCGGTCTGTAGCGGCTCGTGAACAGACTTACGCGCCATAACACCTGGAGCCTGAAGCTCAAGTGCACGACGTGCCTCTGCCTTGATGTCACCTAGACCATCGATTGGGTTACCCAGTGGGTCTACAACGCGACCAAGGAAGTTGTCGCCAACTGGCACTGAAAGGACCTCACCGGTGCGGTGAACTTCCATACCCTCAACGATGCCTTCGAAGTTACCGAGTACAACGGTACCGATCTCGCGCTCATCAAGGTTTAGTGCTAGGCCAAGAGTGCCATCCTCAAACTTGAGAAGCTCGTTAGCCATGGCTGATGGAAGACCCTCGATGTGAGCAATACCGTCACCGGCATCGATTACGTGGCCCACTTCAGTCTTTGAAGCCTTGGCTGGCTCGTAAGACTTAACGAAGTCCTTTAGAGCGTCGCGAATCTCGTTCGGGCTGATTTTCAGATCTGCCATCTCGTTCCTCTACTTCTGGGGCGAACCCCGGTTGGTCGTTGCGTCAGCTACCTAGGCGGCTGAAGTTTGTTGTTCGCTTACGCGAGTTGAAGTTTTGCTGCTGTAAGACGTGAGCTAAGGCTGCCGTCAAGAATTTCGCCGGCTACCTGAACTTTGAGACCGCCCAAAATGGTCGGATCAATCTCAACGTTTAGCTTTAGGCTCTGGCCGTAAGACTTAGCCAAAACGCCCTCTAGGCGCTCAAGCTGAGCCGCGGTGATTGGCGCGGCGACGGTTACGGTTGCAACCAGGCGGCTGGCAACAGCAGAAACCTGCTTGCCAAACTGCTCAAGTACAACTGAAACGCGGCGGCGACGGGCGCCGATTACTGCACGACGAATCAAAGTAACTGACTCGTCGGTGGTCTTGCCCTTGGTCAAAGCGTCGACAAGTGCGAGCTTTGCGTCTTCTGAAGCAAGACGGTCGCCCAGAGCAAACTGGAGATCCTGGTCAGAATCTACGGCCTGCTGGAAAGCGAACAATTCACTTTCGACTCCAGCGAGCTTCTTGTTAGCCGAAGCAATGCTGGCAACGGTGAAGACCGCGAGCTGCTCAAATGCAGCTACTAGGTCTTGACCGGTTGACCAGCGAAGTGCAACCAGAGAGTTGGTGAACTCAAGCGCAGCTTTCGAGACACTCTTGCCGAATACGGCATTGAGTGCACCTGATTTTGCGTTTACCTCGGCGGAAGGGTCCGAGAGGATGCTGCGCAACTGAGACGAAGAAGCAACGGCTGCGCCGATTGCGAAAATCTCTTCTGCGAACTTGAGGTCTGCTTTGGCAAGTAGAGGCTCAAGGGCCTCTTTTGCCTGGGCTAGCGACTGTCTGGTTGAACTCGCCATTACTTCTTCTTGCCTGCCTTGGTCTTAGAAACGCTGTCGCCAGCCTCTAGGTCAGCCAGGAACTGGTCAACCACGCCGCTTGCAACTTTGTCATTCTGAAGGCTGGCACCAACAACACTTGATGCAAGGTCGATGGCTAGTGAGCCAACCTCGGCACGAAGTGAAATAAGTGCTGCCTGGCGTTCGGCTTCAATCTGAGCCTTTGCGGTCGCGGTCAAGCGCGCAGCTTCGAGAGACGCCTGCTCTTTGAGTTCAGCCAAAATAGCTGCACCCTCGGCGCGGGCCTCTTCGCGAATCTGTGAAGCTTCGGCGCGAGCCTCGGCCTGCTCGGCTTCGATGTTTGCAGTCTTAGCTGCAGCCTCTGCCTGAGCCTTCTCTGCAGCCTCAAGACGACCTTCGATCGCCTCAGTACGTGCATCCAAGGTCTTCTTGAAGTTCGGAAGCACCTTGAACCAGAAGAAAGCCAGAAGAATTACGAAGACAACCGAAGACCACAGGAGATCGTAGCTGGCTGGCAACAGTGGGTTAGGCGTTGCCTCACCCTCCGAAGCAGCAGCGAGAATCTGTGAAATCATGGGTTAGATCCTGACTGACTAAGCGAAGATGAATGGGGTTGCAAGACCGATAAGCGCAAGAGCCTCGGTAAATGCGATACCAAGCCACATTGTGACCTGAAGCTTTGCTGCTAGCTCTGGCTGGCGAGCGATTGACTCGATGGTCTTTGAAACAACTAGACCTACACCTACACCAGGACCTACAGCTGCAAGGCCGTAGCCGATTACTGCGATGTTTCCTGATACTTCTGCGATGTTAGTTACGTCCACTTTGTATTTCCCTTCCGTGGTTTAGAACTGACGGTTGTCAGTCCTGATTAGTGCTCGTCTGCCAAGGCCAACTGAATGTAGACCGTGGTCAGCAGAGTAAAAACGTACGCCTGTAGGAAAGCAACCAAGATCTCAAAGACCGTGAATGCGAATCCGAAGACAAAAGTTCCGGCACCGAAGAACTTGAAGGCTCCTTCAGCGTTGAACAAGAAGAACTGAGTTGCCGAGAAACAGAGCACTAGCAACAAGTGGCCAGCGATCATGTTCATGGTCAAACGAAGAGCAAGGGTAACCGGGCGAAGAATGAAGGTCGAGAGGAACTCGATCGGTGTAACCAGAATGTAGAACGGCTTTGGAACACCGGCTGGGAACAGCGCGTTGGTGAAGAAGTGACCGCCGTGCTTTTTGACACCCGCATAGATGAAGGTGAAGTACGCAGCTGCTGCCATGACGATCGGAAGACCGATGACTGAGGTTCCGGCAACGTTTAGGCCCGGGATGATACCGGTGATGTTCATGCCTAGGGTCACGAAGAAGATGGTGGTGAGCAACGGCAAGAAGCGGTCGCCGTCTTTTTCGCCAAGCTGGTCGTGAGCGATGCTTTTACGCACGAAGTTTAGTGAGATCTCACCCATCAACTGGAACTTGCCAGGAACAAAGGTGTTGGTCTTGTTTGCCTGCTTGAACTTACGAGTCCAAAGGCTGAATAGAACGAGTAGAAGCGCGACGACCAAAAGACGAATCAGCATGATTCGGTTCAGGGCGAATGGAGTATCAGCGAAAGCAACAATCTCAGGATAGAACTCCATGATTGAAGGGGCGTGGAAACCACTGCCCGACTCTTCGGTGCTCGCTGCTACATTGAGCAGGTTCAAGGCTTTAGTGAACAGCGTGAACTCCTGTTTCGGGGCAAGTTTGGTGTGCCTTGCGGCGATTTACAGTGCGATTTGGCACTCGGGGAAGATTCCCCAGTTCCTCGGATAATCCTAACAGCCGTAGTTGGCACGAAACAGGGGTTTTCGCTGTATTAGCCAACTTTTTTCAAGAAATTTAGGCGGCCGGTTCGATTGGGATTCTGGCCTTCAAAACTAGGACTGAATCGACGGCCAAAGTGCCCATGATTGAGGCCACCAAAGTGAAGAAAAGCACCGGTCCGCTAATGAAGTCTGCGTTCTTAAGCGCACCCATCAAAAGCACAAATCCGATTACCTTGAGCAGCCAGCCGCCCAGTACCACTCCGAAGAAACCACCGAGAGGAAGTTTGCCTCCAACCCAGACGCTCAGGGCGGTGAGGGTAACAAAAACAAATGCCAAACCTGCGCCAATCAGGGCACTGATTAGGCCAGGCATCGCTGCTACTAGGTAACCTGCGATACCCCCGACCAGAGCAATTGCGCCGACAAGCGCCGCACCTAGGGTTACGACTCGTTTAAATAGGTTGCTAGCTGCCTTTGACACGATTTGCGAATCTCCTTTGGATAACCGGACGAATTGTGTAGATAACGGCGCCGAATATTCCCAGGGCCAAAATCGAGAAGACTGTGCTTACCGGAAGGAAGAAGAACAGCAGACAGGACATCGAGATTACCGCGGTCCAGGCGTAAAAGACCAAGACTGCACCCAGGTGACTGTGACCAAAGTCTTGAAGACGGTGATGAATGTGCAGGCGGTCAGCCGAGAACGGAGACTTGCCAGCGCGGAGCCTGCGAAGCACTGCCCAGGTGAAATCTAGCAGCGGCAAAACCAAAATCGCCAAAGGCAGGATCAGTGGGATGAAGGCTGGGATTTGTTCGCCCCTACTGACCAACTGAGGGTCAATCTGGCCCGTAACGGTTAGAGCCGAGGTGGCCATCAGAAGGCCCAAGAGCATGGCTCCGGTGTCACCCATAAAGATCTTGGCCCGGTGCCAATTGAATGGCAAGAAACCCACGCACATGCCGATGACAATCGCTGAGATCAGCGAGGCCAGGTTGAAGTAGTTAGTAGGCGAGGTTTGCTGGGCCAATAGGTATGAGTAGGCAAAGAATACGCCGGTGCCGATAAGCACTACGCCAGCTACCAGACCGTCGAGCCCATCGATGAAATTCACTGCGTTCATGACCAAAACCGTCAGGAACACAGTTGCAACAAATGAGATACCAAAGCTGCCAATGGTGAGGCCGGCGATGGGCAGAGAAACCACCTGGACACCCTGCCAGGCGAGGATTCCGGCGACAACAAATTGACCGGCAAGCTTTAGGCTCCAGTCCAGGTCGTAAAGGTCATCTAAGAAACCGAGCAGAGTGATTAGAAATGCGGCCACCACAATTGCGATGATGTGGATTGGATCGCTGAAAACACTCTTGAACCAACCCAGCGAGCCTGCTGTGAGCACCGCTGCGGTAAAGCCCAAAAACATGGCTACTCCCCCGAGTCTTGGGGTTGGCCTGGTGTGCACATCTCTTGATCGGATTTGCGGGTAAATCTTGTATTTATGAGCGAGTTTCAAAACAGCCCAAGTGCCCACAAAGGTCACGGCTGCTGCAACCAGCATCATCAATAAATAGGCGCGCATCGGCTAGTTGGCACCCTCAAGTAATTCGCCGGCAACCGATCGTAGTTTTGCCTCGGATAGTGCACCGCGGCGAACAATGCGGATTTTTCCGGTGGTGCTTAGGTTTCCGTCGGCGTCATATGAGTCGGTAATGCCGGTTAGATCAAGAATGGTGGACGCCTCACCCTTAGGGCTGTTGCCGCTATCGAGGTATACCTGAACACTTTCACCCAGATAGTCGTGAGCCTGAGTGCAGGTAGTTGCTGCCGGCTGGCCGGTCAGGTTGGCGCTTGATACCGCCATTGGGCCAACGTCCTCAAGCAGAGCCAAAGCAATCTTGTGGTCTGGCATACGGAGAGCAACGGTGCCTTTGGTCTCGCCGAGGTCCCAGTTAAGTGAAGGCTGGGCACGAAGAATCATGGTTAGGGCGCCGGGCCAAAATGTGTCAGCCAGACGGCGGGCAACATCAGGAACATCTTCGGCAAGTGCATGCAGGGTGTTCACGTTGCCAATTAGGACCGGCGGCGGCGACTGCGGGGTTCGACCTTTGGCAGCCAAAAGCGCCTGAACACCCTTGGCCGAGAAAGCATCGCAGCCGATACCGTACACCGTGTCGGTGGGCAGAACGACGAGTTCACCGCGACCTAGGGAAACCTTGGCGCGACGCATACCGGTCAACAGGTCAGTGTCGACTGAGCAATCAAAAACTCGCTGCACTTCACACTCCTATGTGGCTGGGGACTACTTGATGGCGGTTACTGCGCGGTCGCGGTCGGTTAGATCGCGATGAGCTTGAACTTCGCGCCATCCATCAGCCAATAGTAGTTGACAGACCTGATTGGATTGTGAGTCGGCGTGCTCGATTACAAGCACTCCCCCGGTTACCAAAAGTCGACGGGCTGTGGCCGACACCTGGTGAATTACGTCCATGCCGTCTTGGCCACCGTAAAGCGCAAGACCAGGATCGTGAAGGTGCACCTCTACGTCTCTTGGCACCGCGGCTGAAGGAATGTAAGGCGGATTCGAGGCAACTACCGCTACCTGACCATTTAGCTCCTCAAATGCCTCAGCCAAATCGCCTTGGATCAGACGGGCATTCACAGAGCCATACTTCTTGAAGTTTGCCGAGGTGAACGGCATGGCATCATCTGATTTCTCAACTGCGTAAACCCGCGCGTTAGGCACTTCGGTAGCCATAGCCAACGCGATGGCTCCTGAACCGGTACCCAAATCAACAGCAATCGGATTGACGCTCTCTACCTTTGCGAGAGCGTCGATCGCCAATTGGGCTACGAACTCAGTCTCTGGACGTGGGATAAAAACTCCGCGGCCGACTTCAAGCTCTAAGTTTCGAAAGTAACCGCTTCCGGTGATGTGCTGGAGTGGTTCTCTAGCCAGACGCCTGCCGAACAGATCGGTGATTTGCTTGGCCTGATCAGCAGAAACCTTGCCACCGATCAACATTTGAGCCTGGACTCCCCCGCGACTCAAACCAAGAACGTGCCCGGCTAAGAGTTCTGCATCGACCGCCGCTGACTCGATACCCACCTGGGTAAAACGTTCAGTTGCGTGCTCGATGAGTTCGCGCAGAAACAAGAGCTTTACTTCGATTCAGCAGAACCGAGTGCCGCTAGACGCGCTTCTTCATCCATCTGAATAGCTGACTGGATAACCGGCTCAAGTGCACCGTCCATAACAGCATCGAGGTTGTAGGCCTTGTATCCAGTGCGGTGATCTGCAATGCGGTTTTCTGGATAGTTATAAGTGCGAATGCGCTCAGAACGGTCGACAGACTTAACCTGAGACTTTCGAGCCGCTGACTGCTCTGCCTCGATGGCCTCTTGCTGAGCAGCCAGAATACGTGCTCGAAGAACACGCATGGCCGCTTCACGGTTCTGCAGCTGCGACTTCTCGTTCTGCATGGCAACAGTGATGCCGGTTGGCAAGTGGGTGATTCGAACAGCAGAGTCAGTCGTGTTGACCGACTGGCCGCCAGGACCAGAAGAACGATAGACGTCGATGCGGAGATCGTTTTGGCTGATCTCGACCTCTTCAGGCTCATCTACCTCTGGGAACACCAAAACGCCAGCCGCCGAGGTGTGGATGCGACCCTGAGTTTCAGTGGCCGGAACACGCTGCACGCGGTGAACGCCACCCTCATACTTCAGGTGCGCGTGAACGCCCTGTGACGGGTCAGTTGCATTGCTCTTGATTGCCAGCTGAATGTCTTTGATTCCACCCAAATCTGACTCGTTCTTATCAAGAACTTCGGTCTTCCAACCCTTTGAGTTGGCGTACTGGATGTACATGCGAAGCAAGTCGGCTGCAAACAGAGCTGACTCAGCGCCACCTTCGCCGGCCTTGATTTCCATAATTACGTCACGGCCATCATCTGGGTCGCGAGGAATCAGAAGGCGACGAAGTTTTTCATTTGCAGCCAGCAAACGCTCTTCAGTAATGGTTGCCTCCTCGGCAAACATCTCATCTTCTTTGGCCAACTCTTTGGCTGCCTTCAGGTCTTCGTTTAGTGAAACAACCTGGTTATAGGCGGCAACAATCGTGCTCAATTCGGCATAGCGACGATTGAGTTTTTTGGCCAGAGCTGGGTTACCGTGCAGCGCAGGGTCAGACAACTTGGTCTGAAGCTCTGCGTGCTCAGCAATTAGTGGTTGAACCGAAGAGAGCAATTTTTACTCCGAGTCAGAACCGGTTGGAACTGGCATTGACTTCTGAACCTTCATCAAGAACTCAACATTGCTTGAGGTTTCTTTCAGACGGCTGATCACGAGCTCAAGCGCCTGCTGCTGCTCTAGACCTGCAAGTGCGCGGCGAAGCTTCCAGACAATCTTGGTTTCATCTGGGCTCATCAGCATTTCTTCGCGACGAGTACCAGATGCGTTGACGTCAACGGCTGGGAAGATGCGCTTGTCAGCAAGTGAACGTGACAGGCGAAGCTCCATGTTTCCGGTTCCCTTGAACTCTTCGAAGATAACCTCATCCATCTTTGAACCGGTCTCAACGAGAGCGGTAGCCAGGATGGTCAGCGAGCCGCCATCCTCGATGTTTCGAGCTGCACCAAAGAAGCGCTTTGGTGGGTAAAGTGCTGACGAGTCAACACCACCTGACAGGATTCGACCTGATGCAGGTGCGCTTAGGTTGTAGGCGCGGCCCAGACGGGTAATTGAGTCAAGGAGGACGACAACGTCGTGACCAAGCTCAACCAAACGCTTTGCGCGCTCGATTGCCAACTCAGCAACGGTGGTGTGGTCTTCAGCCGGACGGTCGAAGGTAGAAGCGATGACCTCACCCTTGACGGTGCGCTGCATGTCGGTAACTTCTTCAGGACGCTCGTCAACCAAAACCACCATCAGGTGAACTTCTGGGTTGTTGACTGCGATTGAGTTTGCAATTGCCTGCAGCACCAAGGTCTTACCGGCCTTTGGTGGCGAAACAATCAAACCGCGCTGACCCTTACCGATTGGTGAAACCAAGTCGATAATTCGGGTGCTCAACTTGTTTGGCTCGGTCTCAAGGCGCAAACGCGACTGAGGGTAAAGCGGAGTAAGCTTGCCAAACTCAACACGGTTGGCAGCCTGCTCTTGGGTAAGGCCGTTGATTGAGTCGATGCGAACAATCGCGTTGAACTTCTGGCGACCCTGGCCTTCGCCCTCTTTTGGCTGGCGGATAGCGCCAACTACAGCGTCACCCTTACGAAGGTTGTACTTCTTGACCTGACCTAGTGAAACATAGACGTCGTTCGGGCCAGGAAGGTAACCGCTGGTGCGAACAAACGCATAGTTGTCTAGAACATCCAGGATTCCGGCAACCGGAACCAAAATGTCATCTGGAGAGATTTCTGGTTCGATCTCGTCCTGCATACCGCCATTGCCACGGCCGCCACGGCGATCGTTGCGGTCGCGGTAACGGTCATTGCGGTTACGGTTCCGACCGTTGCGGTTGCGGCGCTCGTCATTGAAGTCGCGATCGTTGCGTGAATCGTTGTCGCGAGTTGAGTTGTCGCGGTTGGCGTTGTCACGCGGAGCTGACTCGTTTGAATCGCGCGATTCGCCCGACTCTGAACCGTTCGATTCGCCGCCGTTGCGGTTGCGGTTACGGTTGCGGTTACGGTTACGGTTGTTGCCTGAACGCTCTGAGCGCTCCTGGCCCTCACCTGCAGACTCTGACTTCTCAGACTTGGCCTCGGCTGGAGCCTTTGACTCAGCTGGAGCCTCTGACTGCTCAGTCTTAGCGGCGCGTGGAGCCTTGGCTGCTGGAGCCTTTTCAGCCGGAGCCTCGGCAGCATCGGTGCTGGCCTTTGCGGCACGGGTGCGAGTGGTCTTTTTTGGCGCTGCGGTGGCAGCTGAATCTGCTGCTGGAGCTGCTGCATCAGCAACTACACGACGGCTTTTACGTACCGGAGCAGTGGTTTCCTGGATTTCATCCATGTTTTTTGATTTCTCTTTCTTAGGAGATAAGCCGTGACTAATTGAATTTAGAGAGTCACGTATGCGCGGTTTGATCGCGCTTCACCGTAATTAGATTTACGGGTTTCACCAATTATTGGTGCAAAACAACAGTAGCACCTTTGAAGTCCACAGCCAACAGCAACGCTTTCCATTCTGGATAGTGTTTTGCGGCCAGTTTTGCGGCTTCAAGGCGTTCGGCAGGATCACTTGCCAAGACCAACACTGATGGGCCTGCGCCTGATACCACAGCTGCATGCCCGTGTTCACGCATCAACTGAACCAAAGAGTCAGTCTCAGGCATGGCAGCAGCTCGATAGTCCTGGTGAAGACGGTCCTCGGTCGCAGCCAACATAAGCTCTGGGCTCTGGGTAAGTGCCGCGATTAGCAGCGCTGAGCGTGAAACGTTGAAAACAGCATCATTGTGCGGCACCGATTCAGGCTGCAGCGAGCGAGCCAGTGCAGTCGACATCTTGTGATTTGGAACCAACTCAAGTGGAGAAACCCCACGGTGCACGAACAACTTCTTGTGGTGCGGGCCAGATTCGTCTTCCCAAGCGATAGTGAGTCCACCGAATAGCGCTGGCGCTACGTTATCTGGGTGGCCCTCGAGCTCGGTGGCAATGTCAAGCAGGTCTTTATCGGTCATCTCAACGATGCCCTCTAGTAGCCCCTTGGCAGCAACAATGCCTGAAACCACAGCAGCACCAGATGATCCCATTCCACGACCGTGCGGAATGATGTTGTGCGCAGTTAGTCGCAAACCGGGCAGTTCTTGGCCAAACTTTTTGAAGGTGTAGGCAATCGACTGGACCACTAGGTTCGAGGCATCAGTTGGGACCTCACCCTCACCCTCGCCGTGCACCTCAACGAAAGCGCCAACGCCTGCGACTGCCTCAACTTCGAGTTCGTCATAGAAGGAAAGCGCCATACCGAGTGTGTCAAAGCCAGGGCCAAGGTTTGCCGAAGTGGCCGGAACCTTGACGCTGACTTTTCTGCCGACGAGTGAAACCATGATTACTTCTTGCTTAGGCCGAGGCGCTCAGCCACAGCTTCAACTCGGTTAGGCACAGCCTGAGGCTTGATACCCTTGCCACGCTCGTCCTTCAGCGCCCACATTGGGTCCTTCAGACCGTGACCGGTAACGGTTACCACGATGGTGGATCCGGCTGGAACCTCACCCAGCTTTGAGTGCTTGAACAAGCCAGCTGCGCCGGTAGCCGATGAAGGCTCGACAAATACGCCAACCTCTTGAGACAAGAAGCGGTGCATCCACAGGATTTCCTTGTCAGATGCGTAACCGAACTGGCCGCCGGTTTCTTCTCGAGCCGCCAGGGCTAGGTCGTATGAGGCCGGGTTTCCGATACGAATTGCGGTAGCAATTGTGTCTGGCTTCTTGACCGGGTTTCCGAAGCTGAACGGAGCTGAACCCTCGGCCTGGAATCCCCACATCTTTGGAAGCGCCTTGATGCGGCCTTCGTTTAGGTCCTCACGGTAACCCTTCGAGTAAGCGGTGTAGTTACCGGCGTTACCAACTGGCAAGACGTGGAAGTCTGGAGCGAAACCTAGAGCATCGACGACTTCAAACGCACCGGTCTTCTGACCCTCGATACGGTCTGGGTTCACCGAGTTAACTAGGTGAACCGGGTAGTTCTCTGCAAGGTCACGAGCTAGATCGAGGCAGTCATCGAAGTTGCCCTTGACCTGAAGAATTTGTGCCTTGTGAGCAACCGCCTGGCTCAACTTGCCAAGTGAAATCTTGCCCTTTGGAACCAATACCACTGACTGGATGCCGGCAGCGGCAGCGTAGGCGGCAGCTGAAGCTGAGGTGTTACCGGTAGATGCCGCGATAACCGCTTGCGCACCGTGGCCCACGGCCTTTGACACTGCCATGGTCATTCCGCGGTCCTTGAATGAACCGGTTGGGTTCATGCCCTCAACCTTTAGAAGTACTCGTTCAGCACCGACAAGCTTGGCAAGTGCTGGAGCCTCTACCAGTGGAGTGCCACCCTCACCCAAAGTGATGATTGGGTTGTCGCTTGAAATGTCTAGGCGATCGATGTATTCGCGGATAACTCCGCGCCATTGGTGAGCCATTAGATTCCTTCTACTCGGATTACTGAAGTAATAGATTCAACTGCGTCGCTTTCGGCGAGCGCTGCAACAACCGCGCTGAGTGATGCGTCAGTTGCCTGGTGTGTGCCTACCTCGAGGGTAGCGGTTGCGCTGGCCTTACCTTGGTTGTGGCGCACCGACTGCTCAACGGTTTCGATAGAAACCTGTTGCTGAGCAAAAATGTTTGCGATCTTAGCCAAGACGCCCGGCTGGTCGGTGACCTCAAGCGTGATTTGGTATCGGGTGTGAACTCGATCAATCGGCAGAATCGGCAGGTTGGCGTGAACCGAGTCAGCCAAACCAGGACCACCGGCAACGTGACGCTTAGCGGCAGAGACCAGGTCACCTAGGACTGCTGACGCGGTCTGGACACCTCCGGCGCCCGCACCGTAGAACATTAGCTGGCCAGCAGCTTCGGCCTCAACAAAAACCGCGTTGTAAGCGCCGCGAACAGCACCTAGCGGGTGGGTTCGATCGATCAAAACCGGGTGCACGCGCACGGCAACTCCGGCCTCACCACCGTTGGCTTCAATGCGTTCGGCAATTGCCAGAATCTTGATTACATAGCCATCGCGCTGAGCTGCCTTGATTTGTTCGGCAGTGATCTTGGTGATTCCCTCGCGGTAAACCTTTTCGAGTGGAACCTCGGTGTGGAAAGCCAGCGAGGCAAGGATGGCGGCCTTCTGGGCAGCATCGAAGGCTTCAACGTCTGCAGTTGGATCAGCCTCTGCGTAACCCAGAGCCTGGGCCTCGGCAAGTGCATCGTCGAATGAGGCACCGGTTGAATCCATCCGGTCAAGGATGTAGTTGGTGGTTCCGTTGACGATACCCATGATTCGGTTGACCTTGTCACCGGCAAGTGACTCACGAAGTGGTCGAATGATTGGAATTGCACCACCGACAGCGGCCTCGAAGTAAAGCTGGGCACCGACCTGCTCTGCAGTGTCGAATAGTTCGGTTCCGTGGGTGGCCAACAAAGCCTTGTTGGCAGTGATTACGTCTGAACCTGAGTTCAGCGCCTGAAGAATGTAAGTGCGCGCTGGCTCAATGCCGCCCATGACTTCAATCACGATGTCTGCGCCCAAAATCAATGACTCTGCGTCTAGCGTCAGCAGTTCACTAGGGACGCCGGCATTGCGAGGCGAGTTTAGGTCACGCACAGCGATGCCGACCAACTCAAGCTCAGCACCAACTCGAGCAGCAAGCTCAGCCTTGTTTTCAATCAGCAAGCGGGCTACCTGAGAGCCGACAGAGCCGGCACCCAGCAGCGCAATGCGCAATGGACGGTATTCGATCACGGTCTAACTCTTCTCATTCATGTGGCCGTGGGTGGCCTGGTATTGCAAGTCTCGGGCAAACAAATCTGCTTCAGTCTCGCCTCGAATAATTAGTCGAGCCTGGCCTGAACGAACCGCAACCACCGGTGGTCGGGTCAAGAAGTTGTAGTTACTCGATAGCGAATAGCAGTAGGCGCCAGTTACGGCAACCGCAAGCAAATCGTTCGGCTGAACATCTCCTGGCAAATAGTCGTTACGAACAACGATATCGCCACTCTCGCAGTGTTTACCAACCACACGCGCTAATTCAGGCATTGCAGCAGAAGAACGCGAGGCCAGTGTCACGTGATACTCGGCTTCATAAAGTGCTGGTCTGGCGTTGTCGCTCATACCGCCGTCTACCGAGACATACTTTCGAACCGCAGGGGCTAGGCCATCGGTGACCTTGACATTTTTGATGGTGCCAACGTTGTAAAGAGTTAGTCCAGCCGGGCCAGCAATCCATCGGCCAGGCTCGAAAGCCAACTTTGGAACCGGGATGCCGAGGGCCGCACACTGTTCAGCCACCACAGCGGTAATTGCGTCGGCAAAGTATCCGAGACTTGGAGCATTGTCGGCAAGCTTGTAATTTACGCCGAACCCGCCACCCAGGTTGATCTCAGGCACTTCGCCGCCGGCCAGTGTTTCAGCGTGCAAAGCAAGCAAACGCTTGGTCGACTCGATGAACCCTTCGACCGCGAAGATCTGAGAACCAATGTGCTGGTGGAAACCTAGGAACTTTAGGTGTGAGTGCGAGCGGATCTTGGCAACCAAGGCTGGAACATCGGCAAGCGCGGTTCCGAACTTTTGGTCTTCTCGCGCAGTGGCTAGAAAATCGTGGGTGTTGGCGTGGACACCGGTGTTGACTCGAAGACGCACGCCCTGGATGGCATCCTGCGCGCCAGCAGCAGAAGCGATTCGTTCGATCTCTTGCTCAGAATCGATAACGATGGCACCAACGCCAGCAGTTACGGCGCGTCCGATTTCAAACAGTGACTTGTTGTTACCGTGCAGACCAATGCGGGACGCATCGATTCCACCGGCAAGCGCGGCGGCCAGTTCCCCTCCGCTGGCAACATCGATGTTCAAACCAAGTTCATTGATCCAGCTAACGATTTCAGTCGATAGGAACGCCTTGGAAGCGTAGTAGACCTTGGCCTCGGTGCCAATTTTTTGCGCAGCTCGCTGAAGAGTCTCGCGTGCCGCCGTGGCTCGAGCACGAAAATCATCTTCGTCAATTACGTAAAGTGGGGTGCCAAATTGGGTTGCTAGTTCGGCCACAGATACACCAGCGATTTCTAGCTCACCGGTAGCGCGACGCTTGGCATGACGTGGCCAAACCTTGGCGTCGATGGCATTGACGTTGGCCGGTTGGCCCAGCCAGCTCGGAGCAAGTGGATTTGGCATTACATTCTCTCTGGGGCGCTGACGCCGAGGAGGCGCAAACCATTATTTAGAACCACACCGGCAGCGTCGTTCAACCAAAGGCGGGTACGGTGGATTGATTCAACCGGTGCACCCGACAAAGGCGTAACACGGCACTGGTCGTACCAGCGGTGATATGAGCCGGCCACTTCTTCGATGTAGCGGGCAACGCGGTGAGGCTCGCGGAACTCAGCAGCCTGCGCGACAACGCGTGGCAACTCGGTCAGCTTGGCCAACAATTCAGACTCAGATTCGTGAGCCAACAAGCTTGGATCAAATTCACTGCGATCCACGCCGAGGCTAGCCGCATTTTTAGCCACCTGCTTGGTGCGAGCGTGGGCGTACTGCACGTAGAAAACTGGGTTGTCATTGGTTTTCTTCTGCAGTTGCTCTAGGTCGATGTTTAGCTGTGAGTCGATGGATGAACGCGCCAGAGCGTAGCGAGCAGCGTCAACACCAACCACAGAGACAAGGTCTTCCATGGTCACAACTGTTCCGGCACGCTTCGACATGCGGACTGGCTCGCCGTCGCGAACCAAGTTGACCATTTGACCTATCAAAATTTCTAGGTTCTTACCCGGTTCATCACCGAATGCGGCACATAGCGCCATCATGCGAGGCACGTATCCGTGGTGGTCGGCACCAAGCATGTACAAGCACTGATCGAAACCGCGCTCACGCTTGTCTAGGTAATAGGCGATGTCACCGGCGATGTAGGCGTGGTCACCGTCACTCTTGATGATTACGCGGTCACGGTCATCACCAAAGGTGGTCGAACGCAGCCAGATTGCACCGTCGGCCTCAAAAATGTGACCTAGTTCGCGAAGCTTCTCGATGGCCCGGTCAACCGCCTTGGATTCGTAAAGCGAGTTCTCGTGGAAGTAGACATCGAAGTCGACACCAAAGTCGTGCAGAGATTCTCGGATTTCGCCGAACATCAAATCGACACCCTGAGCGCGGAAGAACTCTTGAGCTTCGTCCTCAGGAAGGTTTAGAAAATCGATTGCCGTCTCAGCCAAAACGCGGTCGGCAATCTCTTGGATGTAAGCGCCGCCGTAGCCATCCTCTGGGGCATCCTCTCCGCGAGCGCGGGCGAGCAATGATCGAGCAAACCGGTCGATCTGGGCACCGTGGTCGTTGAAGTAGTACTCACGAGTTACGTCTGCGCCCTGAGCTTCAAAAATTCGCGCTAGCGAGTCGCCAACTGCCGCCCAGCGGGTTCCACCCATGTGAATCGGGCCGGTCGGGTTGGCCGAAACAAACTCAAGGTTGAGCTTTACCCCAGCGAGGTCAGTGCCGATACCAAAGGTGTCGCCAGCCTCGACAATGACCTTGGCAAGCTCACCGGCAGCGGCAGCGCTGACTGAAATGTTGATAAAACCAGGGCCGGCGATGTCTACCTTTTCAACACCGGAAGCCTGCGAAAGCTCGGCTGCCAACAGCTCAGCAAATGCTCGGGGATTCATGCCGAACTTGCCAGCCAATTGCATAGCAACGTTGGTTGCCCAGTCACCGTGATCGCGGTTTTTTGGCCGTTCGACTACAACTTCAGCGGGAATCGGGCCATCGCTAAGTCGACCATCGGCCTGCAAACCGCTGAGGATGCGAACGATGGCGGCAGAAAGGTCTGCTGGAGTCAATGTGGTTCCTAACTGAATTTCTCAGTTTGATGGGCGCGCAAAGGGCCGGCATCGAAAAGAGACTGTCTCTAAATCATACCGAGAATGGCGCCCTGACACCGATTTGACTACTTGCGGATGAGGCCTAGCACTGGGTCTGCAGTGACCGGAATTGGATCACAAAGCTCACCGTAGAACTCGCCATCGCGGTAATTTACAAAACCGATGTAGTTCCAGCCGCCCTGCTTATCCTGGACCAATCTCGGAGCGTAAAGGTCATAGGCAGGGAATGCCACCGACTTGGTGAAATCAACCTCACTCAGGTCAGCCGGAACAACCACGCTGTAACCGCCACCCTGCTCTCCGTTGGCCTGGCGCTCATCACTCAACCACTGCTTTGAAGCGCAGAACAAAAGCAGGGTCACGCCATCGACATTGGCGTACTGAAAAACTTCGGTCTCGCCAAAACCTGAATCCGGTTTGCCAAGCGGAGGCAATACCTCCCAGTTGATTAGGTCCTTGGATTTTGCGTAACCGGCAACGGCATTTTGATTCGGGTTCTCAAAGGTGTTCGATGCAGCGGTGGTCAACATGGTCCATTCAGATTCACCAGGAAGCTTGAATACCCATGGGTCGCGGAACGGCTCGTTTTCGAAACCAGCCTGAAGCGTGCGATACCAGCGCGGGTCGGCCTCTGCCACCGGAGTGGTTTGAACCTTGTCCCACGAGATCAGGTCTTTAGAAACCGCAAGCCCAACAGCCTGGCGCTCGCCCGCGTCTTCGCGGCTGGTACCCGTGTAAAACAGGTACCAAAGACCGTCATCGCCCTTGGTCACAGATCCGGTCCAAGTGGTCCAGCTGTCAAAACCAGGTTCGTCACTAGGAGTCAGTGCGTCCGGGAGGATTGTCCAATTGACAAGGTCGTCTGAAATAGCGTGGCCGACGGTCACGTTGCGGTGACGTCGGTCTGGGTTTTTTAGACCGCGAGATGCCTGCAAATAAAAGGCGTGGTGCTTTTCACCATCGAAAACAAACCATGAGTCCCATACCCATTGACCCGGTAGTTTTAGCGCCATTATTTCTCCTTGTTGTTCAGCCGTCTTCGAAAATCATAGGCCATCCTCGCTGTTAGGCTTTAAGCGCACCCTGGCCCCTATAGCTCAGGGGATAGAGCGTCGCTCTCCGGAGGCGAAAGCGCAGGTTCGAATCCTGCTAGGGGCACATGTTTGGAATGGAATGGCTTGAGCCCGAAACACTGATTCAGTCTTTCGGAGCCTTCGCGATGATTGGCGTTTGCGCGATCGTCTTCATTGAGACCGGCCTGCTGGTTGGTTTCTTCCTGCCGGGTGACTCGCTGCTATTCGTAGTCGGTCTAATGATTTCAACCGGCGATGTGGTTTTTCCGACCGCCGGCGAGCCTTGGCCAGTGCCAATCTGGTTGGCCTGCATCATGATTTCGAGTTCGGCCTGGTTAGGTGATCAAACCGGCTACTGGATTGGCCGAAAGTCTGGCCCCGCCATCTTCAATAAGCAGGATTCGAAGCTATTCAGCCAAAAGAATGTTGCCAAAACCAACAGCTTCTTCGAGCGCTATGGCGCCCGAGCAATCATCTTGGCGCACTTTGTACCGGTCATGAGGACCTTTGTTCCGGTAGCAGCCGGAATCGGACAGATGCCATACCGAAACTTCTTGAAATACAACTTCATCGGCGTAATTGGCTGGGGAACCGGCGTCACCCTGCTGGGTTACTTCTTGGGCAAAATTCCGTTTGTCGCAGAGCACGTTGAGTACTTCACGATTGGTTTCGTGGTGGTTTCATCGATTCCGATTGCCTACGAAGTAATCAAGGCAAGACGCGAGCACAAGGCCGAAACCCTAGTCAGTTAGTTTTCGATTGAGCCTAGGTAGCTGGCCAGCTGCTCAAGTGCCAACGAGCGGTGGCTCAGCAGGTTCTTTACCTCAGGGTCCATTTGCGCCGCAGTGACCTCAAAACCCTCTGGGATAAAAATCGGATCGTAGCCAAAACCGTGCTCGCCCTGCTCCTGGGCTGCAATGCTGCCAGGCCAAATGCCGGTGAATGAAACCTCGTTTTCACCGTCTACATAGGCAATAGTGCAAACGAAGGCGGCAGCCCGATGCTCTGGCTTTACGTCGGCCAATTGAGCCAATAGCAGTTGCCGGTTGACCTGATTATCGCGGGTACCGGACCAACGGGCGCTGAATATTCCAGGGGCACCACCGAGAACCTCTACCGCCAACCCCGAGTCGTCGGCAATGGCTGGTCGGCCCGTGAACTCAAAGGCAGCACGTGCCTTGATGAGTGCGTTTTCAAGAAAACTCACGCCATCCTCAACCGGCTCAGGCCCCTCGTAACCAAGCAGATTTAGACCCGGTACGGAGTTGGCCAAGATGGCACCAACCTCGGCTACCTTGTGGGCGTTGTGAGTCGCGAGCACCAGCTCCATTAGTTTGCCGATCCGGCCAGGGCAACCTTCTGGATTTCGGTTAGCTCGCCGGTGCCCTTTAGTGCAATGTCAAGCAGGGCATTCAACTCGTCTCGGTCAAATGGCACGCCCTCGGCAGTACCCTGAACTTCAACAAATTTGCCCGACCCAGTAACAACCACATTCATGTCAGTGTGAGCGCGGACGTCTTCAACGTAGGCCAGGTCTAGCATCGGGGTGCCGTCAATAATGCCAACTGAGATAGCGGCAACGCTGTCAGTCAGCGGCTTGGCTTTGGCGCTGATTAGTTTGCGCTCACGAGCCCAGCTAATTGCATCAACCAGCGCAACGTAGGCGCCAGTAATGGCAGCGGTTCTGGTGCCACCATCTGCCTGGAGGACATCACAGTCGATCACGATGGTGTTCTCGCCGAGCTCGCGGACGTCAACAATGGCACGCAGGCTGCGCCCGATTAGGCGCGAAATCTCGTGGGTGCGCCCACCAATCTTGCCCTTGACGGCCTCGCGGTCATTACGGGTGTTGGTTGCTCGGGGAAGCATCGCGTATTCTGCGGTAACCCAGCCTTCTCCCTTGCCGACCTTCCAACGCGGAACTCCAGCGGTAAACGACGCCGTGCACAAAACCTTTGTGCCTCCGAAAGAAATCAGCGCTGAGCCTTCAGCGTGATCGCTCCAGCCGCGTTCAATAGTTACGGTGCGGAGTTGGTCTGGGGTTCTGCCATCGGCGCGAACGGTCATGAAAGTCCTTCAACTTGGGTTACCTCTGGCCCGAGGAATCTACGTGCCAGTTTTTCAAAAGATTGAGCGTCTCCGGTGGCCTTAAACGTTAGGACCGGAGGGGTGGTTGCGGTTCGGAGGAGATCGTGCGCGACTAGGGTTCGATAAACGTCTTTCGCTGTTTCTTCAGCGCTGGAGACTAGAGTTACGTCTTCGCCCATGACGTAGGAAATCGCTCCGGTCAGCAGCGGGTAGTGGGTGCAGCCAAGCACCAAAGTATCGATGCCAGAATCACGGATTGGGCCGAGATACTGCTCAGCCGCCGCCAATAGCTCAGGCCCTGAGGTAATGCCCTTTTCGACGTAGTCAACAAAACTTGGGCAGGCAGCACTGTGAATTTCAAGGTCCACTGCCGCAGCGAAGGCGTCATCGTAGGCCTTTGACGTGATGGTGGCTGTGGTACCAATTACGCCCACTTTGCGGTTTCTGGTGGCTGCAACGGCACGTCGAACAGCGGGTTGAATAACCTCAACCACCGGAATGCCTCGACCAACGGTGTAACGCTCACGTGCGTCGCGTAAAACAGCTGCAGATGCTGAGTTACACGCGATTACCAGCAATTTGACGCCCTCATCAACCAGACGATCCATCACACTTAGGGCAAGCTCACGAACAACCGGAATGGACTTTGGGCCATAGGGCGTATTTGCAGTGTCACCTACATAGATGATGGATTCGTTTGGCAACTGATCGATGATGGCTCGGGCTACGGTTAGCCCGCCAACACCGGAGTCAAAAATACCGATTGGCGCGTCATTCACGGGGTAAGTCTATTTGCCCTCGCCAGAACTCTTAGGGTCTTCTGGTCTGAGCCCCGCATAAATTTCTTTGCAGGTAGGGCAAACCGGAAACTTTTCTGGGTCACGACCCGGGACCCAGACTTTGCCACACAGCGCGATGACCGGCGTACCCAAAACTGCCGACTCGACAATCTTTTCTTTGCGAACGTAATGCGAATTACGCTCGTGGTCGCCTGGCTCAACATTTTGAACCTGCTCTTCAAGCAGAGTTGATCCGGCGGTCTGCCCGCCGATGCTCTCACTACCAAAATCGCTCATGGCGCTCCCTTCGAAACCGCGACTATTCAAGGTCAGCCGCGTCTCCTAAGGTTACCTTCAGGCTCATGGTCTTGCCATCCCGAATGAAAGTAACCTCAGCCACTGCGCCGGCTGGCTCTTGACGAACGGCAGCTGTTAATTCACTTGCCGAAGCAATCGGAACTCCGTTGAACTCAACGATGACATCGCCAACCTCGAGCTTGCCAAGCTCTGCCGCGCCACCCGGAGTGAGTTCACGGATTTCGGCGCCCACACTAAAGCTGGTGTTGTTATCCGAGTTGGCGGCATCCGTTACCCCTGCTCCAAGCAGGGCATGGCTGGCACTTCCGCTAGCCATAATTTCGCTGGCAATTCTCTTGGCCACATTCGAAGGGATAGCAAAACCCACTCCAATGCTGCCGGACGAACCTGAGCTGCCGGCCGATGCAATTGCCACGTTGATGCCTACAAGCTCACCGGTGGAATTAACCAGCGCACCACCAGAGTTACCTGGGTTGATGGCAGCATCGGTTTGAATTACCCGGAGGTTGATGGCAGTTCCGCTGCCACTGAAAAGCTGCAAACCACCCTGGCCGGAATCTGAATTTTCTGGCGCCGCTGCCGATGCCACCTGAATGGTTCGATTCAGCGCAGAGACAACTCCCTCGGTGACCGTATTGGCCAATCCGAGTGGGGCTCCCAGGGCAACAACGCGGGCGCCAACATTGAGCTTGCTAGAGTCGGCAAAAGTTATTGGGGAGAAGGTAATTGGTGCCTCAACCTTGATGACAGCCAGGTCGTTGATTGGGTCGGTTCCAACGATGGTCGCCGGGTATACGTGACCATCCCAGGTTTTGACTTCAATCTCTGCCTGCGCTTCTGAGCCGTCCAGCGTCACCACGTGGGTGTTGGTCAGAAGGTATCCATCTTCGGTCAAAAACACGCCGGACCCGTTTCCGCCACCGGCTGATCCCGAAACATTGATGGTTGCTACAGACGGTGAAGCCTTGGCGGCAGCGGCCGTAACCCAGTTCACATCATCGGTGTTGTTGACCACGATTGGGGCAGGTCTCGTCCAGTAGTTGTATACGGATACGCCAACACCGGCACCTACACCAGCGCCAACCAGAGCGCCCAGTGTGATGGCGGCCGTGCCAGTAAGGAATGTGGTCTTTTTAGCTAATCTTTGGCGAAGCGTGAGCTTAGGTTTGACCAACTCCACCGGTTTAGCAACTTCAAATACAAATTGACGGTTGTAATCAGACACTTTAAGCCTTTCATCTTTGACAAATAGATTGCCAAGCGTGTCTGAATAGTTTATGAAAACTCTCTGAGAGAAACCTGAAACCAGTTATCCGCAGCCAAACACGCTCAAATCAGCTCGGCACTGCTCCCCCACCAGCAAAACGCGCCTGTCCGCGGTCTCTTGAGTTTGAGTTTCCAAATCAACCCCCACCTCGATGATTACCTTCGCAGAGGTTGTTATCTCGGCCCCGGATGGATTCCAGGATGTAGCGCCAGCCAGCCGATACGCGACCGAATAAGTTGCATTCGCAACCACCTCAAATTGGCCCTCTGACCAAAATGCTTTTTGTGGATTTGCCACTGAAGATTCGGTGTCGTCGCCGAACTGCCACCCGACTTGCCGAAGGGTAAACCTAACCTCAGCGTTTTTGCCGAGGATGTTACCCCTGCCGAAGTGCGTGCTTGCGTTTGTGCCGAACAAGAGGACTTGCCCCGCGGCGACTTGCAAACCAGGGCTAACGCTCACCGCAAGGTCTTGAACGTTGAATGACACCTCGGCTGATTTAGAAGTTGAGCTGGGCGGTGTAATTTTTGTGGTTTTCTTGACTACTTTTTTGATCGAAATTTTAGGCTTGGCAACTACCTTGGGCTTGGCTTTCACCGGAGGGGTTACCCAACCTCGATGTTTGTCGTACTGATTGGCTTTTCTTGGCGCCGGCTTGACCACCACCGGTGAGGTGACCTTTGACTGCACTTTGGGTTGAACTTTTGAGACGGTGCTCTTTCGGCCAGGCTGGACCGATTGCGCTGAACCGCAAATGGTGACGGTTGAACCAACCACGACCGAACCGTGCTGGATTCCATCAGAGGAACTGTTGACCTTGCAAGCCGCCCAGCTGGGTGAAGGCAGCGGAGCGACCAGGCACAGCATGAGAGCCAAGCCGAATCCGGCAAACTGTTTTGCAAACATGGACTGAGGCTAGGGGCCCCGTGAATCCAGCGCTTAAGTTATCAACAGCAACAAAAAACCCGGCTCACCATTTCTGGTGAACCGGGTTTTTGTTCTAGTTGCGGGGGCAGGATTTGAACCTACGACCTCCGGGTTATGAGCCCGGCGAGCTACCGAACTGCTCCACCCCGCGGCGAAGTTCCAAGTGTAGCACGCCTCGAGGAGAAGTTCCAGCCGGCTAGTTTGATGCCGCGATCGCCGCCTCAATTGCTGCCTTTAGAGCGTCATCGGCCTTGCCGTAAGCAGCCCAGTCGCCGGCCGCCATAGCAGCCTCGCGGTCAAGCATGGCCTTGCGAGCCTTTTCAAGCGCAGCGGCTAGAGCAGCGTTTGTGCCTTCACCGGTGGTTGGCTCTTCGACGCCTGGTTCTTCAGGCACAGTGACACCGTCGCCATCCCCGGCCTCAGCACCCGAGTTGCCGCCGAACAGCGAATCAAGGGCCTCATCAAGGGTGTCTTCGAAGGCAATCTTGTCACCGAAGGCAACCAAAACCTTCTTAAGCAGAGGGAAGCTGGTCTCACCCGTTGACTTGATGTACACCGGCTGGACGTAAAGCAATCCGCCACCGACCGGAAGGGTCAGTAGGTTACCGTTTAGAACCTGAGTTGAACCCTGACGCAAAATATTTAGCAATCGGGATACTTCAGAGTCGGCGGAGAATGCGTTCTGAACCTGACCAGGACCCGGCACGATGGTGCTGGCAGGAAGGGTAAGCAACCGCAGTTTTCCATAGCTGCTGGAGACCTTGCCATCGGTGGAGCCGGCATCCGAGTCAACTACAAAGTAGCCCTTCAAAACGTTTCGGCTTGATTCACCCGTCGATCGAGGAATGAATGTTGAATAGAGCGAGAAGCTTGGGGCTGTCGCGCCAGGAACCTGAAGAGTCAGGTAGTAAGGCGGCTGCAGAACCTGGTTGCTGTCTGAACCACTAACCGGATCGTTAGGGGTCATCCAAGCGTCTTCCTGAGAGTAGAAAGCACCAGCATCGGTGACGTGATATGAACCAAGTACAGCGCGCTGCATCTTGAAGAGGTCAGCTGGGTAACGAACGTGACTCATAAGGTCACCCGACATCTCAGAAACCGGCTTGATGGTGTTTGGGAAGATCTTCGACCAAGTCTTCAGGATTGGGTCGGTTTCATCCCACGCGTACAGGGTCACGCTGCCGTCGTAGGCGTCTACTGTGGCCTTCACCGAGTTACGAATGTAGTTGATCGAACCACGAGTTGAAATGGTTCCAGAGTTGCTGTCGGTAATTGCGTCGCCGAAGTTTTCTGCGCGAGAGTACGGATAGTTAGCCGAGGTTGTGTAACCATCAACAATCCAGACCACGCGACCATCAACCACAGCTGGGTAGCTGTCGCTGTCGAGAGTTAGGTACGGAGCTACTTCTGAAACTCGGGTACGCGGGTCTCGATCGTAAAGAATCTGAGACTCGTTGTTGAGAGCATCTGACAGCAAAATTTGCTCGCTCTGGAACTTCAAGGCATAGGCCAGACGGGCAAAGATGTTGTCTAGCTTTGGACCACCGTCACCGGTAAAGGTGGTGTAGGTCTGGTCTGCCTCGCCATCACCGGCTGGATAGTCCAACTCGCGTGGTTCGGTGTTGGCAGGTCCACCCACGATTGAGTAAACCGGAGATGATTCGCCGAAGTAGATTCTCGGCTCGTACTCACCCAACAGACCGTTCGACGGAATTCCCTTTTGCAAGAAAACCGGCTGCCCCTCGGCTGATCGCTGGTTACCGTAGGCGGCAACCACACCGTATCCGTGGGTGTAAACAATTACGTTGTTGTACCAAGACTGACTGTCGCCCAGGCCGGCCTGGTCAAGCTCGCGAACCGCAATAACGGTGTCTTGTGTCTTTCCGTCAATCGTGTAGCGGTCGACATCCAGGTGCGATTCAAAGCTGTAGTACTGCTTGTACTGCTCGAGCTGTTTGAACGAAGCACTGACCAGGGCCGGGTCAATAATTCGGATGTTTGCGGTAGTTTCAGCATCTTCACGAAGAGCACCCGAAGTTGCGGTAGTTTCAGCATCGTATTCAACCGCTTCAACGGCATCCAAGCCGTAGGCGGCACGAGTTGCTTCGATGTTGCGCTCGATGTACTGAGCCTCAATAGTGCGCTCATTTGGGCCCACCTGGAAGGTCTGAACGATCCACGGATACAGTGCTCCGAGAACCATTGAGCTGATGATCATCAGAGCGGTACCCATGATCGGTAGACGCCATTTGCCCATAACCGCGGTGATCAAGAAGAGAATCGCTACGACCAAAGAAATCAGAGCGAGAATCTGGAAGCCCGGGATGGTTGCGTTGACATCGGTGTATGTGGCACCGGTGTACAGACCGCTTGAACTGGTCATGGTTGAGTACTGGTCAAGCCAAAGTGACGCACCCTGAACCAACAGGTAAAGCGCAGCCGTGACTGAAAGTTGAACCCGCGCTGATTTGCCAACCTTGGTCTCGCGCCCGCGGAAACGGATGTTGCCGTAAATGATGTGCACTGCTGCAGCGATGATTCCGGCCAATAGGACGGCGGCCGATACGAAACTGGTTAGCGCCTGCAGGAACGGCAGGTCAAACATGTAGAAAGAAACATCAAGACCAAATTGAGCATCAACCTCACCGGTATAGGTGCGGTTCAGCCACATCAGGACAATCGGCCAGCGGCTTGCTGCCGCGACGCCGGCAAAGATTCCGAGCAGGATTGGCAAACCGACCGAAACCACTTTGCGAAGTTGGTCAAGGAGAGCTCGGTACTGAGCAAATGGGTCGCCCTCGTCGGCAAACTTTAGGTAAATTGGCCGGTTTTTGTAGGCGATGAAGAAACCCAGCCAAGTGATTAGGCCGAAGAACAACGCAGCTGCAGCGAAGACACCAGCCTGAGCCAAAATTTGCGTGGTGAAAACCTCTTGGTAACCCAATTGCCCGAACCACAGGCTGTCGGTGTACAAACCCGAGGCTCCAATCAAAGCCAAACCCAACACCACGACAATGCCGGTGGCGATTGAAGCGGGTGATCGGCGGCGCTTGGCATTCAGATTGGTGGCGGTTGTCATCATTCTCCTGTTGCGTTATTTGGTGCTACAAACTGGTAGACCACTTAGGTCTGCTTGCTGCCCGATAGCGTTCACAATCGACAGCGCGTCATCAAAGGTTTCAACCTTAAATACTTGAAGACCTTCCGGAATATTGCCAATAACTTCATCGCAGTTTTCGCTAGGGGCTAAAAAGTATTCAGCACCGTCTCGATCAGCGCCGTAAAGCTTTTGACGAATTCCACCGATGGGGCCAATCTGACCCGATGCACTGATTGTGCCGGTGCCAGCGATGAACTGGCCCCCGGTTAGTGCTCCGGGGGTTAACTTGTCATAAATCCCGAGGGCAAACATCATGCCGCCCGATGGCCCACCGACCGAGCCAAGCTCGAGCTGGACGTCGACCGGAAAATCAAACTTGTATCCGACACTGACACCCATGCGGTACTTGCCGTCATCTGAGGCGTCTTTCTCAGGAACAATCGAGACAGTTTTTTCAACACCCTTGCGCAAAATTCCAACCGCAAGTGGCGTCACGCCATCATATTTGGCTACGCGATCGCGCAGAACATCGATGTCAAAGATTGCTTCACCATTGATCGAGGTTATGAAATCACCGGCAATAAGAATGCCAGAGGCGGGAGCATTTTTTAGGACCGCGCTGACGTAGACGTGGACCGGTACTTCGTATCCCAGTTCGGCTAGCGCTACTGCTATGGCATCCTGCTGGGACATCTCCATCATGGCGGTGCTCTCGGCCTGAACCTCTTCTTGAGTTTGGCTTGGCGGAAAGACTTGATCTAGCGGCAAAACGCTCTGGGCTGGATCAAGCCAGGCCAAAAGCAGCTCCAACCAACCGGGTGTCTGCTCACGGTTGCCCACGACACTGACTGTGAGGAGGTTCAAATTTCCGTCGGTTTTGTAAGTTTGCGCGCCACTGACCGTGATTATGTCTTTTTGATCACTCTGACCCAGAACATTGAATGTTGGGCCTGGTTTCTCAATTACGTACGGGGCCGGCAAGAACATGGCCAGCACGAGCCCGAGGGTAGCGATGCTGGTGAGGATCAGCCCCCAAGCGCGCTTAGGCTGCTGTCGAGAACCTGTAGAAGTGGACTCGTTGAAGAAACTCACAGCAACCTTTCACAAACTTTCGATTCACTTAAGCCTAAGCGTGATTATGGTTATGAAGGTAAGGACGGTATGACGAACAACGACAACCCTCAGAACCCGATGGGCATGAACCCAGAAGACCTGGCAGCTTTTATGAAAAACCTGCAGCAGGCTATGAACATGATGCCTGGCGGCACTGACAGTACTGGCGTAAATTGGCAAATGGCAATGAGCCAGGCCAAGGAAACCGCTAGGAGCGGCGCAAAATCGATTACCGATGCGGCTCGCAAGGGAATTCACGACGGCGTCTCAATTGGCAGCCTCTGGCTCAACAGTGCAACCGTGATCTCAGAACTCACTTCAGAGCCAAAATTGCTTAGCCGCGAATTGTGGGTTGCTGATGCAATGCCGTTGTTCCAGGACCTAACCCAGCCGGTAGCTAATCGAATGAGCGCTGCCCTAAGTGAACAGCTCACGCAAAACCTTCCACCTGAATTAGCCGGCGTTTTGAGCAACGCTGGAGACCTAATGAAGTCCGTTGGCGGAACGCTGTTTGCAATCCAGCTGGGGCAGGCACTTGGTAAGCTCTCGGGCGAGGTGCTCAGCGGCGGAGACATCGGTCTTCCACTTTTCAAAGATCAAAGGGCGGCATTCGTTCCGCAGAACCTTCAAGAGTTCGTTGAGGGACTGGGCGAAGAAACCGATCAGGCTTACATCTACCTTGCGATACGAGAGATGGCGCACGTCCGCTTGTTCAAGCACAGCAAGTGGTTGAGAGATCACGTTGTGTCACAAATAACTGCTTACGCATCCGAAATCTCCATCGACAGCGATCGCATCAGTGAGTTGGCCGAGAGTTTGGACCCAAACGACACCGATGCAATCAAGCAGGCCATTGAATCGGGAGCCTTTATTTCAGAACGCACCGACGAACAGAACCAGGCATTGGCAAGCATCGAAAACATGCTGGCCTTGATTGAGGGCTGGGTTGACGTGGTCACCGAAGATGCAACCCGACTCCTCCCTAGGTCTGGTGCGATTGCCGAGTCAGTCCGACGCAGAAGAGCCACCGCCGGCCCAGCCGAGCTCACTTTTGGAACACTGATTGGTTTGGAACTTCGCCCTAGGAGACTTCGGGAAGCAACGGCAATGTGGCGCGCGGTTACCGACGCTGTTGGAATTGATCGCCGCGATAGCCTTTGGGACCACCCTGACCTGGCGCCAACTGGAGAGGACATCAATAACCCGGCCGCGCTAATTGAGAAGCTTCAAGGTAAATCACCTGAGGCAGACGACTTTGATCGCGCGCTGCGAGACTTACTCGGCGACTAGGAAATTTGGGGATAACTTAGACCGCTAATTCATGACTTGACCACAATCAAGCCATGGTTATCCGAATAAATCCTCACCAGCAGTCAATTTGGCGCGATCCGCACACCCTCCAAATCGGTTTGGGTAAAAACCAACCGGTATTCAGACGACTTTCTCCGGCACAGGAGAAATTGATCGCTGCCCTTTATCGGGGTATAGCAGATCAGCATTTTGACTCTTTTAGTTCACAGTTGGGCGTAACAGACTCAGAATCAAAGGCCCTGCTTCGCGAACTCGACTCGGTGCTTGAGAAACAGATTGAGCCCGCAGGGAAGGTCCAACCACTTGCCAGCGAATACGTTGAATCGGCCTTTGCCGAGATTGTGCGCGCCAGTTTGCAAACCGGCTTCAATGGCGAGCAAGTTCTTATTGAGCGAGGACTCAGGAAAATCAGCATCGACCACCTAGGTGGTGCCGGTCTATCTTTGGCGCTCGGTCTAGCCTCAGCTGGCATCGGACAAATTTACAGCGCAGACACGTCGAAAGTGATGCCGGAGGACCTAGGACCGACCGGATTTCCGACCCAACTTTTAGGCCACTCCAAGCTAAATGCCCTCAATTTACTCTTGGCTGCCTCACCAAATCAGGCCCGAGTTCATGCCATGCCGCTAAAAGAACATCAGCTGGATCAAATTGAATGCGCGGTCTTAGTCGGCCATCAGGTGGTTGCGCCAGTGCTCTACTCCACCTGGATGAACCGCGATGTACCGCACCTGGCCATCACAGCTGGGGCTGAATCGGTATCGGTGAGCCCCATCATTCTGCCGGGGCAGACACCGTGCCTACTCTGCCTCGAACAGAGCCGCGCCACTGCGGACCCATCGTGGCCAGCCGTGGCAAGTCAATTGGTCGGCCGAAAGCACCGATTCGATGATTCAACCGCTCAGTTTTTTGCCGCGGGTCTGGCGTTACAGAAAATTCTTCAACTCATCGACACGGTCAGCGGATTTGGCCAGGTCGGCGAAAATCGAGTGGGTTATGAACTTAATCGGTCATCTGGGGAGTTGGCAGAAATCAGCTGGCCGGTGTCACCTAAGTGCAGTTGCCAATCACCCTCGGGGCTGGAGTAGGCCAAAAAACCTAGATGGTTCGCGGTCGCGGCCGCTCACTGCGTCTCGGCGAGCCCACGATAGGGTCAATTCCTTCTTGGCACGCGTCAAACCAACGTACAGCAAGCGTTGTTCTTCTCGGATTTCGGCTGGAGTCACGGCATAGCTGATCGGCAGGTAGCCCTCGGTGAGACCAACGACAAAAACGTAAGGCCATTCCAAACCCTTGGCGGCGTGAATCGTAGACAGCGTAACTGCAGCCTTGATTGGCTCATGTTGAGATCGCTGGCGCTCTTCGAGTTCTTTGGCAAAGTCCATCACGGTAGAGCCGGCCGGCAGTTCTTCGGTGATGGCCAACAGTGAATTGAGTGACTCCCACTTCTCGCGTGCGCTGCCATGCTCCTGCGGTTGTTGAGCTTGCCAACCGAGAGAGCGGCAAATATCAGACACAGCTTCGAACAGGCTTTTATCAATCGGGGCCACAGCTTGAGCCCGAATTGCACGAATTGCATTTTGGACTTCAGGTCGATTGAAGAACCGCTCTCCCCCGCGCACCTGGTAATCAATGCCGGCATGCGCCAAAGCGTTTTCGATGGCCTCAGACTGGCCGTTGACCCGGTACAAGACTGCGATGTCGCTTGGCTTAACACCCTGATCAAGCTTGACCCGGATGGCCTGAGCCACCCCGGCACACTCGTCGGCGACGGTAGCAAAAGAAAGCGTGCGCGGCGCCAACCCAGGCTCACCCTGCGACACGAGAGGTTCAACTGCCGATGAATCTTGGGTAAGGCGGTTTGCGAAATTAACAATTTGCTGAGTCGAGCGGTAGTTGCGAGTCAGCTGAACCTCGACCGAACCCTCGTATCGGCTGCCAAAATTTTGCAAAAATTCGCTGGTAGCTCCGGTGAATGAGTAGATGGTTTGATTCGGGTCTCCGACAACGCAAATGTCCGAGTGGTTACCCAACCAGGTATCCAATAGCGCGTGCTGAAGCGGAGAAATATCCTGGTATTCGTCAACCGTAAAAAATCGATACTGCTGGTGCACATGGGCGAGGGCTCTTGGCTCGGCTCGCAAAAGACCGAGGGTTAGAACTAAGACATCTTCCCAGTCAATTTTTTGGGCCTTAACTTTGGCTTCTTCGTAAGCTGCCTGAAGCTCAACGTTTTTGCTGGGACTCAGCCCGGCAACTTTAGGGCGACTCGACACTACCTCGGCGTACTGCTCAAGGCTCAGCATCGAATATTTGCGCCATTCGATTTCTGCTGCAAAATCGCGTACCGCGCCGGCATCAAGACGAATCTTGACTGAATCGGCTACTTCAGAAATCATCCGGGCCTTGGACTGCAAAACAGCGGGTGCAGGAACGCCGGCAAACTGTGGCCAGAAAAATTCAAGCTGAGACAACGCCGCAGCGTGAAAAGTCTTCACCGATACGGCACCGACACCCAATTGGCGAAGGCGTGCCCTGAGCTCGCCGGCAGCTCGGTTGGTATAGGTCAATGCCAATACGCGGTTGGCCGCATAAAAACCCGTGGCAATGCCGTAAGCAATTCGATGGGTGACCGTTGTGGTTTTACCCGTGCCGGCACCGGCCAAGATGCAGGTTGGGCCCACCAACGACTCAGCTGCCAATCGTTGTTCGGGGTCAAGGTTTTCAAGCAGAAGTTCAGGATCCAATTTGACCCAACTCTGTTGCCGAGACAATCTCTGATCCGTACCAGTGCTCGATAATTGCGCGAGAGATGCTCATGCGCCCCGGAAGCAGCAACGAACTTGCCTCAGCCTCGATGTCGGCACGACTAAACCAGCGCAACTTTTCAATCTCATCACCATCGGGCGCCAAGTCAGCATCGGCAAATGCAGGATCGACTTTGGCGGTAAAGCCAACCATTAGCGAGTAAGGGAAGGGCCAAGCCTGACTACCGAGATACTCCGGTTGAACAACGCGGACTCCGGCTTCTTCGAACATTTCGCGGCGTACGGCTGCGGTAAGCGATTCACCGGGTTCAACAAATCCGGCCAGGATGGACCAACGGTTGTCTTCCCAAATGCCCTGCGAGCCAAGCAGAATTCGGTCGTGTTGATCAATGACTGAAACGATGATGGCTGGGTCGGTGCGAGGAAAAACCTGGTGCGAATCTTGCGGGCAAACGCGGACCCAACCGGCTTGATCGATGTTGGTCAAAGTTCCGCATCTTGGGCAGAACTGATGCGTTGCATGCCAATTTGAGAGCGCTAAAGCCTGCGTGTAAAGCCCCGCGTGCAGTGCTGAAAGACCCGCACCCGTGCGCCTCAATTGATGCCAACCGTCTGAAGAAATTGCATCAGCCGTGCTGTCTTCAACTACCCAAAGCACGACAGCCGCCCCAGCTTCTATTGACTGTTCGGCAACCTCTGAACGACCCAAATAAACCTCAACAATCGGCTCAACCTGTATCGGTCGCTCAACTAGGTGAAGGCGCGGCTGAGCCTGGTCGGCCGGTCCGTCCAGAAGCACTCTTCCACGATTGATTAGCAGGTAGCGGGTCGAGTGAGTAGACGCAAGATTTTCAAAGAGGCCCGGCTGAACGCGCGCTAGATAGTCACGATCAATCGCAGTGCGTGCCATCGGCAGGTTTAGCAACTGATCCATTTGGGCTCTCTGTCTAGATTCGCGTGGCGATGCGGGGCGTTCGAGAAATTTTCTTCTACCCTTTTTCACATGGCCAAATCTCCCTTGATTTTAGCGGCGCTAGCTAAAGCAGCTGTCCCGAACATTAACTTTCACCAGGTAAAGAGCCTTTCGGCCGGGGGAACCGGTGCCTTTGATACGGCTTTGCTAACAGCAACAACCGGTGAACACTATGTGGTTCGCGTGGCTAACAATCAAGCCGCCGGTGCAGAACTCGAGGTAGAACTCCGCGCACTCAAGGCGCTAACCCAGAATGGGCGCCAGGCGCTTCCTTTTGAGGTAACCAATCTGGTCGGCGAAACCAAGGATGAATCCGGATCGCGCGTTTTGGTGTTCAGCTTTGTTTATGGCAACCCGGTCGAGATTTCTGCCGTCGGTGCCGACACTGCTCTTTCAACCAGCATTGGCAAGGCCATTGCAGCGATTCATAACCTTGACCGCCACCTCATCGAAGAAGCTCACCTAGCCGAATATGACGCGGCGGAAATCGTTCGCAACCGCACCGCTGAGCTTGACCGCCTGGCCTCAACTGGCAAGATTCCAGCCGTGCTGCTCTCGCGTTGGGAAAACGCACTCGAAGATGTCAGCTTGTTCCGCTTTCAGCCGACCGTGGTCCACGGTGGCCTCAACACCGAGACCGTGCTTGCGCTCGATGAAAGCGTCAGTGGAATTCTTGGGTGGAGCTCACTAAAAATTAGTGACCCGGCTGAAGATTTTGCTTGGATTTTGGGCACTGGAATTCACGAACTAAGCGACAGCATCCTGGATGTTTACCGTCAACACCACCCGGTGGTCGACGCTGGGCTGCGACAGCGTGCGACGCTCTACAGCGAGATTGAACTTGCTCGGTGGCTGATGCACGGCCTCAATAAAAATGACCAAGAAATCATCGATGACGCCAGCAGCCTCTTGGCTGTTCTGGCCGATGATGTGAGCACCGGTGCAGTCGGCCGCCTAGTTGCCTCAGCCACGACCATCACAACCATTACCTACGAAGAAGCTGTGGTTGCGCCTGTTTTTGAGGCAGACTCAGTGATCGAGGTCGAAACAATCAGCGCCGACGAGGACGATGAGCTCGAGGTCATTGACCTGGCGAAGGATGAGTACGTTGACGACGCAACCAAACCGATTGAACTCCCGGAGAAGACCGACAACGAACTCTTTTAAGAGTTCTGGCTTGTAGCCCGGCCCCACAGTTCAAGTAGTTCCGCCTCGTCAAGAACCTTTTCGGGCCGAATTTCGACGTTGTCCGAGACGAAATAAAAACCAACTGAGATCTGCTCGATTGGCAGACCGGTGAATCTCGAATACGCGATTCGATAGAGCGCCAGCTGTAGGGTTTTGGCTTCTAAATCGGCCTGATCTTTTGGAGCCTTTCCGGTTTTCCAGTCGACAATTTCAACCCCGGATTCAGTCTCGAATACTGCGTCAAGTTTGCAAACAAATGTGTGGCCGGCCATTGTCAATTGAATTTCTTGCTCAATTGCAATCGGCTTGAGCTTTGCCCAACGTGATGAAGCAAAATTTTCCTTTAGTGTTTCGAGCGACTCGCTGGCAAAGTCGCTATCGATTGCATCAACTGAAGTTTCGGATTCGCCCAACGTTGCCAAATTGAATTGCCCCTCTACCCAGGTGTGGAAGTAGGTGCCATTTCGAGTTTGCTGATAGGGACGTGATGGCATTGGGCGCTTAAGTCGCTGAGCCAGACCCTCGAAGTCAAGAATGTAATCTTTGAACCTCGAGGCTGGGATTCTGATTGGAACCTCAACTCGGTCAGCGCTGGCAAGAGCCGCGTCACGTTCACCGAGCAGTAGGTCGATGTCACTCTGCACCTGCAAAGCCCCTTGAGCCGGATTTCTTTCAATGACCTCTATAGCCTCACGAGTCAGCTTCTCGGCTCGCTCGAGCACCAAACGGTGTCTTTCTCCGAGTGGATCAAGCGGCCAGGCCTCAACCATGGCGTGATCTTCAAGGGGATTTTCTTGGTGCTGATTTTCAGGCAAAGAAATTCCGGAAATCTCGGTTACCTGCTTCAGAAAACGGGATGGCTCTCGAACCTTCTTGTTTCCGGGTTTCCAGTATGAGCCTGTGAGCAGAAGCCTTGATTTTGGCCTGGTTACTGCCACATACATAAGCCGAAGTTCTTCTTTCAACTGGTGCTGACGCATCAACTCCTTGAAAATCTCAACCGAGCTTTTGGCATCAGGCTGGGTTTCAACCTGTGCGTAGTTCCACTCCGGAAGCTCGTGGCGATCTCCGCGCAACGGATAAGGAAGTTGCCCAAATGCCAGCCAGCCCGAAGAGCCCTTGCCATCTCCTGGAAAGTCACCTTCAACCAGATTGGCAACCACAACGTTGTCCCACTCCAACCCCTTGGCTGCGTGGATGGTGAGAACCTGCACGACACCGGCCTCAGGGTTTTTGGTGGGTACTTCAAAACGTTCACGCTGATCGGCAAAATCTAGCCATTCAATGAACCCGCCAAGGTGGGGCTGATGGTTGTTGGCGGAATAGCTCGAAACAATGTTGGAGAAGGCATTTAGATGGGCCAATGGGTTATGCCTACGAGGGTTAGCTGCAACCTCAATATCTAGCCAAAGCTCCTGCTCAACTGCTCTCACGTATTCCGGTAAGGAGAGCCCAGTCTGGCGGCGAAGGTTTCTAAGCAACTGAGCGGCATCCAGCAATCTTGGTAATCCAAGGTCTGAGAACCCGATTTTCTCCGGCTCTCTTTCCGTTAGAAGAAGATCAAGAGCGTCAACAATTGACACTGCGTCCTCCGGCGCTAGACCCTCCCGCTGGCGCTCAACCAAAGAATCATCAAGTCGCGCACGTCTCGTGGCGTAACGATGGAGGCGCTCAAGATCCTTTGCGCCGAGCCTCCATCGGGGCCCAGACAGCAGACGGATCAGCTGAGTGCCGGCGAGCGGATTATGAATAACTTTCAGCGCAGAAACTAGGTCGACTATCTCTGGCATTTGAAGCAGACCGCCAAGGCCCACAACTTCGACTTCAAGCCCCTGACCTTCCAGCGCCTCAACAAACAGATGCATTTGGCTTCTTTTGCGCATTAGAAGGGCTGAGGTTTGATCCTGATTGCTATTTTGCTTCAGCCAACGGGCAACAGCTTGTGCCTCAGCTTTAAGGTCTGACTGAAAATCGACCTCCACTTGACCGAGGACTGCGTTTGGAGCCGGCGCGAGTTCAACGACCTTGAGTTCACCAATCAGGTGGTTAGCAAGGTTCAAAACTTGCTGGGGATTGCGCCACGAAGTCGAAAGCGAGAACCAGGCCGATCCATCCGGTGCATTGAAATCTCGGTAGAAGTTTTTGAGGTTGGAGGCACTGGCCCCACGCCAGCCATAAATTGATTGGTTTGGGTCGCCAACTGCAAACACCGATGTGCCAGCAAACAACCCCTGCAGGAGCCTGGTTTGAAGATACGAGGTGTCTTGATACTCATCGAGGAGAACCTGCTGAAACTTACTCTGCTCGAGTTCGATAATGCCGGGAACCTCGCGAACCGCACGTTCTGCCAAGGCAACTTGATCGGAGTAATCAACGTAACCCTGGAGCTGCTTCTCGCGAGCATAGGCTTCTGCCAACTTGGCGATGGTTGGGGTGCCCATGATTGGCTGAAGCAGAGACTGCATGTACGAATACGGTGTGGTGTCGGATGAACCGGCTTTTCGGGGCAGTTCGGCTAGCGCGGAGGCTGCGGCTTCGATTACCGCCTCTATTTGATCTGCGAGCACTAGGTTGTCGTTCATAGACTGCGCCAGAGCGAGAACCGATTCAACAATCGATTTCAGGCTGGCGTCGAGATCGCTGAGGCGGAGGTCAATTTCAGACCCGTGTTTCAGGATGACTTCACGTGCCAGTTGAAAAGCTGCAGCTTCGGTGAGCAGTATGGCGTCTGATTCATACCCGAGCGCTAACGCGTTCTCACGAAACAAATTATTTGCGTACGCGTTGTAGGTCGAAATTGTTGGGGCAATGAAGTCGTACTCGAGATCCTCTGGCCACATATCGGTGTCGCGCAGTTTCAACAGGCTTTCGTAAATTCTTTTACCGAGTTCGGCGGCAGCTTTTCTGGTGAAAGTGAGCCCTAGAACCTGTTCTGGTCGTGCAACCCGATTGGCTACCAACCAAAGAACCCGGACCGCCATGAGCTCGGTTTTTCCGGAACCAGCACCGGCAACCACGAGCGCAGGCGAGTTGACGCTAGCTCCCTCGACGGCAGCCGCCTGCTCTGGGGTGAGCGTGTAGGGACGGATCACCGCGTAGACCTGATTTGCGGAGTACTTAAAATTAGCCACCGAATGACACCGCCTTGGTCAGGTGAATTTGGCAGGTTCCAAATTCGTTTTCGTTGCTGCAGTGCGAGCCAACCTCGGCAACAAACCACTTATCGGCCATTGCCATGCCCTCGGTTGCCTCGGCGACCAGGGACTCGAAGTTACTTTGCAGCTCCTGGTTTTCGGCCAGACTTTCTTGAACCCTCTCGGTGGGCTTCGTGCCATTTACCAACAGCAACTTGGCGCCCGCCAACTGGGAACCCTCTGTCAGCCCAGGCAGGTCTGCAAAGGCCCCGTGTTGATATGCGAGTTGGTACAACCCCAACTGAGGGTGACTCTGTGCCTCGGCGGCAGTGAACTGCTTGGCACCGGTTTTGAGGTCCACTACGAACACCTTGCCGTCAGGGTAAACCTCTAGGCGATCGACTTGACCACGAATTTTTGCCCGACCCAGCTCAAACTCGAAATCGATCTCTGCCCCGGCGACCTGGCCGCCCTGCGCGCGCACTTGCTGAGCGTACTGAACGAGGTTGGCGACCATGGCCTTGGCCCGCCGCTGACCTGCCTGCTCAAGCCAATCAGATTCAAATTTAAGGCTGTGCCACTTGGAATCAACCACCTTCCACAAGGCTTCATCGGTAACTTCGGTCGCCAATTCGAAGGCCTCGTGAAGTAGTGTTCCGAGATTCGCAGAAAAAGTTGAATCGGACCCACCATGCGCATTGATAAACCAGTGCAAGGGGCACTTTAGGTAGTTTTCAAGTTGCGAGGGTCGCACAAAGACCTGAGCCTCAGGGTCGGCGAGGTCAATCAGTGGCTCAGTGGTGGAGATTGGTTTTAGCCCGTACCAACTATCCGGATTTGCCCCCGGTATTCCAGCCTGAGACAACCGAGCAAGCCCAACTGCCGCACTTTGCTGATCTGCCAAAGGCCGATCTGTTGCCAACTGCCGCCTCAGCGAACCGACCAAACCCCTAAGAGAAAGTTGGTGACCACGGTGCGCAATCGGTGTCGGGATAGTGCCGAGCATCAAGCTCACGAATTGCGAAATCTGCCTGTCCTCAGAATCGGTGGCTGAAATGATTAGGCGACGGTAGGAAGCACCCACGGATTTGTAAAGCATCCTGAGCTCGTCCGGAAGTTCTGACCGCTGCGCCTGTTCAATTGAATCGATCTTGCCTGACAAGAACGAACTCAGTGCGGTGGCTCCGAGGAGAGAAGATCGCGGCTTTAGATTTGGCCACACACCCTCGATCAACTGAGGAAGTGCAACCACATCAAAGGTCCTTCCGATGAGCGCAGCGGGTGTAATCAGGCTCACGCGGTCAGCCTGCTCGTTATTTAGAGCCAAAGAGTCTTCTGGAAGACCCAGCGCTAACTGTTGTTCAACAAAGACCAATGATTCGGCACCCGGGTGACGCTCGACATACCGATTCGCGGCAGCGAACAACTCGACCACAGAGTCAAGATTTCGGTTGGCTTGAGCCGAAACTTCACCGACTCCTCGAGAAAGTTCACGCCAGGACTTATCTAGGCCTGACCTCGACCAGGCCAGCCACAGGAGGTCTTCGATGCTGGCCGATTGGTCTTCGGTGATCTCCTGAGCAGCAAAAAAAGTTTCAAGAAAACTGGCTACTCTGCGGATTTCAGGGCCCTTGAGTGCTGCGAGCGCACCTGGGGCATCAAACAAAGCAACAAGGAGCTCGTCGCTATTTCTAGCCCCTTCAGCCGCCAACTCCTCGCGGCGAAGTGCCCGGCGCAGTCGACGCAGGCCGAGTGAATCCAGACCACACAAAGGCGAGGTGAACAGTTCAAGTGCTAGTTCGATGGTGATCGGTGAACGAGTCAGGACAACCCAACAGAATCGCAGCAATGCTCGCGAACCAAACTCATCTCTCAGTGGGCTTTGAGAGACCAAACGGACCGGTATGTTTTCGTAGGAGAGCTCCGAGGCCAGTTGCTGAAGGTTGCCCTGACTTCGGGCCACCACGGCTATCTGAGACCACTGGATTTTGTCGTACAGATGTAGTTCTCGGAGTCGGCGTGCCAACCATGAGATTTCGGATTGCTCGTCGAGAAAAACCTGCCCCTCAACGCCTTCGGCCGAGGCTTCGGGCTCTGGTCGAAGCAGCCCTTTACGCTGACGGCCGGCCCGGGCAGTCTCAATTTGATTGCTCACTTTGCCGAGCACGTTGGCGATGCCTTGGGCGCGCTCGCCAGGCGGCAAAAAGGTTACCTCAACAGTGGTTTGGTTGGACGTGGCAACTGCGTCAGCGAGGGCGCTCATAGCCCTGGCATCGGCAGACCTAAAGCCCAAAGTGGATGCATCGGGGTCACCGAATAAAGCCAGATCAGCGCCAGAACGAGTTAGGAGTTGAATCAAATGAGCCGCTGCCGGGGTTAGTTCTTGGGCGTCATCTACCAGAATTAGCCTGAGGTCAAGCAGGGGCTTTGGCCAAGGATTATTTTGAAGCCAGTCGGCTGCCGAGCGAATCAATTGCGATGGGTCGAACCGATGCTCGAATCCCGCCCCTGAAACAGCGGAGAGGTATTCCCGATAGAGATTCGCAGCAGCGGGCCAAACCGCTTGCTTTTGATCAAGACCAATAGCGGCCAGTGAATCTGGGCTAACCCCATACTCAAGGCAAATAATGATTAGGTCTCGCAGCTCAGCTCTGAAGCCATTCAAAGCCAGCACCGTTGGCGTGATGTGCTTTGGCCAATCGCCGAAATTGCCAGCCGAGGTTGACTCAAGGCCGAGCAAGTGGGCCTCGATAATTTCCGCCAGCAGGCGGTCCTGCTCACTACCGCTGATGAGCTCGGGCAACTTTTGCCCAGCAGCCACGGCTGCCTGGCGCATCACACCAAAGGCAAAAGAGCTCACGGTTCTTGCTAGAGAGCCAGATACTGCGCCTTGAAGTTTTAGGGCTAATGAGTCTCGGAGTGTGTTGGCAGACTCGCGGGTGGCGGCCAGAACCAGCACCTGGTCGGCAGACAAACCGGATGCGATGCCGCGCATAAACGCTGCCTCGACCGCTGTGGTTTTGCCTGATCCAGGCGAGCCATAAACGGTAGAAATTTTCACGAGGTCAAAACTACCCTGCAGCCCTGACATTCCAGTAAAAAGTGAGTCCACGACCTCACATGTCTTATCGGTGTCGTAATCTAATGGGAGTAGATGAAAGGCCTTAAATGGACATCAGAATCGGCATCAAAAATAGCCCGCGTGAGCTCAGCTTTGAATCGGCACAAACTGCCAGTGAGGTAGAGGCAGTTGTTTCAGCCTGTCTAGAGTCTGGTGCCAAGGTTCTGAAGCTTTCTGACAACAAGGGCCGTCAGTTTGTCGTTCCAGCCGAATCTCTTGCCTACGTTGAGATTGGTGCTGAAGAAACTCGTCGAGTTGGGTTCATCGCCTAATGGATCCGATTACCCTGCTATGCGTTGCCTTCATCGTGGTTTACGGCCTAATTTTGGGCCTGGTTGCACCGTATGTAAACCTCACCAATGAGAACTTCGGTTCACTGGTGCCAACCGGTCTTGCCATTGTCTCGGGCAGTTTGCTCTGGGCAATTTTGACTTGGTCAGGCATGCACTATGACGAACCATGGATTTGGATCATCGTGATGTTGGGCATGCCTGCAGCCATGTACTTTGGCGGTCGCCAGATTGCAAAGTCCCGCAGCTAAAAGCTCAAACTTAAAGCCGCTTGGCCTTGTTTTGTTCAGGGATTAGGCGGTTAGCCCAAGCGCATCCATGCGAACGGTGTGGGCACCGATCAACTCAGTAATCAGTGGTTCCAGCTTCGAGTAAGAAGCCAGGTTTACTGCACGCTCTTCTTCGAGAGTTAGCTTCTTGGACTTGGCCACACCCGCCAGCTTGCGGTTGTCAAAGGCAGCACGAAGCTCGAGAAGCACGTCACCCATAAGTCGACGACCCCAAAGTGCAAGCCTCGAACCTAGGGTTGGGTCCTTTTGCATCGATTCCAGCAGCACGCGCTTGGCAAACTGCTCAAACTTTTTGTCACTCAAAGCCTTTTCAACATCCGCCCGCAATAGCGGGTCAAGACCTACTGCCAATCGGCGATAGAAGTCATCGAGAAGACCCGAAACTAGGTAGACCTTGATGACGCTTTCGTACCAGTCGAGTCCGTTGGTTCGGGAGTGAAACATCTCGATTCGTTCAACAAAAGGGTCCATTGCATCGGTCGGATCTATGCCCTGAGCAGCAATCTTCTTGGCAATGGAGCGGTACTTTTCAAAACTTTTTGCGGCGGCTTCACCAAGCTCTGCCTTGTACTGAGTGTTTGGCGAATACTTGAGTTCACTGGTCAAAATCTCAAATTGGCTCAACTGAAGGTATGCCAACTGACCAAGAAAAGCCTTGGCATCTGGGGTGTACGGCTTTAGGTTTACCTCACCGGTATTGCGGGCGGCGCGCTCTTCACGAGGCGGCAACGCAAACTTGCGGGCACCCGTGCGAATTCGTTTAAACCAATCAAACACATTGACAAGGATACTCATCATCCCGAGACATGGCGTAGCACCGCGAGTAGACTGAACACGACTATAGGAGCACTATTGAATTTCGCCGAATTAGGCATCGATGAAGACATCGTTGAAGCCCTCGCATCTCGAGGCATCACCAGCCCCTTCCCAATCCAGGAAGAGGCCATTCCGGTTGCACTAACCGGACAGGACGTTATTGGCCAGGCCAAGACCGGTACTGGAAAGACTTTGGGCTTTGGCCTTCCACTACTGCAGAGCTTGGGCAAGGACCCAGAAAAGGGCGCGAAGGCGCTGGTTGTAGTTCCGACTCGCGAGCTCGCTATCCAGGTTGCCGATGACCTAAAACTTGCTTCAGGAAACCGCTCGACCATGGTGGCCGCAATTTACGGTGGCAAAGCCTACGAAGAGCAGGTCGCTGAGATCAACGCCGGCGCACAGGTAATTGTTGGTACTCCGGGTCGACTGATTGACCTTTCAAAGCAGAAACTTCTCGACCTAGGCAACATCCGATTCATGGTTCTAGACGAGGCCGATGAAATGTTGGACCTTGGTTTCTTGCCAGATGTTGAAAAGCTTTTCGCCTACACGCCAGACGGTCGCCAGACCATGTTGTTCTCGGCCACAATGCCGGGAACCATCGTTACCATGGCCCGCAAGTATCAGAACCGCCCGGTCCACATTCGCACCAATGACCCGGATGAAGGCCAGACCAAGGCTGACATCAAACAGTTCATCTACCGTGCTCACGCACTGGACAAGGATGAAGTGGTGGGCCGCATTCTGCAGGCCGAGGGTCGCGGAAAAACCGTTATTTTCACCAAGACCAAGCGTCAGGCATCGAAGGTGTCTGAGGAGCTAGTGGACCGTGGTTTCAACGCCACCGCTCTGCACGGTGACATGACCCAAGAGGCTCGCGAGAAATCAATGGCCGCGTTCCGTTCAGGAAAGCGCGACATCTTGGTTGCAACCGAAGTTGCAGCGCGAGGCATCGATGTTGATGACGTTACTCACGTAATCAACTACACAATTCCAGAGGACGAGAAGGCCTACCTGCACCGCGTTGGTCGCACAGGGCGCGCCGGACGCACAGGAATTGCTGTGACGTTTGTGGACTGGGAAGACTTGACTCGCTGGGGCCACATCAACACCGCCCTTGAGTTTGGTCAGCCTGAGCCAACCGAAACCTACTCGAGTTCAGCTCACCTATTTGCCGATCTTGAGATTGCACCTGGCACCAAGGGCAGAATTGCCAAAACCAAGCGCCCAGATGGCTGGAAGCCTGGCGACGACGAGAAGCCTAGAGGCGGTCGCTCAAATGGTGGTCGCGCAAATTCTGGCCGCCCAGGAGGTCAGTCAGGCCGCAACCACAAAGATGGTGCCACCCGCGGAGACAAAGACCGCAAGGTCAGCGGTGACCGCCCTCATCGTTCAGAAGGTCAAACGTCATCCGGTGAGGCTAAGGCCGAGACTCACGGTGGCCACGAGCACCCGCGCCCAGCGCGCAACCGCACCCGCACCCGTGTGAACCGCGGTACTCAAAGCTAATTCAACAATTAAAAATCCCCGGCCAATCGGCTGGGGATTTTTTGCGTCCGGCACTAACTCAAGCCGCTAAAGTTGCGCAGCCACGCCCGAGCCGAGCTCAATAATCCGTTCGAGCATCTCTGGTTCTGTGGTGTTCTCACCCAGCCGGTTGGGCTTGCCGTGGACGCCGTGGTAGTCGCTTGAACCTGTGACAATCAGGTCATGTTCGACTGCTAGCGACAGCAACCACTCGCGGGCGTTTTGCGGAACTTCGCGGTGATACACCTCAAACCCCGCTAGACCGGCATCGATGAGTTTTTCAAAGTGGTCCTGGGGCAAGTCGCCGCGCGATGCATTCGGCGAAATGTCGGTTAGCGGGTGAGCAATCACAGGCACTCCCCCAGCCTCGCGAATCAAACGGATAGCGTCAAAGCTGTCCACTGTGTCGGTTGGAACGTAGTACTTGCCGCGACTATCCAGTGGTCCACGAAACGCAGCACTGCGATCATCTGCGGCACCAAGGTGCACCAGCGCATCGGCAATAGCCGGGCGGCCGATGGTGGCGCCATCCTCAATCATTTCCAACACGAGTTCCCACGTGATGTCGTAATCCTCTGCCAGTTTGTCGACCATCAACATAGCCCGGTTTTCACGTGAATTCACGGTGGTCAGAAGTTCTTGCCTCAGTGCCGTGTTCTCTGGGTCGGGCAGGTAGGCCAGCATGTGAACGCTGATGAATCTATTACGACCAGCAACCTGAACCGAGGCGCGCGTGGTTACCTCGATTCCCGGTACAAATCCCATTCCCAGGCGGCTGGCTGCCTCACTGGCCTCAGCCCAACCGTTAGTGGTGTCATGATCGGTGAGCGCAAGTACATCTACCCCGGCTGCAGCAGCGTGCTCAAAAACCTCGGTTGGAGATTCTTTGCCGTCTGACCGAGTTGAGTGACTGTGCAGATCAATGATTGCCATAGTGCCAGAATAAAGGCATGAGGAGCCGCACCCCGCACAGCAAAAAATTCTTAGAGTACATCGGTTCAAACTGGGCTGACTCCGAAGCATCTATGCCCGAACCGGCTGAAGTTGTGCCATACGCCGCACGCCGCCGTGAGGCTGTTGCCGCCGCGTTTGCCGGCAAAGTCTTGGTCTTCGAATCCGGTGCCGCTCAGGTGCGGTCAAATGACACCGATTACCTCTACCGCCCGCACTCGGCATTTAGCCACCTGACCGGTTGGGGTTCGGCAGCGGTTCCGGAATCGGTGTTGGTTATTGATGCCCGGGGCGCCGAGGCAATCAGCACCTTGTACTTTCGTGAAACCGCTGGTCGAAACACCGATGAGTTTTTCGCAAACCCTGCCATCGGTGAATTTTGGGTTGGCCAACGACCATCTCTGCTTCAGGTATCAGCCCAGCTAGGTCTTCAAACTGCCTCGCTGAACCAGCTTTCAAAATTCAAAAAGTCGGTTCCAAAACCAGATCTGGTTGTGCACTCAAAGAGCCAGGAACTTGCCCAGTTTGTTTCTGAGCTTCGACTTATCAAAGACGATTATGAAATCGCAGAAATGCGCAAGGCAGTAGCAGCATCAATCAAGGGTTTTGAAGAAGTTGCCAAGAACCTTGGCGCAGCTGCAGCCCACCCACGCGGCGAGCGCATTGTTGAAACCGCGTTTTACACTCAGGCTCGAATTGAGGGCAACTACCTCGGCTACGAGACCATAGCGGCAGCCGGCCACCATGCCTGCGTGCTCCACTGGGTAAACAACGATGGCCCGGTAAACAGCGGCGACCTGATCCTGATTGATGCCGGCGTAGAGGTGGACAGCCTGTACACAGCCGATGTGACTCGCACACTGCCGGTCTCAGGTAAATACTCCGAAGTTCAACGCAAGGTCTACGAGGCGGTTCGAGAGGCCGCCGATGCGGCGTTTGCTGTGGCAAAGCCAGGCAACAAATTCAAGGATGTTCACGCGGCAGCCATGGAGGTTATTGCGGCAAAAACAGCTGAGTGGGGTTTCTTGCCGGTGTCAGCTGAGGAATCACTGCTACCGGAGAACCAATTTCACCGCCGCTGGATGATTCACGGCACCAGTCACCACCTTGGTCTCGATGTGCATGACTGCGCACAGGCTAGGCGTGAAATGTATCTTGACGCTGAAATCCAACCCGGCATGATTTTTACCATTGAGCCCGGTCTGTATTTTCACCAGGATGACCTGCTGGTGCCTGAGGAGTTCCGCGGTATCGGGGTGCGCATTGAAGACGACGTGCTGATCACTGAAAACGGTGCCGAAAATCTAACCGCAGCGTTACCTAGACAAGCCGAAGAAGTTGAAGCCTGGCTGCAAAAGCTGGCGTGCTAGAGCGTTAGAGAACCAGTGGGTTACTCCAAGGTTTTGGAAGCCAATATGGTGGCCGCTTGATCCGCTAGGTTGCGAGGCACCTGAACCTGATATTTTGAGGCAACCACGGTTGATTGGCTGATGAATGAGCGCTTGTTTTTAGAAAACGCAAAGCGCAGGATGTTGATCAACATACCGACTCCGGCACCGATGAACACTGCCGAAATAACCGGTGCAAAGGCATCCTGTGTGGTCACTGCCTCCGGGTTGGTCCCAAAAATCAATCCCCAGATCAGACCTAGCCATGATCCGGTGGTTGCACCACCCAGTGCCACTCGGGCATTGCTCAACTTGCCACGAACACGCTCAACGGTTCGAAGGTCTTTGCCGACAATGGCAATTTGGCCACCTGGAAACTGCTTTTCAATAAGCAGGTTTACGAGGTCAGAGGCCTCGGCGTAAGTCTTGAATTCACCGATGACCTCGCCCTGAGGAATTACCGGGGCCTGGGATCGGGAGGTTCGCTTATTGTTCACAATCCCATTCTGGCACGCCTTCAACCTCTCGTCTAAGGTTGAAGAGTGAGCGCAACTAGAGTATTCGTCGCCAGATTGGCTGGCTGTGGCGTCTTTGACCCTGCGGGAGACCGTGTAGGTAAGGTCATTGACGTTCTTGTGGCGTACCGTAAATCCGGCTCACCTAAGGCCACCGGAATGCTGGTTGAGATCAGCGGACGCCGTCGCGTTTTTGTTCCGATTACCCGAGTAACTTCTATCTCAGCCGGTCAGGTAATTACCACCGGCTTGATTGACCTGCGCAGATTCACCCAGCGCGGCCAAGAAACCCGCGTGATTGCCGAAATTTTGGGCCGCAAGGTTCGGCTGCTTGACGGCAGCGGCCCGGCTTCTATCGAGGACCTAGCCATCGAGCAGGGCAAGCAAAAAGAATGGGCCGTTACCGAGCTGTTTTTGCGCCGCCCAAAGACTTCGGCATCACCATTTGCCCGCGGCGCCACGCTCTTTGCAGCCTGGGAACAAGTGAGCGAAGAGGCGCGAACCGAAGAGGGTCAGAGCGCTCAGCAACTGATCGCAACCTATTCCGAACTGCGCCCAGCCGACTTGGCCTCGGCCCTGCTTGACCTACCTGACGAGCGCATGCTTGAGGTTGCCGAAGAGCTTGACGACGAACGCCTTGCCGATGTGCTAGAAGAGCTGCCTGAAGACGAGCAGCTGGACATCATTGCCGAGCTAGACGATGAGCGTGCCGCTGAGGTTCTTGACCTCATGGAGCCAGACGACGCTGCCGACCTGATGGCTAACCTGCCAGAAGAACGTACCGAAGCAATTCTTGACCTTATGGATGAAGAAGAAGCCGAAGACATCCGTATGCTTATGCAGTTTGACGAGTTCACCGCCGGTGGTTTGATGACCACCGAACCAATCATCTGCGCCGCCGATGCAACCGTGGCCGAGGCCATGGCACTGATTCGTCGAGTTGAGGTTGCGCCAGCACTTGCGGCATCGGTGTTTGTAACCCTGCCACCTTACGAGGTTGCAACCGGGCGCTACCTGGGTGTGGTTCACTTTCAGCGCATGCTGCGCTACCCACCGCACGAGCGCCTCGGCAACCTTTTGGACACCGAGCTAGAGCCGGTCAAAGCAGACACTCACATCTCAGTGATTCACCGAACCCTAGCTAACTACAACCTGGTGGCCCTACCGGTTGTCGACGACGAGTCACGCCTTATCGGTGTGGTAACCGTTGACGACGTTTTGGACCACCTATTGCCAGATGACTGGCGCACCGAAGACGAGGGAGGAAGCCGTGGCTAAGAACACACTTGACGCACCGCTACGCTCTCGTCAGCGGTTTGTGACCAAGATCTCGATTGACCGCGAACAGTTTGGTCGCGCGTCCGAAGCGTTTGCGCGCGCTATGGGTACCGGTGCTTTTCTGATTGGTATGACCATCGTGGTGGCCATTTGGCTAACCTGGAACACCCTGCTGCCCGAGAATGCTCAATTTGACCCTCGAGCAACAAACTTCACTTTGCTGACGCTGAT